>NZ_JADKMA010000215.1 GCF_017676365.1 Streptomyces oryzae
CCCCTGACGAGACGAAGCGACGAGCACCCTCACCCATGGAAACCCCACCGCCCAGGACCGAGCCGACTCCGCCCACCGAAGCGGACATCGCGGCCTTCAAGGAGCAGCTCGGCCGCCCGCCGCGCGGGCTGCGCGCCATCGCCCACCGCTGCCCCTGCGGGCTGCCCGACGTGGTGGAGACGGCGCCCCGGCTGGAGGACGGTACGCCGTTCCCCACCACGTACTACCTGACCTGCCCGCGTGCCGCCTCCGCCATCGGGACGCTGGAGGCGAACGGCGTGATGAAGGAGATGACGGAGCGGCTGCGCGAGGACGCGGAGCTGGCCGACGCCTACCGGGCGGCGCACGAGGACTATCTGGCGCGCCGCGACGCCATCGAGGAGCTGGTCGGCTTCCCCAGCGCGGGCGGGATGCCCGACCGTGTGAAGTGCCTGCACGTGCTGGTGGCGCACTCGCTGGTGGCGGGCCCCGGCGTCAACCCGCTGGGCGACGAGGCGCTGGCGATGCTGCCCGAGTGGTGGCGCAAGGGCCCGTGTGTGGCGGTGCCCGAGGAGAGCGAGGACGGTCAGGCATGACGATGAGCCGCGTTGCCGCGATCGACTGCGGTACCAACTCCATCCGGCTGCTGGTCGCGGACCTGGACCCGAACACGGGTGCGCTGACGGAGCTGGACCGCCGGATGGAGATCGTCCGGCTGGGGCAGGGCGTGGACCGTACCGGGCGGCTGGCGCCCGAGGCGCTGGAGCGGACGTTCGCGGCGTGCCGCCGGTACGCAGGCATCATCGCCGAGTTCGGCGTACCGCCCGAGCGGACCCGTTTCATCGCCACCTCCGCGTCCCGCGACGCGGAGAACCGGGACGAGTTCGTCCGCGGCGTCGTGGACATCCTCGGCGTCGAGCCCGAGGTGATCACCGGTGACCAGGAGGCGGAGTTCTCCTTCACCGGCGCCACCAAGGAGCTGGCCCCCGGCACGTTCGCACCCCCCTATCTGGTGGTGGACATCGGCGGCGGCTCCACGGAGTTCGTGCTCGGCGACGCGCACGTCGAGGCGGCCCGCAGCGTCGACATCGGCTGCGTCCGGCTGACCGAACGTCACCTCACCGTGGACGGAGCCCTCATCGAGACCCCGGACCCCGCGCAGGTGGCGGCGGTCCGCGCCGATGTGGAGTCGGCCCTGGACGAGGTGGCCCGCACGGTGCCGCTGGAGCGCGCCCGCACCCTGGTGGGCCTGGCCGGAACCGTCACCACCTTGGGGGGTGTCGCGCTGGACCTGGACGCCTACGACTCGTCCCGCATCCACCACAGCCGCATCCCGCTGCCACAGGTCCGCGACCTCACCGACCGGCTGCTGACCGCCACCCACGACGAACGCGCCGCCATCCCCGTCATGCACCCGGGCCGCGTCGACGTCATCAACGCCGGCGCCCTCGTCCTCCTGACCATCATGGAACGCCTCGGCACCGAGGAAGTCGTGGTCAGCGAACACGACATCCTGGACGGGATCGCTTTCAAGATCGCCGCGGACACCGGCGGCTGATCCCGCGCACTACCGCCCCCGCTGCTCCCTCGGCTGCTCCCTCTCCTTGATCAGGTCGCGGTATTCGCGGGCGGCAGCGCGTAGTGCGGCTTCCGGGTCGATGCCCTGGTGTTCGGCCTGGGCGGCCAGGGCGAGCAGGGCGTAGCCCACGCCCGCTTCGGAGGTCTGCGGCAGCGCGTCGAGGCCCGCCGCGCGGGCGCGGCCCGCAAGCTTTGCGGCGAGGGAGAGGGCCGGCTGGCCCAGGGGGATGCCCTCGGTGACCGAGACCCGTTCGGTCTTCTCCAGGGACTTGCGGCGCTGCCAGTGGGTCTCGACCTCGGCTGCGGTCTCGGCGACGTCGTCGCCGAACACGTGCGGGTGCCGGTTGACCAGCTTGTCCACCAGGGTCGCGGCCACGTCGTCGATGCCGAACGGCTCCTCGGGGTCGTCCTGGGCGATGCGGGCGTGGAAGACGACCTGGAGCAGCACATCGCCGAGCTCCTCGCGCAGCTCCTCGCGGTCCCCGCGCTCGATGGCGTCGATGAGCTCGTAGACCTCCTCGACGCCGTATTTGAGCAGGTCCTCGTGGGTGCGCAGGGCGCTCCACGGGCACTCGCGGCGGATCCGGTCCATGACCTGCACGGCGTCCAGCAGCCGGGCGCCGGGCAGGTCGTAGGAGCCGGGCAGCAGCTCCAGCTCGGGCATGGCCACCCGGCCGGAGCCCGCCAGCCGGGCCAGGCCGTCGGTGAGTGCGGGCTCGCCCTCCGCGGTGGCGAGCACCGCGATCGAGCGGCCGCCGCCTTGCGCGCACTCCTCCACCAGGGCCCGCGCGTCCAGCTCGACGCCGGCCTCGGCCTTGACGCCGGCGTCGCGTACGTACGGCAGTTGCGGATGGGCCGGGTCGGCGCACAGCACGCGGTCGGCGGTGCGCAGCGCCTCCCAGGCGGGCCAGGACAGCAGTCCGGGCGCCACCCGGTGGGTGGTGGTGAGCAGGACGATACGGCCGGTCTCGGGGATCTCGTTCACCCTTCGAACCTACTGCGTCTCCCCGGAGGGCGGCCCCCGTACCCCCGGCCGGACAACGCCGGACGACGGCCGGGCCCGGGAGCGCCCGCGGCTACATCTGCTGGGCCTGGGCCCGGTCCGCCGCCGCGCCGGTCAGATCCCGCAGCCATGGGGTCTTCGCGCCGGTGAGGGTGGAGCGGCCCGCGTCCCACTTGCCGTAGCGCGGATTCACATTGATCTTCATGCTCTTGGAGACCTTGGACAGCTCCGTGGTGATCTGCTGGTTCCCCTGCGGGGTGGCCGGGTCGATGCCCTTGGCCTTGGCGATCTTCTCCACGAGCAGCTGCATACGGATACGCCTGTCGATGTCGTTGGGCGCGACGCTCTGCTGCCGCAGCAGCACCGTCTCCAGCTGCTTGCTGCCGCCCGCCTGCTTCTCGAGCTCCCCTCGGACGCGCTGGACCGCGCGCCGGCTGACGCCCACCCCCGCCTCGTCGGCCGCCTGTTCGACGATGCGCTCGCGGATCATGCCGTCCAGCGTGGAGCGGGTCAGCTTGCCGCTCTGCTTGATCATCTGCTCGCCCTGGGGCGCGTCGCGCTGTGCATCCCGTACGGCACCGACCCGGGACTGAAGCTGCGCCATGCTGATCCGGTCGCCCTTCACCAGCGCTGCAGCGCCCGGGTGCGCGTCGTCACCGCACGCGGTGAGCAGCGGTGCGACGGCGACGAGCGCCGCTGCGGCGGAAAGGGTGAGCGCGGACCTGCGGTGACGGCTTTCCATGTGGCCTCCCGGCGGCGGCGAGGGTCGCGTCCTCACGCGACCTGGCGGTGATCGATGGTAGGGAGTCGAACGGGTCCATGACCACCGGTTCGACATCAAATCGACCAACGATTCGGGACGAGTTGGGTCGCTGTCCGGGCCGGGACCGGTCTCCCTGGGCCGGCATCAGTGCTGCGCACCTGATCCCAGGGCTGCTCTTGCCGGTTCGCCCCGCCCGTCACCCCGACGGCGCCCTCCTCTGTGGCAACGGGAGGCAAAGCGGGGAGGGACGCAGGGTGCGCGAAGTCACCGACCCACTGCTGAACCTGGTGCGGCGGCACCGCGAGCCCGTGGTCGCCCAGACGGCCAGGTCGACCGTCGCCGCCGTGATCAGCTACGCCGTCGCCACCCAGCTCAGCAGCGAGGCCGCGCCGCTGACCGCACCGCTGACCGCTCTGCTGGTCACCCAGGTGACCCTCTACACGACGCTGCGGACGGGCATCCGGCGTGTCAACGCGGTCGTCGCCGGGGTGCTGGTGGCCAGCGGCTTCAGCGCACTGGTCGGGCTGACCTGGTGGAGCCTGGGCGTGGTCATCCTCGCCTCGCTGATCACCGGCCGCTTCGTGAAGGCCGGCGAGTTCGTCCCCGAGACGGCGATCAGCGCCATGCTGGTGCTGGGCGTGACCCAGAACCAGGTGGCGCACGTGGCCCTGGACCGGGTGCTGGAGACGCTGATCGGCGCTGTCGTCGGGCTCGGGTTCCAGGTGCTGTTCGTCCCGCCGGTGTGGGTGCAGCCCGCGGGGGAGGCCGTGATCGACCTCGCGGGCCGGATGCACCGCCTGCTGCTGGGGCTGGGCGAGGACGTGTGCGGTTTCACCCCCGTCAGCCAGGCCGCCGACCGGCTGCACCAGGCGCGCCGGCTCGACCACGACATCGTGGAGGTCGACGTCGAGCTGCGCCGCGCCGAGGACAGCCTGCGGCTCAACCCGCGGGTGCGGGAGGGGCTGCTCTCCCGCGTCGTGATGCGCACCGGCCTCGACGCCCTGGAGATCTGCGCCGTCGTCCTGCGCACGACCGCCAGGACGGTGACCGACCTGGCCAAGAAGCGGCTGGACGAGCCGCTGTTCAGCGAGGAGATCGCCGACAGCATGCGGGAGCTGTACGTCCATATGGCCTCCGCTGTGGAGGCCTTCGCGGTACTGATCACCACGCCGGTCAGCACCAGCGCGGAGGAGGCCGAGGACCGGCTGGTCCGGGAGCTGGAGGCCAGCCGCACCAGCCGGGACACCGTCGCCTTCCAGCTCCTGGACAAGGTCCGCGAGCATCCCCGGCAGTGGCAGCTGCACGGCGCGCTGCTCGCCGAGGCCGACCGGCTCCTCGACGAGCTCGACGTGGAGAAACGCTCCCAGCGCCTCTGGGAAGAGCTGGACCGCCAGTCCCGCGAACAGCGCGAACGCAATCCCGTCCTCCGCCGCATCCGCCAATTCCGCAGCCGCGAACGCGCCCGCCGACGGGAGCAGGAGGAGGAACGCGAACTGGAGTGGGAGGAGGAACGCTGAGGCCCTACAGGCGCGGGCTGCGAGGGTCTGCCGCCGGCGCCGCTATGACCTGCGCTCCGGCCCGTAGCGGGGGAGCCCGTCCGTCGTGATCTTGGTGCGGAGCTCTTCGAGCTCCAACGGCACGTCCTCGCCGTACTCCCCCCGCAGACTTCCTTGATAGACCCCGCCCTTGGGCACGGTGTGCAGCGTCCAGCTGCCCTGCCGGGGATCGATCACCAGATACGCGGGCACATCCGCCTCCGCGTACCAGCTGACCATGTCCCGTGTGTCCTTGGTGGCGCTGCCGCGGGATACGACCTCCACGACCAGTACGGCGCTCCCGGGCTCGGCCAGCCAGTCGTCCGAGTCGCCGAAGGCTGCGTCGCAGACGAGCAGGTCGGGGGTGGCGTAGTCGTCGGGGTCGTGCGGGAGGGCCACGGAGGCGAGCTGGAAGGCGTCAAGGCCGTCCGGCAGCGCTGGCAAGAGCTGCCGTTCCATCACATTGACCACCTTGGCGTGCTTGCCACGCGGGGTGGGAGACATCATGAGAACCCCTCGAATGATCTCGGCTCGCAGGCCCGTGGCCTCCTCAGCCGCCTCTGCGGTGCGGCGCAGCGGGGTCATTCCTCGCTCCGGGACAGTCATGGTCATGGAGTCCTCCCTACCGCTCCGCGTGCCGCAAACCCAGAGGCCTCGACACGGGACCGGTGTTTTCGAGCCCTTTCTTCACACTATCCGGTGACTACGCCCCCGGCACCGTCGTCAGGAACTCGCCCACCCACGCCAGGAGTTCGCGGCCGGTGAGGGGTTTGGCGCCGATCTTGGTGGGCTTGGGGCGGGGGACGAGGACCTGGTGGGTGGCCTGTTTGACGACCGAGCCGGGGTAGAGCCGCTTGAGGCGCAGTTCCTGGGACTCGCGCAGTTCGACGGGGCTGAAGCGGACGTTGTTGCCCTGGAGGGTGATGTCGGTGACCCCCGCGGAGCGGGCCAGCATCCGCAGCCCGGCGACCAGCAGCAGGTTCTCCACCGGCTCGGGCAGCGGTCCGTAGCGGTCGGTCAGCTCCTCGCGTACGGCGGCGATGTCCGCCTCCGTGTTGGCGGAGGCGATCGACCGGTACGCCTGGAGCCGCAGCCGCTCGCCCGGCGCGTAGTCGTGCGGGACGTGCGCGTCGACCGGCAGCTCGATCTTGACCTCCAGCGGCGCCTCCTCCACCGGGCCCGCCTCCCCGGCCTCCAGCGCCGCGCGGTAGTCGGCGACGGCCTCGCCGACCATGCGTACGTACAAGTCGAAGCCGACCCCGGCGATGTGCCCCGACTGCTCGCCGCCGAGCAGATTGCCCGCGCCGCGGATCTCCAGGTCCTTCATCGCCACGTACATACCGGCGCCCATCTCGGTGTGCTGGGCGATGGTGGCCAGACGCTCGTGGGCCGTCTCGGTCAGCGGCTTCTCCGGCGGGTAGAGGAAGTAGGCGTAGCCCCGGTCGCGGCCGCGCCCGACCCGGCCGCGCAGCTGGTGCAGCTGGGAGAGGCCGAAAGTGTCGCCGCGTTCGACGATCAGGGTGTTGGCGTTGGAGATGTCGATGCCGTTCTCCACGATCGTCGTGGAGACGAGCACGTCGAACTTCTTCTCCCAGAAGTCGACCACCACCTGCTCCAGCGCCTGCTCGCTCATCTGGCCGTGCGCGGTGGCGATCCGGGCCTCCGGGACGATCTGCCGCAGCCGCGCCGCGGCCCGGTCGATGGACTCGACCCGGTTGTGGATGTAGAAAACCTGCCCCTCGCGCAGCAGCTCACGGCGGATCGCCGCGCCGATCTGCTTCTCCTCGAACGGGCCGACGAAGGTGAGCACCGGGTGCCGCTCCTCGGGCGGCGTGGTGATGGTGGACATCTCACGGATGCCGGTGACGGCCATCTCCAGCGTCCGGGGGATCGGCGTCGCTGACATCGTCAGCACGTCCACGTTGGCGCGCAGCTTCTTCAGCTGCTCCTTGTGCTCGACGCCGAACCGCTGCTCCTCGTCCACGATGACCAGGCCCAGCTCCTTGAACTTCGTCTCCGAGGAGAAGAGCCGGTGGGTGCCGATGACCACATCGACGGTGCCGTCCCGCAGCCCGTCCAGGGTGGCCCGCGCCTCGGTGTCCGTCTGGAACCTGGAGAGCGCGCGTACGTTGACGGGGAACTGGCCGTAGCGCTCGGTGAACGTGGAGAAGTGCTGCTGCACCAGCAGCGTCGTCGGCACCAGCACGGCCACCTGCTTGCCGTCCTGCACCGCCTTGAAGGCCGCCCGCACGGCGATCTCGGTCTTGCCGTAGCCGACGTCGCCGCAGATCAGCCGGTCCATCGGGACCGACTTCTCCATGTCGTCCTTGACCTCGCCGATGGTGGTGAGCTGGTCGGGCGTCTCCGCGTACGGGAACGCGTCCTCCAGCTCCCGCTGCCAGGGGGAGTCGGCGCCGAACGCGTGGCCCGGCGCCGCCATCCGCGCGCTGTAGAGCTTGATCAGGTCGGCGGCGATCTCCTTGACCGCCTTCTTGGCCCGCGCCTTGGTCTTCGTCCAGTCGGCGCCGCCCAGCCGGTGCAGGGTGGGCTGCTCGCCGCCCACGTACTTGGTGATCTGTTCCAGCTGGTCGGTGGGCACGAACAGCCGGTCGCCCGGCTGGCCGCGCTTCGCGGGCGCGTACTCCACCAGCAGATACTCGCGGGTGGCGCCCTGCACCGTGCGCTGCACCATCTCGATGTAGCGGCCCACGCCGTGCTGCTCGTGCACGATGTAGTCGCCCGGCTGCAGCGTGAGCGGGTCGATCTGCTTACGGCGGCGGGCCGGCATCCGGGTGCCGTCCTTGCCGGCGGCCTTCTGGCCCGACAGATCCGTCTCCGTCAGCACCGCCAGCTTCAGCCCGGGGGCGACGAAGCCGTTGTCGAGGGAGCCACACGCCACGTGCACCAGAGAGGGGTCCAGCGCCAGCTCGGGCCCTGCCAGCCTGGCCGGCACGCCCTCGCCGCCGAGCACCTCGACGGTGCGGGCCGCGGGGCCGTGCGCCTCGGTGACGTACACACACCGCCAGCCGTCGGACAGCCAGCCCTTGGTGTCGGCGAGCGCGCGGGCCGTGTCGCCGCGGTACGACTCGGGGGCGCGCAGGCCCAGCTTGAGGGTGTCGCCGTCGTCCTCGGCCGCCCCGTCGACGTCAGCGGCGAACTGGCTGACGGTCCACCACATCATGCCGAGCTCGCGCGCGTGCTCGCGTACGTCGGCGATGCCGCGCAGCGAGGCCGCGCCCACGTCGATGGGGGCCTTCCCGCCCTCCCCGTCGCCGCTGCCGGCCACCGCCGCCCAGGACGCCTGCAGGAACTCCTGGCTGGTCGCCACCAGATCGGCGGCCCGCGTACGCACCCGCTCCGGGTCGCACACCACTGTCATGCTGCCGGCCGGCAGCACGTCCAGCAGCAGCTCCATCTCGTCCACCAGCACCGGCGCCAGGGACTCCATGCCCTCCACCGCGATCCCCTCGGCGATCTTGCCGAGCAGCTCGTGCAGCTCCGGGTGGACCTCGGCCAGCTCCGCCGCCCGTCGCCGTACGTCCTCCGTCAGCAGCAGTTCGCGGCACGGCGGCGCCCACAGCCCGTGCTCGGCGATCTCCAGCGAGCGCTGGTCGGCGACCTTGAAATAGCGGATCTCCTCGACCTCGTCGCCCCAGAACTCCACCCGGACCGGGTGCTCCTCGGTGGGCGGGAAAACGTCCAGGATGCCGCCGCGCACCGCGAAGTCGCCGCGCTTCTCCACCAGCTCGACGCGGGCGTACGCGGCAGCCGACAGCGCGTCGACCGTCTCCTCCAGGTCCACCGTCTGCCCCTGCTTGAGGGAGACGGGCACCAGCTCGCCCAGCCCCTTGACCTGCGGCTGGAGCACGGAGCGGACGGGGGCGACGACGACCGAGACGGGGCCGGTCGCCGGGTCGGACGGATCCGGGTGCGCCAGCCTGCGCAGTACGGCCAGACGGCGGCCGACCGTGTCCGAGCGCGGGCTGAGCCGCTCGTGCGGCAGCGTCTCCCAGGACGGGTACTCGACGACGCCCTCCTCCGGGAGGAGCGAGCGCAGCGCGGCCCCCAGGTCCTCGGCCTCGCGGCCGGTCGCCGTCACCGCCAGCACCGGGCGCCCGGCCGAGCGGGCCAGCGCGGCGACGGCGAAGGGGCGGGCCGCCGCGGGGCCGACGAGGTCGACGTGGTGCCTGTTGCCGTCGGCGGCGGCCTTGACGGCCCCCTCCAGCGCGGGGTCCTTGGTGACGGCATCGAGCAGACCGTGCAGGCTCATGAGGGCTTCACTTTCGGCTTTCCATCCGGGGGGCGCGCGGCTCTCGTCGTGCTGGGCGCGCACGACGAGAGCCCGGCTCGCAAGCGAGCCGGGTCCCCTTCAGGGTACGCCGCGCCCCTGACACCGCTGGGTCCTGCGCCGGGGGGGTGCCCCCTGCGGCCCCCTCTGTGGATGGCGCACCCGCGCCTACGGGCGGCGCCGCCGAGCGGGGGTGCGCCGCCCGTCGCCGGGTGCGGCCCTTTGTGCCCACAACCGAGGTGGAGCCTGGAACCCTCTCAGTCCGCTGTGGCGGCCGACTGCTGGGCCGGGAGGGCGGGGTCTTCAGGGGTGCGGCCGGTGAGGGCGGCGAGGGAGGAGCGGACGTGGGCCATGTGCTGGCGCAGCTCCTCCTCCCGCTCCGCGTGCTCCCGCAGCACCCGCTCGGTCTCCCGCTCGATGCCCTCAGCCCGCACCTTGGCCTCCGCGATCAGCTCGGCGCCCCGCGCCTCCGCGTCCTCCTGCCGGTGCCGCGCCGCCTCCTCGGCCTCCGCGTGCTCCCGCTTGGCGTCGGCGAGGGCCCGCCGGCCGCGTTCGTCCAGCTCGGCGGCGTACGCCTGGAAGTCGGCCTCCTGCTTGGCCAGCTCCCTGTCGGTGGCGTCCGCCTGCGCTGCCTGCTCCTTCTCCTGTTCGGCGAGGAGCGCCGAACACCTGCGGGACATCTCCTTCAGCGCGTCGGACGCCTCCTGGCCGATCTTCTCGGCCTGCGCCCGCGCCTGGGAGCGCAGCTCGTCGGCGCGGTCCTGGGCGGCGTCCAGCGTCCTGGCCGCGGCGGCCTCGGCGTCCGCGCGGCGGCGGGCGGCCGCTTCGCGGGCGGCGTCGCGTACGTCGCGGGCCTCTTCCTCGGCGCATTCGGTCAGCTGCTGCGCTTCCGTCTCGGCCGCTGTCCGTACCTCGGCGGCCTCGGACTCGGCGGTGGCCAGCAGCGACTGGGCGCGCGGGCCGAGCGCTTCGTACGTCTGCGGGGGCAGCGCGGCGGCGACCCCGCGCAGCCGTTCGGCCTCCTCGGCCAGCTCCTGGGCCTGCCGGGTGAGCTGCGCGGTGCGGTGCCAGGCGGCCTCGCGTTCCGCGTTCAGTTCGGCCACGCGGACGTCGACCGGTTCGGGCCGGTATCCACGGCCCCGGACGACCGTGAAGCCGTGCGGCGACGACGCACTCATATCGAGCCCCTTATCTCGGCAATCCCGTCACTCTCTGCGATCCCGTCGATCCCCACGATCACGTGCGAGACCGGCCCGCCCCAGGATGCGCTATTTCACGGGGGTTGCCGTAATCGGCACATCCTGCCGCAACTGATGAAAAAGAGAACGTGACCCGGATGGCTCCCAAGCGACCACACTTCCGGCGCCCGGCACGCTGAGCCCGGGGTTCGCCACCGGGACGGTCGTCGTACCCCCGTCGCCCTCCGTCAGCCGTCTGATCTTCCAGCCCATTCGTGTGAGTGACAGCGCCGAGCTCCCCTTGTCGACGGTGACCGCGTCCAGGGCCGAGCCGACGAAGGGAAAGAACCGGAACGGGTTCCCCACGGCGGCCGGGGCCGTGCCCTCCTCCACCAGCGCGCTCAGCAGCCGGCGCTGCCGGGTGACCCGTCCGAGGTCGCCGGCCGGATCGCTGTAGCGGGCCCGTACGAAGGCGAGCGCCTGCCGGCCGTCGAGTGTCTGGCAGCCGGCGTGCAGATCGGCGCCCGACTTGCTGTCGCGCAGGGGCTTGCCGAGGCAGATCCGTACGCCGCCGAGGGCTTCGACGACGCTGGTGAAGCCGAGGAAGTCGATCTCCGCGTAGTGGTCGAGGCGCAGCCCGGTGGCCCCCTCGACGGTGCGGGTGAGCAGCTTGGGGCCGCCGCGCGCATAGGCGGAATTGATCTTCCCGCGGCCGTGCCCGGGAACGGTGACGTACGAGTCGCGCGGGATGCTCACCAGATACGGGCCCGCCGCGCCGTAGTGCAGCACCATCACGGTGTCGGTGTTCCGCCGGCCGCCTCCGCCGACGTGCAGCTGCTCGCGCTGCCGGTGGCTGAGGTCGGCGCGGGTGTCGGTGCCGATGATCAGCCAGTTGGTGCCCCTGCCCGGGGAGGGGCGGCCCGGGTAGTCGGCGAACGCCTCGGTGTGGCGCACCTGGCCCTCCGCCCACCCGTAGGTCGCGGAGAGCCCGGCGGCACAGGCCAGCAGCAGTACGAGGAGCACGAGCAGAGTGACCCGCCGCCATCTGCGGCGCGGGCCACCTGCGCGGTGGAGGGTGCTGCTCTCCCCGTACATGCACCGAGGGTCCCGCACGGAACGCTCGTCGGCACGTCGGCGCCCCGAAGGGGCGCGGGGCTTCTAGAACAAGCCGTCCCACATCTGTTCGAGCAGCACCGACCACCAGTTCTCCGGCGAAGCCAGGGCCGCGGCGTCCAGTGCGACGAGCTGGGACTGGAAGTCGACGGTCCAGCGGCCCGCCTGGTCCGGCGTCAGCCCGAACCGCAGACGCCACATCCGCCCCAGCATGGCCATGCACCGCACGAACTCCGGCAGCCCGGTGTTCACGAACTGCGGAGGTGCCGGCTGCCCGCCGGGACCGGCCTCCAGCGGTACGGCAACGATGTTCGCCGTGCCGTACTGCACGCACAGCTGCCGCCCGAAGTCCGTCCCCATCACCAGATACGACGCCGCGTCGGAAGCGGGCTGCACGCCGCGCTCCTGGGCGAGCTCCGCCAGCGTGGGAACGGGGCGGCCGGGCTGGGCCTGGCCCCAGAAGAACGGCCCCATGTCGATGGGAACACCCGCCCAGACCAGGGTCTGCGCGACGATGTCCGGCACCCCGGCACGGGAGACGGCCCGCTGGTCGAAGCGGAAGACGCCTTGCGGGCCGAACGCCTGCATCAGCTCCTGCCCGATCGCGTCGGGGGGGATCGGCGGGGCCGGCGGGATCTGTCCTGGCATCGGCAGCGGCACCGGGTTGGGCGCGGGCCGCGCCGGCCCGTCGGCGACCTGGTGCAGCTCGCCCTGATGCTCGATCAGATGCCGCATGCCCTGCTGCCGGGAGGCGTGGTCGGTGCCGTACGAGGCGGTGTGGCTGACCCGCACCTGCGGCCACGTCTCACGGATCATCCGCGCGCAGTAGCCGCCGGGCAGGTCGCAGGGCTCCAGCTCGGTGTGGAGCTCGACGACCTGCTGCGGGGGCACGTTCATGGCCCGCAGCTCGTGCAGCAGCTGCCATTCCGGGTGCGGGGTGCCCGGCGCCGAGCGGCGGATGAGCTGCTGCTCGGAGCCGTCGGGCGCGCGGTAGCGGAGCACCGCCATATAGCCGGGACCGACCGTGGGCTGACCGGGCTGCGGCTGCGGAGCGCCGGGCGGCGGCGCACCGGCACCGGGCCCCATGCCGGGGGTGTGAGCGC
>NZ_JADKMA010000216.1 GCF_017676365.1 Streptomyces oryzae
CCCACGTCCCCCTCCGCCTCCCCGGCGACCGCTGTGATCGACGAGACCGTCGAGAGCCGCGGCATCGAGCCCGTCCCCGACCACGAGCGGCGCGGCCGGGTCCGCGAGCTGTTCCCCACCTGGGTGGCCGCCAACATCAGTGTGCTGCTGCTCACCATGGGCGCGGGGCTCGTCGTCTTCAACGGCCTGAACTTCTGGCAGGTGCTGCTCGCCGCGGCCGTCGCCGGTGGCGTCTCCTTCGGCCTGGTCGGGCTGCTGTCCGTCTCCGGCAAGTGGGGTGGCGCGCCCGGCGCCATGCTCTCGCGGGCCACTTTCGGGGTACGGGGGAACTACTTCCCCGGCATGATCCTGTGGGTCGCCCGGTTCGGCTGGGAGACGATCAACGCCGTGACCGGCGCCTACGCGGTCCTCACGGTTCTCCGGCTACTGTTCGGGGTCCGGAGCAGCACCCCGCTCATCGTCGTCACGCTGCTGCTGTTCGTAGGCGTCACCTTCCTGGTCAGCGGGATGGGCCGGAAGGTGCTCAACCTCTGCAACACCTGGTCGACCTACTTCTTCGGGCTCTTCACCGTGCTGGTGCTGGGCTACCTGATCACCACCATGGACTGGGCCGAGGTCTTCTCCCGGCCCGCGGGCAGCACCGCGATGCTGATCGCGGGCATCGGCACGATCGCGGCGGGCGGTATCAGCTGGATTCCGACCGGGCCCGACTTCGCCCGCTATCTGCCGCACAGCGCCTCCGGGGGCAAGATCTTCGGCACCACCGTCTCCGGCGCGCTGCTGGTGCTGGTGCCGATGGTGCTGATGGGCGGCGTGATGTCGGTGAAGGACCCGGCGCTGGCCAAGACCGACGACCCGGTCTCCTTCCTGGGCGAGGCGCTGCCGATGTGGCTGGCCGTTCCGTACCTGGTCATCGCGTTGATCGGGATGGTGCTGATCAACAGCCTCTCGATGTACTCGGCAGGCTTCACCGCGCAGACCATGGGCGTGAAGCTGCCGCGCGCCTGGGCCGTCAGCATCAACGCGGTCATCAGCCTGGTCGGCGGTCTGCTGCTGATGCTGGTCGCCAAGAGCTTCTACGGCTCGTTCATCTCCTTCCTCTCGCTGCTGGCGGTCTCCTTCTCCGCCTGGGTCGGCGTCTACGGAATCGACATGCTGCGGCGCCGCGGCCGGGCCGTCCGCTACGACCCCGAAGGGCTGCTCGACACCTCGCGCAGCAGTCGCTACTGGTACGTCGGCGGCTACTGCTGGCAGGCCATGACGGCCTGGGGCGTCGCGCTGCTGCTCGGCCTGGGCTTCACCAAGTGCGACTGGTTCACCGGCCCCCTGGTCTCCACCTGGATCGGTGAGAACGGCCTGGGCTGGGCCGCCACGGCCCTGCTGGCCGCGCTGCTGTACGCGGTGCTGCCCGCGCCCCGCGAGGGCGGGAGGGCGGCACCGGTCCCCGCGCCCCGCGAGGCCGCGGCGGCGGCCCCGGCCCGGGAGGGCTGAGCGACCCGCGGGCGTCTGCGTGAATGGACCTCGGCAGACCGGATACCCCGGCTGACGGACGACGCCCGAGTGCCCCGAAGAGAGCCGAGGTCGCACAGTGAGCAGCGCACAGGTCCCCACCGTCCTGCTGAACAGCGGCACGGAGATGCCGCAGCTCGGATTCGGCGTGTTCCAGGTGCCGGACGACGAGGCGGCCGCCACCGTCTCCGCCGCGCTGGAGGCCGGATACCGCAGCGTCGACACGGCGGCCTTCTACGGGAACGAGGGCGGCACCGGCAAGGCGCTGCGCGAGTCCGGCGTCCCGCGCGAGGAGCTGTTCGTCACCACGAAGCTCTGGAACTCCGACCAGGGACACGACACCGCGCTGCGGGCGTTCGACGACTCGCTGGAGCGGCTCGGCCTCGACTACGTGGACCTCTATCTCATCCACTGGCCGGCGCCCCGCCAGGACCTGTACGTACAGACTTGGCGGGCGCTGGCCGAGATCCACGACAGCGGCCGTGCCCGGGCCATCGGTGTCTCCAACTTCGAGTCGGACCACCTCCAGCGGCTCCTGGACGAGACGGGCGTGGTGCCCGCCGTCAACCAGGTCGAGCTGCACCCCCGGCTCCAGCAGCCGGAGCTGCGGCTCTTCGACGCGAAGCACGACATCGTCACCGAGGCGTGGTCCCCGCTCGGCCGCGGCAACGGCGTCCTGGACGATCCCGCCGTCCGCAAGGCCGCGGCCAAGCACGGCAGGACACCGGCCCAGGTGGTGCTGCGCTGGCACATCCAGCTCGGCAACGTCGTCATCCCCAAGTCCGTCACCCCCTCCCGGGTCAAGGAGAACATCGCCGTCTTCGACTTCGAGCTGGACGGCGAGGACCTGCGGGAGATCCAGCGCCTGGAGACCGGCACCCGCGTCGGCCCCGACCCGCGCACGCTCAACTGACCGCCATGGACGGCATGGACGACGCCATCGAAGCCGGGGGCGGCGGGGCCCAGGACAGCACCTGCGCCTTCTGCCGGATCGTCACAGGCGCGGCCTCGGCGCACCGCGTCCACGAGGACGGCGAGGTCGTGGCCTTCCTCGACCAGCGCCCCCTCTTCCCCGGCCACACCCTCGTCGTGCCCCGCAGCCATGTGGAGACGCTGACCGATCTGCCCGAGGCCGCGGTCGGCCCGTACTTCACGGCCGTACGCCGCGTCACGGGCGCCGTCGAGCGGGCGATGGAGGCGGACGGGTCGTTCGTCGCGGGCAACAACCGGGTCAGCCAGTCCGTGCCGCACCTGCACATGCATGTGGTGCCGCGCAGGCGCAAGGACGGGCTGCGCGGCTTCTTCTGGCCCCGCAGCCGCTACGCGGACGAGTCGGAGGCCCGCGAGGTCGCGGCCCGGATCCGCGCGGAGCTGTGAGACGTCACGGCAGCAGCCCGACAACCGCCTCCACCGTGTCGGCCTCCTCCGGGCGTTTGTCGTCCCGGTAGCGCACCACCCGGGCGAACCGCAGGGTGACGCCCTCGGGGTAGCGGGTGGAGCGCTGCACCCCGTCGAAGGCCACCTCCACGACCAGCTCGGGCGCCACCAGCACGCCCCAGGACTCCTCCTCGACCGCCAGTCCGCGCAGCCGCTCGGTCTGCCAGGCCAGCAGCGCGTCGGTCAGCCCCTTGAAGGTCTTGCCGAGCATCGCGAACGTGCCGTCCGCGCGCCGCGCCCCCAGGTGCAGATTCGACAGCTTGCCCGCGCGCCGCCCATGCCCCCACTCGGCGCCGAGCACCACTAGGTCGAGAGTATGCACGGGTTTGACCTTCAGCCACGAGGCCCCGCGGCGGCCTGCGGAGTACCCCGAGTCGAGCGCCTTGACCACCACGCCCTCGTGTCCGCGGGCCAGCACCTCGTCAGCGAACTCCTGTGCGGCGGTGCGGGCTTGTGCGTCGCCCGGATCCGTCACCGGCACCCGGCGCACCCGCAGCTCCTCGGGCAGTACCCGGGCCAGGGCGGCGTGCCGCTCGATCGACGGGCGGTCCAGCAGGTCCTCGCCGTCCAGGTAGAGCACGTCGAAGAAGACGGGGTGCAGCGGCAGTTCGCTGCTCGCGCCCGCCACGTCGAGCCGGGAGGCGACGCGCCCGGAGACCTCCTGGAACGGGCGCGGCCACCCGTCCTCCTTGAGGGCGATCACCTCGCCGTCCAGCACCACTTGCGCGGCGTCGGCCCTGCGGGCCACCTCGGCGGCCTCCGGGAGCCGGTCGGTGATCTCGTCCAGGGTGCGGGTGTAGACGCGTACCGCGTCGCCGTCCTTGTGCACCTGCACCCGGATGCCGTCCAGCTTCTCCTCGACGGCGCACGGGCCCAGCTTGTCGAGTGCTTCGCCGATGTCCTTGGCGGTGTGGGCCAGCATCGGCAGCACCGGCCTGCCCACCTCCAGCCGGAACCGGGCCAGCGCGTCGGGGCCCTCGGCCAGCAGAGCCTGTGCGACGGCGCCGAGCGAGCCGCCGAGCATCACCGCGCGCCGTACCTCGCCCGCGTCGGCCGCCACTGCCGCAGCCAGCCCCTCCACGGCGAAGGCGTCCAGCGCGCCCTGCCGCAGCTCGCCACCGATGAGCCGTACGAGGAAGTGCTGCTCGTCCCCGGTGGCCGCGGACAGCAGCGCGTCGAGCTGCCGCTTGCGCTCGGCCAGCGCGCCCTTGCCGCTCACCTGGGCGATCCGGGAGAACGCCGCGTCCGTCTCGGCGATGGTCAGGGCCGGCCCGGCGGCGGGCGGCGGCAGCTCGCGCAGGCTGCGCCAGCCCACACCCGTACGGCGCTGCGGGAGGCGACCGGCCAGATAGGTGACGACCACGGGCACCTCGGAGGGCTCGGCCCGCCGGAAGAGCTCCGCGAGCAGCGTCACCTTCTCGTTCCGCCCGGCGGCCTGGGCGATCCGGGCGGACGTGAGTGCGATGTCCTCCAGCAGCATGGCTTCATGGTCACCCATGGGGGAGCGGAGTGCCCGCGGCGTCGCGCGCCATGCGGAGGCGGGCCGTCCGGCGCAGAATCGGCAGTGTGGATCTCCCGGTGCTGCCGCCAGTCGAACCGATGCTCGCCAAGCCGGTGTCTTCCGTCCCGGAAGGCATGCAGTACGAGGCCAAGTGGGACGGTTTCCGCTGCCTGGTCTTCCGGGACGGCGACGAGATCGAGCTGATCAGCCGGACCGGCAAGTCCCTGGTCCGCTACTTCCCCGAACTGGTCGACGGGCTCAGGGAGCGGATGCCGCGGCGCTGCGTGCTGGACGGCGAGATCGTGCTGCAACTGGGCGGGCGGCTCGACTTCGAGGCGCTCCAGCAGCGCATCCATCCGGCCGCATCCCGGGTGCGGCTGCTGGCCGAGCAGACGCCGGCCTCCTTCGTCGCTTTCGACCTGCTGGCCCTGGACGACACCGACGCCATGCCGGCGCCGCTGGCCGAGCGGCGCCGGATGCTGGAGACGGCGCTGAAGCGGGCACGCGCTCCGCTGTATCTGGCGCCTGTGACCTATGACAGCGCGGTCGCCAGGGACTGGTTCGCGCACTACGAGGGAGCCGGGCTGGACGGCGTGGTGGCCAAGCGCACCGATCTGCCGTATCGGCCGGGTGAGCGGGTGATGCTCAAGGTCAAGCACGAGCGCACGGCCGACTGCGTACTGGCCGGACTGCGCCCGCACAAGAGCGGACCCGAATCGCTCGGCTCCCTGCTGCTCGGCCTCTACGACGCCTCCGGCGCGCTCCAGTACGTGGGTGCCTCCTCCTCGTTCCCCGCCACCCGCAGACGCGAGCTGATGCGCGAGCTGGCACCACTGGGCATGGAGCACCCCGAGGAGCACCCGTGGGCCCGCTGGGAGGAGGAAGCCGCGCACGAGGAGGGCCGGATGCCGGGCGCCCCGAGCAGATGGAGCGGCGGCAAGGACGCCTCCTGGGTGCCGCTGCGGCCTGAGCGGGTGTGCGAGGTCGCCTACGACCACATGGAGGGGCAGCGCTTCCGGCACACGGTGCTCTTCCGCCGCTGGCGACCGGACCGGGAGCCCGGCTCGTGCACGTACGAGCAGCTGGAGCAGCCGGTCCGCTACGACCTGCAGGAGGCGCTCGGCGGCAGATGAGGCGCCGGGTCAGCGGTCCGGGCCGCCACGGGCGCGCCGCGCAGGCGGCACGCGGGCGGCCCGGTGGGCCGCATGCGTACGGTCAGGCCCCGGCGCTCTCCGGGCCGCCGTCGGCCTGGGCGGCCTGCTGGGCCTCGGCCGCGCGCCGTACCTCGTCCATGTCCAGCTGCCGGGCCTGGCCGATCAGGTTCTCCAGGTCGGACTCGGGCAGCGCGCCGGGCTCCGCGTACACCAGTGTGCGGTCGCGGATGATGGCGAGGGTCGGGATGGACTGCACCTCAAAGGCGGCCGCGAGCTCCTGCTGGGCCTCCGTGTCGACCTTGGTGAAGGTCAGATCCGAGTGCCGCTCGGCAGCGGCCTCGTACACGGGTGCGAAGCTGCGGCACGGGCCGCACCATGAGGCCCAGAAATCGATCAGGATGAAATCGTTCTCCGAGACCGTCTCCTCGAAGTTTTCCTTGGTCAGCTCGATCGTGCTCATGCTGTCTCCTGCCGTGGGGGCATCAGGGCGGGCCGCGCCCTGGCGCCGGGGAACAACCCTGTCCGGGTCCACATTCCCGGGACCGTTCCCGGCACAGCCATGGCAACACACCCCGACCGGTACCGGCACGCCCGGGTACGCACCGGGCACCCCGGCTCGTACGGCGAAGCCGCCGCGGCCGTCGAACCGCACCTCCAGCACGGCGTCGAACCCGTCCGCGGGTGACGGTCTGCGCAGCTGCTGGTGGGTGGCGCGTACGCCGACCTCCGGTACGCGGGCCCGGCCCTCCCGGACGGCGTTGCGGCGGAGGGAGGCGGCGAGATCCGGCGGGAACCAGTACGCGGTCACCCGTGCGCCGTGTGTGTGGCCGAGGGCGATCAGCGGGCTCCACTCGCGTGGCGAGGGGTTGGTGTTGTCGACCGCGACGGATTGCCCGGCGGCCAGCGCCTCGTCGATCAGCCGCAGCTGACGCTGCTGCTTGCGGCGGGCGGAGCGGGGGAAGCGGTCCTTGCTCACCAGAGCGTGACCGCCGTTGCGGTCCCCGGCGAGGCGTTGCCGGTAGAAGGTGGACTTTCCGGCTGCCTGGAGGCCGATCAGCACGGCCAGCTGCGGACCGCCGCGCTCCGGCCCTGTCTGCTGCTCCACCACCCTCCTCGGGTGGGCACCGGCCCGTACGGCTAAACGGGGCCGGGGCGGTGCCGGGGAGCGGCCGGGGCGGGGTACGCTCCACGGCTCGCACCCAGCGCCGCCACGGCGGCCCGCTCAGGCCAGCGCGCCCCCGTCGACCCGCAGCACCGTGCCCGTCACATACGAGGAGCGGTCGCTCAGCAGCCAGGCGGCGGCCTGCGCGATCTCCTCGGGGTCCGCGGTGCGGCCCAGCGGGGTGGCCGCCTGGATCCGCTCGATGACGCCGGGGGAGCTCTTCTCCCAGGCGCGCACCATCTCGGTCAGCGTGCCGCCCGGCGCGATGGCGTTCACCCGGATGCCCTCCCGGCCGTAGGTGACGGCGGCCGACTCGGTCAGGCTGTTGAGTGCCCGCTTCATCGCACCGTAGGCGGGCAGTTCGGCGTTGCCCCGCAGGCTGCCGACGCTGGAGTTGTTGACGATGGCGCCCCTCCCCGCTGTGGCGCGGATGGCCTCCACCTCTGCGGTCATGGCGAGCCACGGTCCCCTGAGATTGACGGCGTAAATATCGTCGAAGCCGGCCTGCGGCAGCTCGTCCATCGGGCCGGGCCGCTGGATCGCCGCTCCGTTGTTGAAGGCGATGTCGAGCCGGCCGTACAGCTGAACGGTCCGGTCGACGGCGGCGCGCACACTGGCCGGGTCCGCCAGGTCGCACACCACGTGATCCGCTGTGCCGCCGGCCGCCCGGATCTGGTCGGTCACCGCCTTGAGCTGTGCCGCCGTCCGGGCCGCGAGCAGCACCCGGGCGCCCTCCCGGGCGAAGAGCCGTGCTGCGGCTGCGCCGATGCCGCGCCCGGCGCCGGTGATGAAGGCGGCCTTGCCGGCGAGCAGGCCCAGGGACGCGGGAGGTGTGGTGCGGGTGGTCGGTGTGTTGTCCATGGCAGCGAGCCTGTGGCCGGCGGCGGGTCTCATCCAGGCACCGGCGGTACCTGGATGAGCCTCCGGCGGCCCAGCACACTGGTCACGTGGACAGACGAGAACTGGCCGCTTTCCTGCGCGGCAGGCGGGAGCGGATCACCCCCGCCGAAGTGGGGCTGCCCGCGGGCCCGCGCCGCCGCACGCCCGGCCTGCGCCGTGAGGAGGTGGCCCAGCTGGCGTTCATCTCCGCCGAGTACTACACGCGCCTGGAGCAGGCCCGCGCCCCGCGCCCTTCGCGCGAGGTGCTGGCCGGTCTCGCCCGGGCGCTGCGTCTGTCGGACGCCGAGCGCGCGCACCTGCACCATCTCGCCGGCGCACCACCGGGCCCCGCGCCAGGGCCCCCGCGCGAGGTGCGGCAGAGCATTCTCGATCTGCTGCACCGGCTGCCGCAGGCCGCCGCGATCGTGGTGTCCGCGGCGTATGAAGTGATCGCCTGGAACGAGCTGGCGGCCGCCCTCATGGAGGACTTCTCGGCCCAGCCGCGCCGCGACCGCAACCTTGTGCGCCGCGCTTTCCTCGGACCGCACCCGCAGGGGCGGCGGTTGTACGGCGTGACGGACGCGGAAGCCTTCGCCCGCAACGCGGCCGAGGGCCTGCGCGCCACCGCTGCCCGCTATCCCGACGACCCCGAGGTGGCCGCGCTGGTACGCGAACTGACCGCCGGCAGCGAGAAGTTCGCCCGGCTGTGGGCCTCGCACGAGGTGAGCGCCGAGACCACCCTGCGCAAGACCTTCCAGCATCCGCTGGTCGGCCCGGTCACCGTCAACTGCGATGTGCTCGACATCGCCGACCGGGACCAGCGGGTCGTGATCTACACGGCTGAGCCCGGCTCGCCCTCCGAGGAAGCGCTGCGGCTGTTGTCGGTTCTCGGCACCCAGCGCATGGACGTGCCCGGCTGAGCTCGGCGTGTGGTGGGGGCCGTGCGGTCCGGCCTATGACCTGTGACCGATGAGCGCGGTGAGCTCTTCGCGTTCGGCGGGCGTCAGATCGGTCAGCGGCGGCCGGACGGGCCCGGCGCTGTGGCCGGTGGCCGTCAGCCCCGCCTTGACGATGCTCACGGCGTATCCGGGCTGCCGGTCGCGCAGCGCCGTGTAGGGGAGGACGAAGTCGGTGAGCAGCTTGGAGACGCTCTCGTGGCGCCGGTCGCGGACGGCGTTGTAGAACTCCAGCGCGAACTCGGGGACGAAGTTGAAGATGGCCGAGGAATAGGTCGTCACGCCCAGCTCCAGATAGGGCCGCGCGTACGTCTCGGCGGTGGGCAGGCCCCCGATGCAGGTGAGGCGGTCGCCGAGCCGGGCGTGGATCCGGGTCACGGCCTCGATGTCGCCGACCCCGTCCTTGTACCCGATGAGGTTGGGGCAGGAGTCGGCGAGCCGGGCGAGAGTGTCCGCTGTGTAGACGGCGTTGGCACGGCTGTAGACGATCACGCCCAGCGAGGTGGCGCGGCACACCTCGGTCACATGCCGGGCCAGCCCTTCCTGACCTGCCTCGGTGAGGTAGGGCGGAAACAGCAGCAGCCCGTCGGCGCCCGCCCGTTCGGCAGCCCGGGCCAGCTCGACGGCTGCCTTGGTGCCGTACCCGGCGGGCGCCAGGATCGGCGTGTCCTGCGGCGCGGTCCGTACGGCAGCCGCCACCACCCGGGCGACCTCCTCGGCCGTCAGCGAGAAGAACTCACCGGTGCCGCCCGCCGCGAACAGCCCGCCGACCTCGTAGCCGGCCAGCCGTGCGATGTGCTCCCGATAGGCGTCCTCGTCGAAGGACAGGTCGGGCCTGAAGTGGGTCACCGGGAAGGACAGCAGCCCGGACCCGAGCCGGCGGCCGAGTTCCGCGGGAGTGAAGGACGTCATGAGGGTGCTGCTCCTGAAGTCGGAGGGCGAAAGGGGAGGGGACGAAGGAGGAGGGCGAAGCGAAGGCGAGGGCGAGGCGAAGGCGAGGGGCCGTGCCGGTCAGGGGCGTTTGCCGACCTCGTGCCGGGCCTGCGTCCAGGCGCGGGCCTGCTCGCTGAGGGTGATGCCGAGACCTGGGCGGCCGGGTATGTGCATCCGCCCGCCACTGGTCTCCAGCCGCTCGTTGAACAGCGGCTCCAGCCAGTCGAAGTGCTCCACCCACGGCTCGATGGGGTACGCGGCGGCGAGATGGAGGTGGATCTCCATGGCGAAGTGCGGGGCGAGCTGGAGCTGATGGTGCTCGGCGAGTGCCGCCAGCTTCAGGAACTGGGTGATCCCGCCGATGCGCGGCGCGTCCGGCTGGATCACGTCGGCCGCGCCCTGGCGGATCAGCTCCCAGTGCTCGGCGACGCCGGCGAGCATCTCGCCGGTCGCGATCGGCGTGTCGAGCGTGGTGGCGAGTGCCGCGTGGCCCTGCGCGTCGTAGGCGTCCAGCGGTTCCTCGATCCACACCAGCTCGAACGGCTCCAGGGCGCGGCCCATCCGCCGGGCCGTGGGCCGGTCCCACTGCTGGTTGGCGTCGACCATCAGCGGTACGCCGTCGCCGATGTGCTCGCGCACCGCCCTTACCCGTTCCAGATCCCGCTTGCTGTCCGGGTGCCCCACCTTGATCTTGATGCCGCCGATCCCGGCCTCCAGGGAGGCGGTGGCGTTGGCCAGCACCTCCTCGGTGGGCGTGTGCAGAAAACCGCCGGAGGTGTTGTAGCAGCGCACGGAGTCGCGATGGGCGCCCAGCAGCTTGGCGAGCGGCAGCCCGGCGCGCTTGGCCTTCAGATCCCACAGCGCGACATCGAAGGCGGCGACGGCCTGGGTGGCCAGTCCGCTGCGGCCCACCGAGGCGCCCGCCCACACCAGCTTCGTCCAGATCCTGCCGATGTCGCTGGGGTCCTCACCCAGCAGCTGGTCGGCGATCTCCCTCGCGTGTGCGAACTGTCCTGGCCCTCCGGCCCGTTTCGAGTAGCTGAAGCCGATGCCCTGGTGCCCTTCCTCGGTGGCGATCTCGGCGAAGAGGAAGGCCACCTCCGTCATCGGCCGCTGCCGCCCGGTGAGGACCTTGGCGTCGCTGACCGGGGTGGCCAGCGGGAGCAGCACCGAGGAGAGCCGGACCCAGGAGATCCGGTCGCTCGGCGAGGTGTTCGTCGTGGTCACCACTTCGTGTCCCTGGGTGTGAGGCGGTTCGGAGCGTACGGGCCAGAAGGCGGGCCGCCCGGCCGGTGCTGTTCGGCGGCGGTGCGGGGCTCGCTGTCGGGCCGGCTCCGAAGCTAGGGTCGGCGATTGATCCACGTCCAACATAAGTTTTGGATTCGACCATACCGGGACGGCATCGTTGTTCACCCTGGCCCAACTCACCAGCTTCATAGCGGTGGCCGAAGAGCTCCACTTCACCCGGGCCGCCGAGCGGCTGCGGATGACGCAGCCGCCGCTGAGCCGGCAGATCCAGCTGCTGGAGAACGAGCTGCGCGTGCAACTGCTCGACCGGACCAACCGGTCGGTACGCCTCACCCCAGCCGGACGGTCCTTCCTCAACGAGGCCCGGCGTATCCTGCGGCAGGCCGAGCACGCCACGCTCGCCGTACGGCAGGCGTCGACCGGGGAGGCGGGCGCGCTGGCCATCGGCTTCACCGCCGCCAGCGCCCATTCCGCGCTCGGCTCACTGCTGGAAGTGGCCCGTACCGCCATGCCGGGCGTGGAGGTCGTACTGCGCGAACTCGTCACCCGTGACCAGCTGGAAGCGCTCACCGAAGGCTCCCTCGACCTGGGCCTGGTCCGCCCGGCCGCGGTGGGGCCCGAGTTGCAGCTGCGGCCCGCCGGGCGGGAGGGGCTGCTGGCCGCCCTGCCGGCCGCACACCCGCTGGCCGCCAAGGAGGGTCCGCTGGAGGTGAGCGACTTCGACGGCCAGGACTTCCTGATGTACTCGCCGATCGAGGCCCGTTACTTCCACGAGCTGCTGATCAGCATCTTCCGCGCGGCTCAGGTCACCCCCGTCTTCACCCAGTACCTCAGCCAGATCCACAGCATCCTGGCGCTGGTGGACGTGGGCTGGGGGATCGCTCTGGTGCCGCAGACGGCAGCCCGGATGCGCCATGCGGGCATCGCGTTCAAGCCCGTCTCCCTCCCGCAGCCCGAGCCGGTCCAGCTCAACCTGGTGTGGCGCGAGAAGAACGACAACCCGGCGCTGCACACGCTCCTGCGACAGCCACTGCTGCAACAGCTGTGACCGCGCTGCTGCAACGGCTGTGAGCGCGGGCCCTCCCCAATCCAGCCGCACGCAGCTCGCCGGCATCCTGACCCCGCTGGTCATCGGCTACCTCATCGACGCCACCGGCTCCTTCGACCTGGCGCTGGTCTTCGTCAGTGCCTGCGCCGCGATGGCCGTCGTCAGCTACCTGGTCATCGTCAAGGACATCCGGCGCCTGGACCTCGCCGAGCTCTGAGCGGACTCGGACCGCGCTGCGCCGCCGGCGACTGTGCCGGTGGCGCATGTGCCGCGGCCGGTTCTGTGCGGTGGGGTCGACGTGGGAGGTGTTCACCGGCGCCGGAGTGGGGAGCGGACTTGGGTGGAGGCGGGAAGCGGCTCGCGGCCCGCCCACCGGAACACCCGGGACGACCGACCGCTCGGCGAAGGGTGACGGAGCATGACCGGCAGAAGAGAGGCGTACGCAGCCGAACCGCTGAGTGAGGCGGCCGCGCTCGCGTACGTACACGGTATCTGTTTCAAGACCGGGCCACCGCGCCGCGTCGGAGTCGAACTCGAATGGCTGGTACGCGCGCTGCCGCCGCCCGCCCGCGGCGGACCCGGCGGGCGCACCGCACCACACCACCCCCCACTCCCTCCCTCCCCACCGTCC
>NZ_JADKMA010000217.1 GCF_017676365.1 Streptomyces oryzae
GGGGCGGCCCGGGTAGTCGGCCGGTGGCTTGAGACGCTGCCCGGGCTGGCCGCCCATCTCGTACTTGAGCAGCTTCTTCGCCTTCTCCGGATCCGTCTCGCCCTCGCCGTACGAGGGGCAGAGCTCCGCGATGGGGCAGGCGCCGCAGGCGGGCTTGCGGGAGTGGCAGATGCGGCGGCCGTGGAAGATCGTGCGGTGCGAGAACATCGTCCACTCGCTCTCCGGCAGCAGGTCGTCGATCTCCTGCTCGACCTTGACGGCGTCCGTCTGCTCGGTGAGCTTCCAGCGGCGCACCAGTCGGCCGAAGTGGGTGTCGACCGTCAGCCCGGGGACGCCGAAGGCGTTGCCGAGCACCACGAACGCCGTCTTACGGCCCACGCCGGGCAGCTTGACCAGCTCTTCTATCGTGCCGGGGACCTTGCCGCCGTGGTCGTCCCGCAACGCTGCCGAGAGTCCGAGCAGGGACTTGGCCTTGGAACGGAAGAACCCGGTGGGCCGGATCAGCTCCTCCAGCTCTTCCGGGTTGGCAGCCGCCATGTCCTCGGGGGTGGGGTACGCGGCGAAGAGCGCGGGAGTCGTCTGGTTGACGCGCAGGTCGGTCGTCTGCGCGGAGAGGACGGTGGCCACCAGGAGCTCGAACGGATTCTCGAAGTCGAGCTCGGGATGCGCGTAGTAGTAGACCTCCGCCAGCGCCTCGTTGAGCTGCGCGGCACGCTTCGCCTTGGACGCCCGCGACTCCGGCCTGCCCCCGGGGGCCTTCTTGGCGGGGGCCTTCTTGGCAGCGGTCTTCTTGGCGGGGGTCTTGTCAGCGGGGGACTTTTGGGCGGCGGCGGTCTTTTTCGCCGGGGCCTGCTTGGCTGTGGCGGACTTCTTGGCGGCAGCGGCCTTCTTCGCCGGGGCGGCCTTCTTTGCCGGGGTCTTCTTCGCCGGAGCGGCCTTCTTCGCCGGGGTCTTCTTCGCGGCCCCGACGGTCTTCGCGGCCTGCTCGGCGGCAGCCTTCTGCGTCGGCACCTCGGCCGCGGTCTCCTGTTCGCTCACAGCGGAATCCTCTGTTGCCGTCACCCGCCCAGCCCCCTCTCTGTCCGTGCGCTTCCCGGGGTAGTGGACACTCGGCCAGCGTAAGGGGGCCCACCGACATTCGTGGCACACGCGGCGGATCCGGGGCTCTAGCGCGCCCCGCCTTGGGGGCCACGGCATGCGTGCGTCAAACTTGTGACTGATTGCTGTGACTGATCGCATGGTTTCACCGTCCGGCATCATGGGTTCCACGGACCCCATGGGCAGGTCGACAAGGAGAGAACTCGTGGACGACGTTCTGCGGCGCGCCCCGCTCTTCGCGGCGCTCGATGAGGAGCAGGCCGCTGAGCTGCGCGCCTCCATGACGGAGACGACGCTGGCTCGCGGCGAGGCCCTCTTCCACGAGGGTGACCCGGGCGACCGCCTCTATGTGGTGACCGAAGGCAAGGTGAAGCTGCACCGCACTTCGCCGGACGGCCGGGAGAACATGCTGGCGGTGCTGGGGCCCGGCGAGCTGATCGGCGAGCTGTCCCTGTTCGACCCGGGCCCGCGTACGGCCACGGCCTCGGCACTGACCGAGGTCAGGCTGCTGGGCCTGGGCCACGGCGACCTCCAGCCCTGGCTCAACGCCCGCCCCGAGGTGGCATCTGCGCTGCTGCGCGCCATCGCCCGGCGGCTGCGCCGTACCAACGACTCCATGTCCGACCTGGTCTTCTCCGACGTGCCAGGACGGGTGGCCAAGCAGCTGCTCGACCTGTCCCGCCGCTTCGGTGTGCAGTCCGAGGAGGGCATCCACGTCGTCCACGACCTCACCCAGGAGGAGCTGGCCCAGCTGGTCGGCGCCTCCCGCGAGACGGTGAACAAGGCGCTGGCCGACTTCGCCGGACGCGGCTGGCTGCGCCTGGAGGCCCGCGCCGTCATCCTGCTGGACATCGAGCGGCTGGCGAAGCGCTCGCGCTGACCCGGCCGTACCCGGCCGTACGACGTGTAGACGTGTGTAAGGGGCGCCCTCCCTGGGAGGGCGCCCCTTACACGTCCCCTGGAGGAACCACGTTCACGTTCCCACAGGGGCTCACACCAGCCCGTGCTCGTCCAGATAGTCGAGCTGGGCCCGTACCGACAGCTCCGCCGCAGGCCACAGGGACCGGTCCACGTCCGCGTAGACGTGGGCGACGACCTCGGCGGCTGTCCGGTAGCCCTGCTCGACGGCCGTCTCCACCTGGGCGAGCCGTTTGGCGCGGTGGGCGAGGTAGTAGTCGATGGCGCCCTGTGCGTCGTTGAGCACCGGACCGTGGCCGGGCAGTACCTGGCTGACGCCGTCGTCCACGGTCAGGGACCGCAGGGCGCGCAGCGAGTCGAGATAGTCGCCGAGCCTGCCGTCCGGGTGGGCGACGACCGTAGTGCCGCGGCCGAGCACGGTGTCGCCGGTCAGCACCGCCGCGTCCGCGGGCAGGTGGAAGGAGAGCGAGTCGGCGGTGTGGCCTGGGGTGGGGACGACCCGCAGTTCCAGGCCGCCCGTGGTGATCACATCCCCGGCGCCGAGCCCCTCGTCCCCCAGCCGCAGCGCCGGGTCGAGCGCCCGGACCGGCGAGCCCGTCAGCTCGGCGAAGCGTGCTGCACCCTCGGCGTGGTCCGGATGGCCGTGAGTGAGCAGGGTGAGCGCGACCCGCCTGCCCTGCCGCTCGGCGGTGGCGATCACGTTGCGCAGGTGTGCGTCGTCCAGCGGCCCTGGGTCGATGACGACAGCGAGGTCGGAGCCGGGTTCCGCGACGATCCAGGTGTTGGTGCCATCCAGCGTCATCGGCGACGGGTTGGGGGCGAGCACGCAGTAGGCGCGGGGGCCGGCCTGGCCTTCGAGGGTGCCGCCGCGCGGCTGGCCGGGGAGTGCTGCGGCGTCGGTCATGCGGGATCGATCCTCTTGGTGAACTCGTCGTGTCCTGGCCAGCTCAGCACGATCCGGCCGCCTTCCAGGCGAGCACGCGCGAGTACGGGCGCCAGATCGCGCTGCCCGGCGGCGGCGAGCGCCTCCGCCGCCGTCCGGTACGGCGTCAGCTGGCGCAGGGTGGCGATGGTGGGCGGCATCATCAGCAGCTCGCCCCGGTCGTAGCCCGCGGCGGCGTCCTGCGCGCGTACCCACACGGTGCGGTCGGCTTCGGTCGAGGCGTTGCGGGTGCGCTGGCCCTCGGGGAGCGCGGCGACGAAGAAATACGTGTCGTAGCGCCGGGCCTCGAACTCTGGCGTGATCCAGCGGGCCCAGGCGCCCAGCAGGTCGGCGCGCAGGACGAGCCCTCTGCGGTCGAGGAAGTCGGCGAAGGACAGCTCCCGGGCGACCAGCGCGGCACGGTCCGCCTCCCAGCCCTCGCCCGTGGTGTCGGCGACGACGGTGTCGGGGTCAGGCCCGGCCAGCAGGACCCCGGACTCCTCGAAGGTCTCCCGGACCGCCGCACACACGATCGAGCGAGCCGTGGCCTCGTCGGTGCCCAGCCGCTCGGCCCACCAGGCGGCCCCCGGGCCCGCAGCGGCCACGGCCCGCGCGTCCCGCCGGTCGACGGAGCCGCCCGGATACGCGTACGCACCGCCCGCGAACGCCATCGAGGCGCGGCGCCGCAGCATATGGACGGCGGGGCCGTCCGGAGTGTCCCGCAGGAGCATCACGGTCGCGGCTCTCCGCGGTGCCACCACGTCGAGCTCCCCGGCTGCCAGCGCGCGGATACGCTCCGGCCACTCGGGCGGGTACCACTGGCCGTTGCCGGTGGGTGGGGTGGACGGCGAGGGCGAGGACGGCATGGCCGGATGCTACGGCCCCTCGCCCCGATGTTCGAGGGGCCCTCTGCCAGCCCGCCGGGCACCCCGCTTGCGCCGCAACGGCGTTCAGCCATCAGCAACGCGACCGGCGGTGCGGGACCACTCGCCGCGGCAGAAAGCAGCTGCCGTGACAGAAAGCAGCTGCCGCGGCAGAAACGAGAACAGCTGCCGCGGCAGAAAGACGGGCCGGCTCAGCCGAGAGGCGAGCCGGCTCAGCCGAAAGACGGGCCGGCTCAGTCAGCCAGCTCGACCTGCATCTCGACCTCAACCGGCGCATCCGACGGCAGCACCGCGACGCCCACCGCGCTGCGGGCGTGCTTGCCCGCAGCTCCCAGGACCTCGCCCAGCAGCTCGCTCGCACCGTTGATCACGCCGGGCTGGCCGGTGAAGTCCGGTGCGGAGGCGACGAAGCCGGTGACCTTGACGACGCGGGCGATCCGGTCGAGGTCCCCGGCCACGGACTTGACCGCCGCCAGCGCGTTCAGCGCCGCCGTACGCGCCAGGTCCTTCGCCTCCTCGGGCGTCACCTCGGCGCCGACCTTCCCGGTCATCGGCAGGGTGCCCTTCACCAGCGGAACCTGGCCCGCGGTGTAGATGTACCGGCCGGTCTGCACGGCCGGTACATACGCTCCGGCGGGGGTGGCCGTCTCGGGCAGCTCCAGCCCGAGCTCCGCGAGCTTGTCCTCGACCGCGCTCATGCCTGCTTCTCCCGCTTCAGGTATGCCACCAGCTGTTCGGGGTTGTTCGGTCCTGGCACGACCTGGACCAGTTCCCAGCCGTCCTCGCCCCAGGTGTCGAGGATCTGCTTGGTCGCGTGCACGAGGAGCGGCACGGTTGCGTATTCCCACTTCGTCATGGGGAGACCCTAACGAACACCGCCGGGTGCCGAGCCGCCGCGAGCGCCTGCCGGACGGCCCACGGCAACCGGTCTCGCCGGAGCCCCGGGCAACGAATTAGGCTCCAGCCGTGAGCAGGCTTCACGTAGTGACCGGCAAGGGCGGGACCGGCAAGACGACGGTCGCCGCCGCACTCGCGCTGGCGCTGGCACACGGCGGCCGGCGCACGCTGCTCGTCGAGGTGGAGGGCCGCCAGGGCATCGCACAGCTCTTCGAGACGGAACCGCTGCCGTACGAAGAGCGCAAGATCGCCGTCTCGCACGGCAACGGCGAGGTGTACGCGCTGGCCATCGACGCCGAGCGGGCGCTGCTCGACTACCTCCAGATGTTCTACAAACTCGGCAGCGCCGGCCGCGCCCTCAAACGACTGGGCGCCATCGACTTCGCGACGACCATCGCGCCCGGGCTGCGCGACGTGCTGCTGACCGGCAAGGCGTGCGAGGCCGTACGCCGCCGGGACAAGCGGCAGCGCCCCGTCTACGACGCCGTGGTGATGGACGCGCCGCCCACCGGCCGCATCGCGCGCTTCCTGGGCGTCAACGAGGAGGTGGCGGGGCTCGCCAAGGTCGGCCCCGTGCACAACCAGGCCCAGGCCGTCATGCGCCTCCTCAAGTCGCCGGAGACGGCGGTGCATCTGGTGACGCTGCTGGAGGAGATGCCGGTCCAGGAGACCGTCGACGGCATCGAGGAACTGCGGGCCGCCGGCCTGCCGGCCACCTCCGTGGTGGTGAACATGGTGCGCCAGCAGCTGCCGGGAGAGGACCAGCTGCTGACCGCCGAGGGGCGCGCGGACGAAATCGCCCGCGCCTTCGCCCGCGCCGGACTCGGGGGCGCACGCCGCGGAGGGCGCGCCGAACGCCTTGTCGCCCCGCTGCTGGAGCAGGGCCGAGAGCACGCGGAACGGGTGCGGCTGGAGCGCGGGCTGCGCGCGGAGCTGTCCGCGCAGGACCTGCCGGTACGGGAACTCGGCCTGCTCAGCGAGGGCGTCGAACTGGCGGGCCTGTACGGCCTCGCAGGCGCGCTGCGGCGCCAGTGGCAGACCGCGGAGACCACCGGGACCGCAGCGCAGCCGGCCGGGACGAGTGGAACGGGCGGCAAGCGCCCGTGAGCCCAGGCCCGCCGAACCCGACGCCGAGTCCGACGCCGAGTCCGCGGACGCCGCAGCCGTCCGCCACGTCCGGGAAACGATCCGCGACGATCGGCGAGCGATCCGCGACGGCCGATGAACCATCCGCGATATCAGGGGAAGGAGAGGCATCCATGGCCACGCCGCCGGACGCCGACGCGCTGGACATCGACCCCCTGCTGGACGATCCGGCGACCCGGATCGTCGTCTGCTGCGGCTCGGGAGGCGTCGGCAAGACCACCACAGCCGCGGCGCTGGGCGTACGCGCCGCCGAGCGCGGCCGCCGCACCGTCGTACTGACCATCGACCCCGCGCGGCGCCTCGCCCAGTCCATGGGCCTGTCCGAACTGGACAACACCCCGCGTGAGGTTCCGGGGATCGACAAGGCGGCGGGCGGCGAACTGCACGCCATGATGCTCGACATGAAGCGTACGTTCGACGAGATCGTCGAGGCGCACGCCGACCCCGACCGCGCCAAGGCCATCCTGGACAACCCCTTCTACCAGTCGCTGTCCACCGGTTTCGCCGGTACGCAGGAGTACATGGCGATGGAGAAGCTCGGCCAGCTGCGCGCGGGCGACGAGTGGGACCTGATCGTCGTGGACACCCCGCCCTCCCGCTCCGCGCTGGACTTCCTGGACGCGCCCAAGCGCCTCGGATCCTTCCTGGACGGGAAGTTCATCAAGCTGCTGATGGCCCCGGCGCGGGTCGGCGGCCGGGCCGGGATGAAGGTCGTCAACCTCGGTATGGCCGGGCTCTCGCTGTTCACCGGTGCCCTCAACAAGCTGCTGGGCGCGGGGCTGCTGCGGGACGTGCAGACGTTCGTGGCGGCCATGGACACCATGTTCGGCGGCTTCCGCACCCGCGCCGACGCCACCTACCGGCTGCTCCAGGCGCCGGGCACCGCCTTCCTCGTCGTAGCGGCGCCGGAAGGGGACGCGCTGCGCGAGGCCGCGTACTTCGTGGAACGGCTGGCAGCGGACCGGATGCCGTTGGCAGGGCTGGTGCTCAACCGGATGCACGACAGTGACGCGGCCGGACTGAGCGCCGAGCGGGCGCTGGCGGCGGCCGAAAATCTTGAGGACGGCGGCATTGTGGATCGCGACGGCGGGAAGGTTCTGCAACGCGACGCTCCATCGGCCGGTCCAGCGGATTCCGAGGACGGCTCCCCCGCCTCCGAGAACCCCGGCTCAGCCCGGTCCGTCACCACACCTGGGGGGAACGCGGCCGGCGAGACGACGACCGAGACGGCAACAGAGCGAACGATCCCCGACGCGCGGTCGGCGCCCGACCGCGCGTCCACACACGGCACCACCGCCGGCGCTGACGGCTACGACAGTGGCGGTGAGGACGGTGACGGTGAGGACGGTGAGAGCGCGGACGCCGTGACCGAACTGGCAGCCGGGCTGCTTCGGCTGCACGCCGACCGCATGCGGCTGCTGGCCCGCGAGCGGCGCACACGTGACCGCTTCACGGCGCTGCACCCGGACGTGCCTCTGGCCGAGGTAACCGCCCTGCCCGGTGACGTACACGACCTGGGCGGCCTGCGCACCATCGGCGAACGACTCGCCCGCCAGCGCGAACGGCGCGCCGCGGACGCGGACTGACCGCGCAGGCCCGGCCCGCGCAGGCCCGGCCGTGCTGTCGGCCTGACCAGCCCGTTGAGCTGACCTGGCGTCAGTGCCGGGCACGCCGGAGCGCGGAGGCAGCGTCCCCGGAGCCCGTCTGGCCACAGGCCCGTACGCTGCGCCGGACCACCTGCCTGCCCGCCGCAGTACCGTTCCTCCGGGTGGTCAGCCCACCGCGGCGTACCGCTCGTGCTCGTCCGTATCCAGGTCGTCCACATCGACCGGCAGCACAACGCCGGTGCTGCGCTCGTACTCCGACCGCGCCGTCTCCAGCAGACGGCGCCAGGAGGTGACCGTCGGGCGGCGGCGCAGCAAGGCTCTCCGCTCGCGCTCGGTCATCCCTCCCCAGACTCCGAACTCCACGCGGTTGTCCAGGGCGTCGGCGAGACATTCCGTGCGGACCGGGCAGCCTGTGCACACGGCCTTCGCGCGGTTCTGCGCGGCGCCCTGCACGAACAGTTCGTCCGGATCCGTGGAGCGGCAGGCGGCCTGCGCGCTCCAGTCTGTTACCCAGCTCATTGCCGGTGCCGTCCTCTCCCGAATCGAGGCTCCCCCACGGCGGCGAACGGCATATTCACCGTTGCCAGTTGAGGACGTTACGGAAGAGCAGTCAGCACGCAACACCCCCTTCGGGCCCAATCTTGAATGGCCCGAACGGACTATGCGTGCCCAGCACATCACCCAACGGAGTGAGCCGGAAGCGCTGCGGAGAATCCGGGAGAGATCGGGGCCGGCGGAGCTGTGTGAAGCCAGGCGATGCCGAGAGGACCCGAGGAGAGGACCGGAGGAGAGGTGAGCAGCGGTAAGGGGAGGTGAAAGGAGGTGTCAGAGTGACAGCGGCCTCAGCCTAAGTGACCGACGCCACGCTGTCCGGCGTTTGCCACGCTTCCCCGCCGGTGCGGTGACACCGACGCGTCGTAGTCTCTTACCCATGGCTAAGAAGCGCGCGGGCAGCGGAGTCAGCAAGCCCCAGCAGATCGCCAAGTTCGTCGGCGTCAGTGTGCTGGCGGGCACGGTGATGGCCGGGCTCGCGCTGCCCGCTGTCGGGACGCTCGGCCTGGCGACGAAGGGCACCGTGGAGGGCTTCGACGAGCTGCCGGTCAATCTCAAGCGCCCCCCGCTCAGCCAGCGGACGACGATACTGGACAACGAGGGCGGCGAGATCGCCAAGGTCTACTCCCGTGACCGCACGGTGGTCGACCTCAAGGACATCTCCCCGTACATGCGCAAGGCGATCGTCGCCATCGAGGACGCGCGCTTCTACAAGCACGGCGCCGTCGACCTCAAGGGCGTACTACGGGCGCTGAACCGGAACGCACGGTCGGGTCAGGTCTCCCAGGGTGCGTCGACTCTGACCCAGCAGTACGTCAAGAACGTCTTCGTGGAGGAGGCCGGCAACGACCCGGACAAGGTCGCCCAGGCCACCCAGCAGACGATCGGCCGCAAGATCAAGGAGTTGAAGTACGCGATCCAGGTCGAGGAGGAGCTGGGCAAGAAGAAGATCCTGGAGAACTACCTCAACATCACCTTCTTCGGCCAGCAGGCGTACGGCGTCGAGGCCGCTTCGCAGCGCTACTTCTCCAAGTCGGCCAAAGAGCTGGATCTGGAGCAGGCCGCACTGCTGGCGGGCATCGTCCAGTCCCCGTCCCGGTACGACCCGGTCATCCACGTGGACGAGGCGACCAAGCGGCGCAACACCGTGCTCAACAAGATGGCGGCGCACCACGACATCACCCGTGAGCAGGCCGAGGCCGCCAAGAAGAAGCCTCTCGGGCTGGACGTCAGCGAGCCCAAGAACGGCTGCATCACCGCGACGAACGGCGCGGGCTTCTTCTGCGACTACGTACGCGAGGTTTTCCTGAACGACGAGGCGTTCGGCAAGACCCGCAAGGAGCGCGCCAAGCGGTGGAACCGGGGTGGTCTCACCATCAGGACCACGCTCGACCCGAAGGCGCAGCGGTCGGTGAAGAAGTCGATCGAGTCCCATGTGAACAAGTCGGACAAGGTCGCCACCGCCGCGACGATAGTGCAGCCGGGCACCGGAAAGATCCTGGGTATGGGGCAGTCGCGCCCGTACGGCTTCGGGAAGAACGAGACGCAGATAAACCTGTCGGTGGACAAGTCCATGGGCGGCGGCGCCGGATACCAGCCGGGCTCGACGTTCAAGCCCGTGATCGCCGCCGCGGCGCTGGACAAGGGGATGAGCCCCTACAAGTCCTATCCCTCGCCGTACCGCATGCAGTACCCCTCACCGGTCAACACCTGCAAGGGCAAGTGGCGCGGCAAGGCCCCGGTCGAGAACGAGAACAGCACCGAAGTCGGCCCCTATCGGATGAAGGAGGCGACCGCGAAGTCGGTCAACACCTACTTCGTCTCGCTGATAGGAGAGACCGGCATCTGCCCGGTGACCGACATGGCGAAGAAGATGGGCATCGAGCGGGCCGACGGCAAGAAGATCGACCAGGTGCCGTCGATCTCCCTCGGCACCCAGGAGATGTCGCCGCTGACCATGGCCGAGGGCTACGCCACCTTCGCCAACCGCGGCGTGCACTGCACCCCCGTCGCCATCGAGTCGATCACCGACGCGCAGGGCAAGAAGCTGAGCGTGCCCAAGACCACGTGCAAGCGCGCGATGAAGACCAAGACCGCCGATACGGTCAACTCGCTGCTGCGCGGCGTGGTCGAGGACGGTACGGGCAAGAAGGCCGGCCTCAAGGGGCGCGACAGCGCGGGCAAGACGGGTACCACCGACCAGCGGTACGCGGCCTGGTTCGTGGGCTACACCCCGAACATGTCCGGCGCCGTCTGGGTCGGCGACCCGGCGCACCGTACGCGGATGGTCAACATCTCCATCGGCGGCGTTCCTTACGACAAGGTCTTCGGCGGCGAGGTGCCGGGACCGATCTGGCGGGACGCGATGGCGGGCGCACTGGCCGGCGAGGCCGCGCCGGACTTCCACCACGTACCGATCCGGGACGGCGGCAAGAAGCCCCGCACGCCCAAGCCCCCGTCCCCGCCCAAGCCGGACGACAACGCCGGCAACGACCGGCCCACCGACCCCTGGCCCGACCCGTCCGTACCGCCGGACGTCATCGGCGGCGGTGACGCCATCGGCGGTGGTGACGGCGGCGGCATCGGCGGCGGGGGCTGGCCCGGCGGAAACGGCAACGGTAACGGCGGCGGCAACGGTGGCGGCGGCTGGGACGCGGATGGGGGCGGCGGCTGGCCGTAGGCCGACCGTAGGCCCGGGGTTGTTCCTCGGCTGCCGCTGAGACGGCGCACAGGGCAGAGGTAAGGGGCGCCCTCCCAGGGAGGGCGCCCCTTACACATCCCGTGGACCGGTAACGTCTCGTACGGTCGTCGGCGACTACCCCGCCAGCCGCTTCTTGACCGCTGCCGCGACGCGGCCGCCCTCGGCGCGGCCCGCGACCTTGGGGTTCACGATCTTCATGACGGCGCCCATCGCCTTCGGCCCCTCGGCCCCGGCCGCACTGGCCTCCTCGACGGCCTCGGCGACCAGCGCGTCCAGCTCCTCGTCCGTGAGCTGCTTGGGCAGGTAGTCCGCGAGCACGTCACCCTCGGCCCGCTCCCGCTCCGCCTGCTCGGTACGGCCGCCGCCCGCGAACGCCTCGGCCGCCTCGCGCCGCTTCTTCGCCTCGCGGGCGATCACCTTCTGCACCTCGTCGTCGGAGAGCTCGCGTGCGCTGGTGCCCGCGACCTCCTCCTTCGTGATCGCGGCAAGGGTCATCCGGAGGGTGGCGGAACGGAGCTCGTCGCGCTCCTTGATCGCTGCGGTCAGGTCGTCCTGCAGCCGGGACTTGAGCGTGGTCATGGGGCCAGTGTGCCAGGATCGGGCCGCAGCCCGCCGAAGATATCGGGCCGGGCGGCCCGGTACAGGGGGCCGAGGGCCTCCGGGTTGAACGGCGGGCGCCCCACCCATCACGGAGTGGGGTCGGCTCTGTCCACAGGCCCTGCGAGGAGGCTGTCAGGTCTGCGACCATGGGGCCATGCGCGCGCGATACCGGATCCCCCTGAAGACAGCCGTCGGCATCACGGCGCTCGGCGCGGCCTGCGTCGGGTATGCGGCGGGTGTCGAAGTCCGTTCGTTCCGCCTGCGACGGGTCTCCGTGCCCGTACTGCCCCCCGGCATGCATCCGCTGCGCGTCCTGCAGGTTTCCGACATCCACATGGTCCGGGGCCAGCGGAAGAAGCAGCGGTGGCTGCAGGAGCTGGCCGGGCTGCGTCCCGACTTGGTGATCAATACGGGGGACAACCTCTCCGACCCCGAGGGCGTGCCCGAAGTCCTCGACGCGCTGGGCCCGTTGCTGGAGTTCCCGGGCGCCTACGTCTTCGGCTCGAACGACTATTACGGGCCCAGGCTGCGCAACCCCGCCAAGTACCTGATGGAGAGGGCAACCGGCCGGCACGGCCTGAACGGCAACCCGCCCGCCGTCGGCGCCGTCCACAACCCGTGGGAAGAGCTGCGGGACGCCTTCGACGCCGCCGGCTGGGTCGGCCTCTCCAACACCAGGGGCCGCGTCAAGCTGGACGGCGGCCAGGAGATCGCCCTTACCGGCCTGGACGACCCGCACATCAAGCGCGACCGCTACGGCGAGGTCGCGGGCGGCCCCGAAACCGACGCGGACCTCTCCCTCGCCGTCGTACACGCTCCGTATCTGCGCGTACTCGACGCGTTCACCGCCGACCGCTACCCGCTGATCCTGGCCGGCCACACCCACGGCGGCCAGCTCTGCGTCCCCTTCTACGGCGCTCTCGTCACCAACTGCGACATCGACACCGACCGCGTCAAGGGCCTCTCCACCCACCGCGCGGCCGGCCGCGAGTCGTATCTGCACGTCAGCGCGGGCTGCGGCACCAACCGCTACACCCCCGTCCGCTTCGCCTGCCCCCCCGAAGCCAC
>NZ_JADKMA010000218.1 GCF_017676365.1 Streptomyces oryzae
ACTCCCCCCACCCGGCCACCCGCGGATGAGCCCCCGGCACGCACTGCGCCGTCCCCCACGCGGGCACTGGGTGCTGTTACTGCTCGTCCTCACCGTCGTCATCGTCACGCTGCTCTTCGAGGGGTGGACCACCCACGAAGTCGACGCAGCCCGCACCAAACGTCCCTGCGCCGACCCCATTCCGCACAGCGCCGACACCGGGCAGCCGATCCTGAGGTTTGCCCGGGACGGCGTCGGGACCACCGCCATGCCTCCGCGTACGGCGGCCCTCACCTTCGACGGCGGCCCCGACCCCGTCTGGACGCCGCGGCTGCTCGACCTGCTGGCCGCGCACCGGGCACACGCCACCTTCTTCGTGTACGGCAAGCAGGCGGCGCGCCATCCGGAGCTGATGCGGCGGATCCGGCAGGAGGGGCACGAAATCGGGTCGTACACCTACACCGGCGGTGACCTGGGTGCCGCGTCGCCGCTGCGGGCCCGGACGGAGCTGTCGTTGACGCAGACCGCGCTGGCGGGCACGGTGGGTGTGCACACCCGGCTGCTGCGCCTCCCGCACACCACGGCGGCTGACACGCTGTGCGGCGCCGAATGGCCCGCCGCCCGGCGCGCGGCACGGCAGGGGTATCTGGTCGTCGCCGCCGACCGGAAGAGCCGGAAAGCCGCCGCGGGCGTCGTACGCCAGTACAGCCACACCGACCTCGGCTACCGCGAGGCGCGGGCGCTGCTGCGCAACCGGCACGTCGAGCGGTTCACCACCGTCTCGGCCGGGCTCGGCCACCTCTCCTTCAACACGCCCGCGCCGCTCGCCGAACGGTTGAAGGGGGAGGGGCTGATCCGTGCCCAGGAGCTCGGGCGGCTCTTCTCCCGGGCGATGGCCTGGGCACTGGTCGTGGCGGGCGTGCTCGGGCTGCTCCGGCTCGCGATGCTGGCCTGGTTCGCCCGCGTCCATGTGCGCCGGCGTGGCCGGCTGCGGCCCGGGGCACCGAGACTGCGCGCTGTGACCGGCCCGGTGACCGTACTCGTCCCCGCGCACAACGAGGAGGCGGGAATCGGCGCCACCGTGCACTCGCTGCTCGCCTCCACCTACCCGAACCTCGAGATCCTCGTCATCGACGACGGCTCGACGGACGGCACGGCAACCGTCGTCGAGGGCATCACCGACCCACGCGTCACCCTCCTGCGGCAGCCCAACACCGGCAAGCCAGGCGCGCTCAACACCGGGCTCGCGCACGCGCGGACCGACATCGTGGTGATGGTCGACGCGGACACCGTCTTCGAACCGGACGCGCTCCACCACCTCGTCCAGCCGCTCGCCCACCACGCGGTCGGCGCCGTCAGCGGGAACACCAAGGTCGGCAACCGGCGGCACCTGCTGGGCAAGTGGCAGCACCTGGAGTATGTGCTCGGCTTCAACCTGGACCGGCGCATGTTCGAGGTGCTGGAGTGCATGCCGACGGTCCCCGGCGCCATCGGCGCGTTCCGGCGTGACGTGCTGATGGGTGTCGGCGGCGTCAGCGACGCCACCCTCGCCGAGGACACCGATCTGACGATGGCGCTCTGGCGGGCAGGATGGCGCGTCGTCTACGAGGAGTCCGCCGTGGCGTGGACGGAGGTTCCGGAGACGCTGCGGCAGTTGTGGCGACAGCGCTACCGCTGGTGCTACGGCACTTTGCAGTCGATGTGGAAGCACCGGCACGCCGTACGCGAGGTGGGCCCGGCCGGCCGGTTCGGCCGCCGCGGGCTCAGCTATCTGGCGCTGTTCCAGATCGTGCTCCCGCTGTTCGCCCCGGTCGTGGACGTCTTCGCGCTGTACGGCGTGTGCTTCCGCGACCCGGCCGAAGCGGTCACCGTCTGGCTCGGCTTCCTCGCCGTGCAAATGGCGACCGCCGGGTACGCGCTGTGGCTGGACGGGGAGCGGCTGCGCGTCCTGTGGTCGCTTCCGCTGCAGCTGTTCGTCTACCGGCAGTTGCTGTACCTGGTGGTCTTCCACTCGGTGATGACGGCCCTGCTCGGCACCCGCCTCCAATGGCACCGCATGCACCGCACCGGCACCGCCGATCCGTACCAGGAGGAGGCGCCGGCTGCCGAGCGCGGCAGCCTGCTGCTCCAAGGGCCGAGGGGAGAACTGCGATGACGAATCCGCTCGACGTCCCCGGTGCGCCGACTGGCGAGTCCGGTACGCCAGTTGTGCCGCCTGGCCACTCCGCCGCGCCAGTGCTCGGTGCCCGTCGTGAGGCGTACGGCTGGCGGGGCACCGCGCTGGTACGGATGCGTACGCCGGCGGGGCGGCGGCATGCCCGTCCGCGCCGTGGCCGCCGGATGCTGCGGCTCGCGCTCGCGCTCCTGGTCACCGTGCTGGCCACCGCCTGCGGCACCTACACCTGGGCGGAGACCGAGCTGAACCGGGAGGTGGACCTCGGCGCCTTCGGCGGACGCCACCCGGCGGGGGAGGGGACCAACTACCTGATCGTCGGCTCCGACAGCCGCGAAGGGCTCTCCGACGCCGATGTACGGAACCTGCACGCGGGCGGCGGCGGAGGCCGCCGGACGGACTCGATGATCGTCCTGCACACCGGCGCGCACGGCACGGTGATGGTCAGCCTGCCCCGCGATTCGTGGGTGACCGTCCCCGGCTTCCACAACCCGGCGACCGGCAAGCACGTACCCGCTGCGAAGAACAAGCTGAACGCCGCGTTCGCGTACGGGGGGCCGGAGTTGCTCGTCCGCACGGTCGAACACAACACCGGCCTGCGGATCGACCACTACGCCGAGATCGGCTTCGCCGGCTTCGTGAAGATCGTCGACGCGGTCGGCGGGGTCCGGCTCTGCCTCGAGCGGGACATCAAGGACGAGAAGTCCGGAGCCGACCTGCGGCGCGGCTGCCAGACCCTGCACGGCCGCGAAGCGCTGGCCTTCGTCCGGCAGCGCCACCAGGAAGCGGCGGGCGACCTGGGCCGCTCCCGCAACCAGCAGCGCTTCCTCTCCGCGCTGGCCCACAAGGCGGCCAGGCCGGGCACCGTCCTGGACCCCTCGCAGCTCTACCCGGCACTCCGCGCGGGCCTGCAAACCCTCGTCGTGGACCAGGACATGGATCTGCGGCGGCTGGCCGGGATGTTCCGTTCGGTGCAGGGCGAGGGCGGCCGCAAACCGCGGCGGGTCACCGTGCCGGTGGACGCGGTGGGGCTTCCCACGTCCAAGGGCAACGTCATCCGCTGGGACGCCGAGCGCTCCGCCCGGCTGTTCCGGCAGCTGAGCCAGGACGACCCGGTGACGGTCACCGGCGGACACAGCGGCTGACCGGCGGTGGCTGGCCGGCCCTGGCTGACCGGCCCTGGGTGGCCGTCCGTCTCCCGGATGCGACGGCCACCCGCGGCCTCCCTCACCGGCCAGTTGCTCCCCCTCCCGGCACCACCATTCGCCCTATGACCCACATCACACGCAATCCCTGTCAGCAATCGGGCCGCTGTTCCGCTCAAGTCACCGGGAGCAAGCCAACCGACAGGAGCAGCACATGAAGCACCGCATCGTCGTCCTCGGCGCCGGCTACGCCGGGGCCTACGTGGCCGGGACCCTGGCCCGCCGGCTGTCCCCGGCGGACTCCGAGATCACCGTGGTCAACGCCGAACCGGACTTCGTCCAGCGGCTGCGGCTGCACCAGCTCGCGGCCGGCCAGAAGATCGAGGCTCCACAGCTCGCCGACGTCTTCGCGGGCACGGGGGTACGGCTGCGCCTGGCCCGTGTCACCGCCGTCGACCCCGAGCGCCAGGTCGTCGCCGTGGCCGACGCAGACGGCGGCGGCGAGCTCGGCTACGACACGCTGTGCTACACGCTCGGCAGCCACGTCGCCGACTGCGGCGTCCCCGGCGTGGCCGAGCACGCCTTCGACGTCGCCGGCCGGCCCTCGGCGCTCCGCCTGCGCGAGCGCCTGGACAGACTGGACAGCGTGGACCGTTCGGGCAGTCGGGACGAAGGCAGGACGGTGCTGGTCGTCGGCGACGGGCTGACCGGCATCGAGACCGCCACCGAGATCGCCGAATCCCGGCCCGGCCTGTCGGTGACGCTGGTCGCCCGCGGCGAGTTGGGCGCCCGGCTCTCCGCCGGAGCCCGCGGCCACCTGCGCCGGGCCTGCGACCGGCTGGGCATCACCGTCCTGGAACACACCACCGTCGAAGCCGTCGAAGCGACGCGGGTGCTGTGCGCCGACGGCACCGTTCTGGCGTCCGACGCAACAGTGTGGACGGCCGGGTTCACGGTCAATCCCATCGCAGCCGTCAGCGGGCTGGAGGTCACCGAGCACGGTCGGATCGTGGTCGACCGCACCATGCGGTCGGTCTCGCACCCGAACGTCTACGCGGCCGGGGACAGCGTCCACGCCATCGGTGACAACGGCCGGCCGCTGCCGATGTCCTGCGCTTCGGCCGGCTTCACCGGCCGGCAGGTCACGACCGCGATCGTGGCACGGCTGACCGGGACCGACCGCAGGATCGCGAACACCAAGCTGGAGTACCCGGGCAACCACATCAGCCTCGGACGGCGGGACGGGATCCTGCAGATGGTCGACGGCGAAGGGCGGGCGAAGCCGAGGTACGTGGGCGGCCGGAAGGCCGCGCGGATCAAGTCGGGCATCCTCAAGACGTCGCTGTGGGCCACCTCGCACCCGACCTTCGGCCTGCCGACGCGCCGGCGCCGCCTGGCCGCCGACGCGTCGGATACGTCTGCCGGGAAGGCGGTCGGCGGTCGCGTGGCCGCCTAGGGTGGTCCGCGTGGACAGCATTGGCACTGATCGCTTCGACACCAGTCGGTTCGAGGCCGGCCGGAACCGGCTGGCCTCCCTGGCGTACCGGCTGCTGGGCTCGGCCACCGACGCCGAGGACGCCGTGCAGGACGCGTTCCTGCAGTGGCAGGCCGCCGACCGGCGACGGATCAAGGTGCCGGAAGCATGGCTGACCAAAGTGGTCACCAATCTGTGCCTGGACCGGCTCCGTTCGGCACAGGCCCGCCGCGAACGCGCTGTGGGCGCCTGGCTGCCCGAACCGCTCCTCGACGGCGATCCGATGCTCGGCCCGGCCGACACCTTTGAGCAGCGCGAATCGGTCTCCCTGGCGGTGCTGACGCTCATGGAGCGCCTGTCACCCCTGGAACGGGCCGTCTACATCCTGCGGGAAGCGTTCTCCTACAGTCACGCCGAGATCGCCGAGATCCTGGACATCACCGAGTCCGCGAGCCAGCAGCACCTGCACCGGGCCCGGCGCCGCATCACCGCCGCCCGCCGTGGCGGCAGCGAAGTCGACCGGACATCAGCGCGCAGACTGGTCGAGGAATTCCTCGCCGCTGCCTCCTCGGGCCGCACCGAACGGCTGGTGGCGCTGCTCACCGACGACGCGACCGCGATCTCCGACGGCGCCGGACTGACCGAGACGCTGCTGCGCTTCGACACTCCCCAGCGCATCGCCGCCGTCGCCCGGGCCGGCCTCAGACCCACACCCGCGAAACGGCGACTCGCCGGCGGCACACCCGCCCTCCACTACGCCCTCGTCAACGGCACCCCCGCCATCGTCTTCGTGGTGGGCGACCAGGCCGTCGGCACCATGACGTTCGACATCGCCAACGGCAGGATCGCCACCGTACGCGGCATCGCCGCCCCCGCCCGCCTCCTCCGGCTCACCGAAGCCTGGCGGCAGCAGCAACCGGACACACCACTCGTCGCCCAGTGGTGACCCGGCGCCAACGGGGGACGGGCCGTGGGCCCAGCGTCCGGAGAGCGGCAACCGGACAGCCGGCGGAAGCGGGGGCGGGGACGGGGTGCGCCCGGAACGACTGGAGCGTCAAGGCGGCGAAGCGCCGTGACGCTGCCGCCCGCGTGGTGGGGGAGTCGGCGCGGATGCCCTCGTTCGCCATCAGCGCCAGGCTGATGTCCTCCAGTACGAAATCCTTCCGCAGGCCGTCCGCTTTCTCGGCGCGGCGCACCAGTTCGAGCAGCAGAGGCCGCGTGCGATCGCGGCCCGCGGCGACCGTCCATCCGACGGCCCACTGACAGCGGCCACTGAGTGCGGCCCACTGACAGAGGGGGCAACTGGGGCGCGCCCGGGGTCGTTCGACGCCCGGCCGGCGAAAAATCCGTACTCCCTCGGACGTAGAAGCGTGGAGACTCCTCCCATGGCTGACATGGAGTCGTTCCGGGAAGCGGTCACCGAGTGGGCGGCCGGTGGGCCCGGTGACTCCGCGCGGGAGCTGGCCGGGCGGCTGTCCGTCCGGGCAGTCGTCCTGCTCGAAGGGCTGAGTGATGCCGCGGCGGTCGACGCGCTGGCCGCGAGCCGTGGCCGGAGCCTGGCGGCTGAAGGAGTCTGCGTCCTGCCGATGGGCGGCGCCATGAGCGTCGGGCGCTTCAGCCGGCTCCTCGGGCCATCCGGCCTGGGCCTGCGCCTCACGGGGCTGTGCGACGAGGCGGAGCGCCGCTACTACGCCCGCGGCTGGGAGCGGGCCGGCGTGGCACAGCAGGGGTTTTTCGTCTGCGTGGCGGATCTGGAGGACGAGCTCATCCGCGCGCTGGGCGTGACACGGGTCGAGGAGCTGGTCAGGGCGGAAGGCGACCTGCGTGCCCTGCGGACCTTCCTGCGCCAGCCCGCACAGCAAGGCCGCACCTCGCAGCAGCAGTTGCGGCGTTTCCTCGGCACGAAGAAAGGGCGCAAGATCCACTACGGCCGCGTCCTTGTCGAAGCGCTCGACCCCGACCGCGTCCCTGCCCCACTCGACGGCCTGCTCACCGGCCTCGCACCGCCTGGGTGACGGTGAGGCTGACAGCGACAGGGATGGTGACGGCAACGGCGACGGTGAAGCCCAGCCTCGGCCGGCCGGCCGCGCAGGCCGGAGCCTCAGCGCCGCTCGGCGCTGACGAGGAAGATCCGGCGTACGCCGGCAACGCCCCGTGGCGGCACCGGATCCCGCCAGCGGCCGTAATGCGCGCTCGGCTCGCCGGGCTGGACGACCGTGGCCGTGAACCGGTGCCGGTCGAAGAGGGCCTCCGGATCGTCCGTGCCGAACCGCCATGGGCAGCCCCACCGGGCGAAGACGTCCAGCTGGCCGCGTGCGTGGGCCAGGCTCAGCGCCTGGGAGTTGACCAGATCGCCTGCCACCAGACTGCCCACGGGCGTGATGGTGCGGATGCGTTCGAGCAGACGGTGCACATCCTCCTCGTGGAGGTAGGGGAGTACGCCTTCGAGGAGCCACACCGAAGGGGCCTTCGCGTCGTAGCCCTCCTCCTGCAGGTGCCGCTCCCACCCCGGGGCGGTCAGATCGGCGGCGACCATCCGGTGCGCCACCCTGGGGCGGGCCCCGGCGAGCCGGTCCCGTTTGTAGTCCAGGACGGACGGGCGGTCGATCTCGAAGTACCGTACGTGGTGCGGCCATCCGAGCCGGTAGGGCCGGGAGTCCACCCCGGAGGCCGCGGACACGATCTGGCTGCGGTCCTGGGCCGCGCGCTGGAGCAGGTCGTCGAAGAAGCGGGTGCGGATGGCGTTGACGTCGAGGGTGTCGGGCATGGTCCGCTCGGCGGGGCCCGGGGACGGTGCCCCCGTTCGGGGCGAAGGGAAGGTCGCCTGCCACACCTCGTCCAGCAGCGCGGGTCCGTCGTCGCCGCACAGGTCCTGTGCGTACGGATCCACGTAGAGCCGGTCCGGCCGGCGGCTCTCCAGGGCCCGCATCGCCGCGGTCAGCAGCGCTGTGCGGCCCACCGCGTCCATGGTTTCGGTCATGACGTCCTTTCCTGCCGGTCGGCTTCCGGCCGCCGATCAGCAGTGCCGCCGGACCTTCCCGTCCGGACGGGCCACCTGTGGCGGTGACCGGTCAGTCGCTCTCGACTGCGGCCTCGATGATCGACGCGTGCGCGGAGAGGGTCCGCACCTGACGCACAGCGAGCCCTGCCCGCGCGCAGAGCTCCTCGTACTCCCTGCGCGTCCGCCCCTTTCCGTTGAGTACGGTCATCATCAGCATGTCGTGGGTCTTGCCAGGGTGTGGTTCGTTCCCTTCCGGGATCAGCCCGTTGACGATGACCAGCCGGCCACCGCGCCCGGCGGCACGGCCGCAGGTGCGCAGGATCTGTACGCACTCCTCGTCCGGCCAGCTGGCCAGCACGTGTTTGAGCAGATAGACGTCGGCGCCGGCCGGGACCGAGGTGAAGAAGTCGCCGGCCTCCACCTGCCAGCGCCCGGCCAGTTCGGGGGTGTCGAGCACGTGTTGGGCGACCACGGACTCCAGGTCGAACAGCGTGCCCGTCAGCCGTGGGCTGCGCAGCAGGACCGCCCGCAGCAGTCCGCCGCGTCCGCCGCCCACGTCGACAACGCTGCGGGCGGCCGAGAAGTCGTAGGCGTCCGCGACATCGTTGCTCAGCGTCTGCGAGAACGCCGCCATGCTGGCGTGGAACGCGGCTCCCAGCTCGGGGTCTGCCGCCAGATAGTCGTAGAAGGGGACGCCGTAGAGCTGCTCGAAGGCCGTGCCTCCGGTGCGTACCGCGTCCGGGAGCCGGGCCGCCGAGAGCCAGAAGATGTCCTCGCCGCGCATCATCACGTAGTCGCGCAGGGAGCCTTCGACGTCCGTGCGCAACGGCTGGGCGAGCGGCGTGAGATGGAAGCGGCCTGCCGCGTCCTGTTCGAAGACGCCCTTGGTCGCGAGGAAACGCAGCAGCCGCCGCAGATGGGGGCCGTGTGCCTGTGCCGCCTCGGCGAGTTGTTCCGCGGTGCGCGGGCCGGCCACCAAGTGGTCGGCGATTCCGAGCCGCGCCGCGGTGTGGAGGGCAGCGGAGTAGAGGTAGCCGAAGGACAGTTCGAGCAACTGACCGGCGGCCGGTTCCTCGGAGCCCGCCGAGGCGGCCGGGTCGTCGGCGCGGGCGGCGCTGGTCATCAGGTGGGTCCCCTTTCCGGCGCGGCGGGCGGCGCGGAGTCCAGCATGCGGCGTATGGGTCGTGTGGTGGTCGAGAGGCGCACGAAGGACGGTGCGGCCAGGGTGACGAGTCGACGTTGACCATCCGTCGTGCCCACGCCGAGTCCCGGACGAGCCCGTTCATGGAAGGTCGGCCCTCCCCGCCAGGTGCCCAACTCTCCGCCCCACAAGGAGGCTTCCCATGGCCGACGCATCCGCACGCACCGCGGCAGCGCAGGGCTTCGCCGATGCCGCAGAGCAGCGCCGCGCCAACCGTGCCACGGTCGAGAAGTACCTGGAGTACACCAAGGGCCCCGCCCGGCTGCGCCGGCACGAGCTGTTCGCCGAGGACGGCAGCGGCGGGCTGTGGACCAACGACACCGGCGCCCCCATCGAGATCAAGGGCCGTGACCGCCTGGCCGAGCACGCGGTCTGGTCGCTGAAGTGCTTCCCTGACTGGGAGTGGTACAACATCCAGGTCTTCGAGACGCAGGACCCGTGTTTCTTCTGGGTCGAGTGCGACGGACACGGAAAGATCAACTTCCCGGGCTATCCCGAGGGCTACTACGAGAACCACTTCCTCCACTCGTTCCGCTTCGACGCGGACGGGAAGATCCGGCAGAACCGGGAGTTCATGAACCCGTTCGAGCAGCTGCGCGCGCTCGGGATCCCGGTGCCGACGGTCCGGCGCGACGGCATCCCCACCTGATCCCACTGGCCCCCCACAAGCCACCGTGGGCGCTGCCGGGCCGGCACGGCCGCCCGGCAGCCGCGGTGAGTTCACCGCAACAGAAAGGCACCTGCGCCCATGCCAGGCATCCCGCCCATCGAGTCCTACCCGCTTCCCTCCGCCGGCGAGCTGCCGGCCAACACGGCCGCGTGGAGTCTGGACCCGAACCAGGCGGTACTGCTCATCCACGACATGCAGCGGTACTTTCTCGCGCCGTTCCCCCGCAGCGTGCGGGAGGAACTCGTGGGCAACCTCGCGCGGTTACGCGAACGCTGCGCCGCCCGCGGCGTTCCCGTCGCCTACACCACCCAACCCGGCGGTATGACCGCCCGGGACCGCGGGCTGCTCATGGATTTCTGGGGGCCGGGGATGCGCGCGTCGGCCGACGACCGGCAGGTGGCCGACGAGCTGGCCCCCGGCGAGGGCGACTGGCTGCTCACCAAGTGGCGCTACAGCGCCTTCTTCCGCTCACCGCTGCTGCGGCGGATGCGCGAGGCAGGCCGTGACCAGCTCATCCTGTGCGGTGTGTACGCGCATGTGGGCGTGCTGGCCACCGCGTTGGAGGCGTACGCGAATGACATCAGGACGTTTCTGGTGGCCGACGCCGTCGCCGACTTCTCGCAGGACCGCCACCGGATGGCCCTCACCTATGCGGCCGAGCGGTGCGCGATGGTCGTCTCCGCCGAGCAGCTTCTCGCGGAGGTCTCCCTGTGAGCGGGCGGCTGTTGGAGCAGGTGCTCGGCGACCCGTCCGCTCCCTTCGCCCTCCTGCACCGCGCGGCCCGCACCGGCCCCGACCAGCTGGACGTTCTCGTCGGGCCGGTCTCCACGCCCCCGGCGCTTGCGCGGATCCCGCTCCCGGCACCCGCGGACCGGCAGCGTCATGAAGCCCTCGTCCTCATCCCCTTCCGCCAGATCACCGAACGCGGCTACGCCTGCGTCGACGATGCGACGCCGCTCGTCGCGCTGACCGTCACGAGCCAGGAGTCGCTGCCGCTCGCCGAGGCGCTGCCGCGTCTGCCGCGTGCGGCGACCACGCTCGTCAACCGGCGCTTCATCCCGGGTGACGCGGAGTACGCCGACACCGTGCGCCGCGTCGTCACCGACGTGATCGGCCGCGGGGAGGGCGCCAACTTCGTCATCAAGCGGGACTTCGTCGCCGACATCACCGACTACTCCACCGACCGTGCCCTCGCCTTCTTCCGGCGACTGCTGGAGAGCGAGTCGGGCGCGTACTGGACGTTCCTCGTGCACACCGGGGAGCGCACGCTGGTGGGCTCCAGCCCCGAGCGGCACATCAGCCTGCGGGACGGCACAGCCGTGATGAACCCGATCAGCGGCACTTACCGCTACCCGAGCGGCGGACCGGAACTCGCCGGCGTCCTGGACTTCCTGGCCGACCGCAAGGAGGCCGAGGAGCTGTACATGGTCGTGGACGAGGAGCTGAAGATGATGGCCCGGGTCTGCGAACGCGGCGGCCGCCTGACCGGACCGTATCTGAAGGAGATGGCCCGGCTGGCGCACACCGAGTACTTCATCGAGGGGCGCACGGCGCGCGGCGTCCGCGAGATCCTGCGCGAGACGCTGTTCGCACCGACCGTGACCGGAAGCCCGCTGGAGAGCGCGGCCCGGGTCATCTCCCGGTACGAGCAACAGGGCCGCGGCTACTACAGCGGCGTCGCCGCGCTCATCGGCCGGGACCGGCTCGGCGGCAGGACGCTGGACTCAGCGATCCTCATCCGGACCGCCGACATCGACGCCGCGGGAGAGATCCGCATCGGCGTCGGCGCCACCCTCGTACGCCACTCGGACCCGGCGTCCGAGGCGGCCGAGACCCGCGCCAAGGCGGCAGGGCTGATCGCGGCGCTGGAGTCGGGCCGGTCCCGTCCGCTCGCGGCACACCCGAGCGTCCGCGACGCGCTGGCCCGGCGCAACGAACCGCTCGCGGACTTCTGGCTCGACGAGACGGGTGCCTCGCAGACGCGGGAACCGGTGCCCCGCTGCGACGTGCAGCAGGGCACCGTCGGCACCTCGGACCCCGCGGATGCCACCGGCCTCGCCGACGCGGCGGATCTGGCGGGCCGGAGTGTCCTGGTGGTCGACATGGAAGACACCTTCACCGCGATGATCGCGCTCCAGCTGCGCTCCCTCGGCCTGAGCGTGACGGTCCGCCGGTACGACGAGGAGGCCGAGTTCGACGCCTGCGACCTGGTCCTGATGGGTCCGGGCCCCGGCGACCCCCGGGACCTGTCCTGCCCGAGGATGACCCGGCTCCGTGCCGCGATCGGTACGTTGCTCGAGCGGCAGCGTCCGTTCGTCGCCGTCTGCCTGAGCCATCAGGCCCTCAGCCGGCGACTCGGCTTCCCGCTGTTCCGCCGGGAGGCCCCCAACCAGGGCGTGCAACGGTCGATCGACCTGTTCGGCGTCCGTGAGCGCGTCGGCTTCTACAACACGTTCGCCGCCCACGCCCGGCACGACAAGACGGATGTCGAGGGGGTGGGCGTGGTGGAGGCCGCCCGGGACCCCAGGACACACGAGATCCACGCGCTGCGCGGCCCGCGGTTCGCGTCGATGCAGTTCCACGCCGAGTCCGTGCTCACCCAGCACGGCCCGCGCATCCTGGCCCAGGCCCTGCAGTCCGCACTGGGACGGTGACGCCTGCCCGTCCCCACCCGCCGGAAATC
>NZ_JADKMA010000219.1 GCF_017676365.1 Streptomyces oryzae
GGGTGTTGGAGGACATGCTGATCGGCTCCTTCCGGGTGGGGTCGGGAGCCGTCGAAGGTAGGGCGGACGGGCCCGGCGCAGGGGGACGAGCTGTCCCCCTGTCCCCCGGTGTCCCTGTCCGGAGCGGACTCGGATCAGGCGACCGCGACTCCTACCGCCGACGCCAACTCGCCTGCCTCGGTGCGCAGTGCGCGGGGTGCGCGGCGCCACAGTTCGGCCGTGGCCGTTCGCGCTGCCGGGGTGTACCGCACGGTTTCCGCACCAACGGCGTGCGCCCGCTGCATGATGTGCAGGGCGGCCGTCGCGTCGCCGCGCTGGAGATGCCCGCGTGCGACCTCCACCCACAGCCGCGCGCGGCGCTCGGTGGACGGCATCGTGTCCGGGTCGATGTCGTCGGCCAGAGACAGCGCTTTGCCCGAGGTGCGCAGGTCGGTCGCCACCGACACGGCGTGGAAGTCCACGTTTGCGCGGCTGAAGACGGTGGAGGGGTGCACATAGTCGCTCGGCAGTGACCGGGCGACGCGTTCACCGGTGTCCCAGTGCCGCCAGGCGTCGCCTTCGCGTCCCTCCCGGGCGCAGGTGACGGCGGCGTGCAGTTGGAGCGCTCCGTACACACCGCGCCGGTGGTCCTCGGCCGTGTCGTCGTCCAGCAAAGGACGCAGCAGTTCGGCCGCCTCCTTGACCGTCCGCAGCGCCTCTTCCGGGTACGAGGTCTCCCGCAGGATGTTGCCCATGTTCCACGCCGCGGCTGCGATCGCGAGCGGGTCGTCGGCCTGCTGGGCCGCCGCCAGCGCCCGGTCGGCGACCACCCACGCCAGTTCGGCGGGCGCCACATACGCCGTTGCTTGCCCGGTCAGCCGATAGGTATCGGACAGCGCGACCAGCGCGGCACGGCGTTCCGCCCCGTCGAGCGCTCGCGCGGCACCCTCCGCGTCACGGATCAGGGCAGGCAGCAGCGCACCGACCTCCGTCCGGTTCCGACCGGACGTGTGCCAGAGCCGCCACGTCTGATCGACGCGCCCCTGGAGCACGCCGACATCGACGCAAGCCTCAGCCGCCGTTGGCCCGATGCCCCGCATCATCACGGCCGCCCAGATCGCCGGCATCGCCGGGTGGTTCAGCCGCCCCAGCGGCACCGGCTGGGTGACGTCCTCCTCACCAGTGAGCGCCGACAGGTCGGAGAGCTGGAGCGCTGCGGCGAGCCGGAGCAGCAGGGTGTACGAGTCCAGCTCGCGCTCTCCGGACTCGATCTTCTTCAGCCAGTCGGGCCCGCGCCCGCACAGCCCGGCGAGCACCGCGCGTGTCATCCCCCGTGCTTCGCGGAGCGCCCGCACACGATCCCCGATGCTGAGGTGCGCTGATCCGAACTTGGGCTGCTGGGACGACATATGGCCTCCTCAACTCGTTACCGGCACGGTACGCCTTTCGACCCTTCGTGGCTCCCCTCCGCGCAGAGGCGGGCCCTCGCCCCGCAGGGGCGCGTTCCCTCACACACGGGCCCTGTCGGTCCCCCGTGCGAGGATGCGAAGCGGCCTTGCGAGCGATCGCTTACGGGGGTAGCCGTCCAAGCCACATGTGGTCAGCCGAGTCAGGGGACAGGGGCAAGTCGATGCGTACCGTGACCATCACCGGAAGCCGTACGGCGGGGCACCACGAGCCCGCGTACTACGCGGAGCTCTTCACCGCGTATCTGGCACCGTTCGCGGAAGACGCGCACTTCCACCTCGGCGGCGACCGCGGCATCGACAGCCTCGCGCTGGCCTGGCTGGCAACCGAAACCAGCGCATGGCTCACCGTCGCCGTCCCCGGCACGCTGGACCAGCAGCCGCCGGAGGCCAGAAAGGCCGTCAACCGCGCCTGGGACCGCATCGCGGAGGTCGTCGAACTCGGCGCCGAACCGCTGGACGACGCCGCGTATCTGGCCCGCAACCGGTGGATGGTGGACCGCTCCGGCATGGTGATCGGCTTCCCGGTCGGCACCAGCACCCAGTCCGGCACCTGGCAGACCCTCGACTACGCCTCCCAGCAGGGCAAGGCCCGGCTGATCGTGCCCATCTAGCAGCGCCCCGGAGGGAGGACGCGCACAGAAGGCAGGACGCGCCCCGAAGGGGCGCGGGGAACTGCGCGCTCAGCCGACCCACACCCGCAGCCGGCGGACATCGCTCAGGGGCACCCCCGCACGGGAGCGACGCCGGGAGGGAGCGCCCCGGATTGGAGCCGGACCGCCGGGGCACTCGGGGCGGCGGAGGTGAAATGACATGGGTCCGTTGCTCCTCGTACTGCTGCTCGCCCTGATCCTCTTCGGCGCGGGCTTCGCCCTCAAAGCGCTGTGGTGGATCGCGGTGATCGTGCTCGTCCTGTGGCTGCTCGGATTCTTCGTGCGGCCCGCGGTCGGTGGCCGGCGCGGTCGCTGGTACCGCTGGTAGCCAGGAACCCGGCAGCACCGGCCCCTGCCCCGCACCGCTCAGCCGCGGGGCAGGGGCAAAGCACGCCCGGCGTACCCATCGGGTCGTAAGGTCACATACATGGACATCACCGCCCTGCTCACGGACGCCTTCACCCGCGTGAACGGCGAGGTCCACTCCACGCTCCGCGGCATCAGGAAGAAGCACCTCAACGAAGGGCCCGACCCGGCGGGAAACAGCGTGAGCTGGCTGATCTGGCACCTCACCCGGGTGCAGGACGACCACCTCGCCGACGCCGCCGGTACGGAACAGGTCTGGCACGCACAGGGGTTCGAGAAGCGGTTCGGGCTGCCCCTCACCTCCGCCGACACCGGATTCGGCCACGCGCCCGAGGACGTGGCGGCCGTCCGGGTGGACTCGCCGAAGCCGCTGCTGGAGTACCACGACGCCGTGCACGAGCAGACTCTCAACTATCTGGACACCCTCGATTCCCGGTCGCTCGACCGCATCGTCGACGACGCGTGGGACCCGCCGGTCTCGCTCGGGGTACGCCTTGTCAGCGTCATCGGCGACACCATGCAGCACGTCGGTCAGGCGGCCTTCCTGCGCGGCGTGCTGGAACGCCGCTGACTGCCGCTTACCGCCGCTGACCGCAATCAGGCCCCCCGCAGCACCAGAGCCGAAGAGAGGCGCGCCCCGTGATTCCCCAGCGCACCGCCACCAGCTCAACCCTCACCCTGCACGTCAACGACACCGCGCACACCGTCACCGTCGACCACCGCGCCACCGTCCTGGACGTACTGCGCGAACAGCTCCACCTCACCGGCAGCAAGAAGGGCTGCGACCACGGCCAGTGCGGCGCCTGCACGGTGCTGCTGGAGGGGCGCCGCGCCAACAGCTGTCTGCTGCTGGCGGTGGCGTACGACGGCGCGCACCTCACCACCGTCGAGGGGCTCGGCGACGAGGAGCGGCTGCACCCGCTCCAGGAGGCGTTCCACGAGCGGGACGCCTTCCAGTGCGGCTACTGCACACCGGGCCAGATCGTCTCGGGCGTCGGCATGCTGTGCGAGGCCGCCGAGGGCCACCCCTCGCACGCCACGTCCCCCGAGGCGCTCCAGTGGGCCACCGGCGCTCCGGCGGAGCTGAACCGCGACGAGATCCGGGAGCGGATGAGCGGCAACATCTGCCGGTGCGGCGCCTATCCGCACATCGTGGAGGCGATCGAGGACGTGACGGACCACGCGCTGCGCCACCGGGGGACGGCCCCGCACCGCACCGACGCCGGCGCTGACGCCGGCACCGACGCCGACTCCGGCACGGACGCCCGCACCGACGCCGTACCCGCGAGGTGACCCCGCGATGAAGCCCTTCACCTTCGAGCGCGCCACCAGCCCCGAGCAGGCGGTCTCCGCGTTCGCGGCCCAGCCCCACGCCCGCTTCCTGGCGGGCGGCACCAACCTCGTGGACCTGATGAAGCTCGGCGTCGAGACGCCCGAACACCTCATCGACGTATCCCGGCTGCCGCTGAACGACATCGAGCCCACAGCCGACGGCGGCCTGCGCGTCGGTGCCAACGTCCGCAACAGCGATCTGGCCGCACACACCACCGTCTGTCGCAGCTATCCGGCGCTCGCCCAGGCGCTGCTGGCCGGCGCCTCCGGGCAGCTCCGCAATCTGGCCACCACCGGCGGCAACCTCCTCCAGCGCACCCGCTGCCCCTACTTCCAGGACCTCTCGGCGCCCTGCAACAAGCGCGAGCCGGGCTCGGGCTGTTCCGCGCGGGAGGGGGTCAACAGGGACATGGCGGTGCTGGGCCACTCCGAGCACTGCGTGGCCACCCACCCCTCCGACATGGCGGTGGCGCTGGCCGCCTACGACGCGCAGCTCGAACTGCTCGGCCCGGAGGGCAGCCGTACGGTCCCGGCGGCCGAGTTCCACCGGCTGCCCGAGGACACCCCGCAGCGGGACACGGTGCTCCGGCCCGGCGAGCTGATCTCCCACGTCACGCTGCCGCCACCGCCGGCCGGCGCCCGCGCCGCCTACCGCAAGGCCCGCGACCGCGCCAGCTACGCCTTCGCGCTCGCCTCGGCCGCCGCCGTGCTCGCGGTGGACGGCGACGGGACCGTACGGCATGCCGCGCTCGCGTTCGGCGGCCTCGCGCACCGGCCGTGGCGGGCCCGTACCGCCGAGCAGGTGCTGACCGGGTCCCGCGCCGACGCCGAGACCTTCGCGCGCGCGGCCGACGCCGAACTGGCCGCAGCCCGCCCGCTGTCCGACAACGCCTTCAAGGTGCCGCTGGCCCGCAACCTGGCCGTACACACGCTCACCGCCTTGACCGGTGACGCCCCGAACCGCCCCGCAGGGACGTGAGGACGAGGACGATGGCCGTACACGACACCACCGACACCACCGACACCACAGGGACCACCCGCCGCGGCGACCGCACCGCCGAACCCGTCCTGGGCTCGGCCGCCCCGCGCCGCGAGGGCCCCGCCAAGCTCACCGGCACCGCGCGCTACGCCGCCGAACACACCCCGCCGGACTGCGCGTACGGCTGGCCAGTGGCCGCGGCCGTCGCGCACGGCAGCGTCACCGGCATCGACGACAGCGACGCCATGGCGGTGCCCGGCGCACTCGCCGTCCTCACCCACGAGAACGCGCCCCGGCTCGGCGAACCAGACGACCCCACCCTCCTGCTGCTCCAGTCCCCACGGGTGCCGCACCGCGGCTGGTACGTGGCGCTGGCCGTCGGTGAGACGCCCGAGGCGGCGCGCGAGATGGCCCGGGCGCTCCACGTCAGCTACGACGAGGAGCCCCACGACGTGCTCGTACACCCGGACCACCCGAAGCTCTACCACCCCGAGCAGGCCAACGGCGGCTACCCCGGCGCCTGCGAGCGCGGCGACTTCGACGCGGAGTACGACGCGGCGCCACACCGCTTCGACCTCACCTACACCCTCGGCCCGCTGCACAACCACCCCATGGAGCCGCACGCCGCGACCGCCGTGTGGGAGGGCGGGCACCTGATCGCCTACGACTCCAGCCAGGGCGCCACCGTGGTGTGCCAGACGCTGGCCACCATGTTCGGGCTCGACCCGCACCAGGTCACCGTCGTCGCCGAGCACGTCGGCGGCGGCTTCGGGTCCAAGGGCACCCCGCGCCCCCCGGTGGTGCTCGCCGCGATGGGCGCCAAGCACACCGGACGCGCCGTCAAGGTGGCGCTGCCCCGCCGGGAGCTGCCCTTCGTGGTCGGCCACCGTGCCCCCACCGTGCAGCGGCTGCGCATCGGCGCCCGCGACGACGGCACGCTGGCCGCGCTCGGCCACGACGTGACCACCCACACCTCCACCGTCAGGGAGTTCGTGGAGCAGGCCGCCGTGCCCTCGCGTGTCATGTACGGCTCCGACGGCAGCCGCACCGGGCACGGCGTCGTCGCGCTGGACGTCCCCACCCCCTCCTGGATGCGGGCCCCCGGCGAGGCGCCCGGCATGTACGCGCTGGAATGCGCCATGGACGAGGTGGCCACAGCCCTCGGCATCGACCCGATCGAGCTGCGGCTGCGCAACATCCCCGACCGCGAGCCCGACAGCGGCAGGCCGTTCAGCAGCCACCACCTCGCCGACTGCCTGCGCGAGGGCGCCCGCCGCTTCGGCTGGGAGCGCCGCGACCCGCGCCCGGGCGCCCGCCGCGACGGCGACCTGCTGCTGGGCACCGGAGTGGCGGCGTCCACCTACCCGGCGTACGTCGCGCCCTCCACCGCCTCGGTCCAGGCGCTGGGCGACGGCTCCCGGCCCGCTTATCACGTACGGATCAACGCCACCGACATCGGCACCGGAGCCCGCACCGTGCTCGCCCAGGTCGCCGCCGACGAACTCGGCGTCCCGCTGGAGGCCGTGCGGATCGACGTCGGCTCCAGCGACCTGCCCGCCGCCCCGCTGGCCGGCGGCTCCTCCGGCACCGCCTCGTGGGGCTGGGCCGTCCACAAGGCGTGCCGCGAGCTGCGCGAGTCGGACGGCACCCTCGTCACCGTCGACACCACCAGCGACGTCCAGGGCCAGGAGGAGTACGCGCGGCACGCGTTCGGCGCCGTCTTCGCCGAGGTCTCCGTCGACACGGTGACCGGCGAGGTGCGGGTGCGCCGGCTGCTCGGCGTCTTCGCCGCGGGCCGCATCCTCAACGCCCGTACCGCACGCTCGCAGTTCATCGGCGGGATGACCATGGGCCTCGGCATGGCGCTGACCGAGCACAGTTCGCTGGACACCCGGCTCGGCGGCTTCGTGGAGAAGGACCTGGCCGGCTACCACGTCCCCGCGCACGCGGACGTCCCCGACATCGACGCGCACTGGATCGAGGAGCACGACCCGTACCTCAACCCGGTAGGCGGCAAGGGCATCGGCGAGATCGGCATCGTCGGCACCCCGGCCGCCATCGCCAACGCCGTCCACCACGCCACGGGCCGCCGCTACCGCGAACTTCCCCTCACCCCGGACCGGGTGGGGGTGGTGGCGTGAGACCGGCATCCGGTGCTGATCTGCTCGGCCTCGGCCGGGCCGTCAGCCGGGGCGCTCCACGGGGAGGCTCTTGACCTGGTCGATGGAGTCGAGATACGGGGCCGTGCGGCCGACCCTGGTGACCGCCTGGTCGAAGCCCTCCTCGGAGTAGAGTTCCGCCCACGTCTTCGACGTGTTGACGTGGTCGTACTTCTGGATCGTCTCCAGGATCTTCTCGTTCTGCTGGACGTCCCGCTGCTGGGCGCGGTCGTAGATCTGCGCGGCGATGTCCGCCTTGTCGATGCTCTCGCTTCTGGAGATCTGGGCGTCGATGTCGTAGGCGGCGGCGCTCTCGGCGCCCGTGACGATCGTGCCGAGGAGCGCGCCGCCCACCGGGCTCATCCACTTGACGGTGGCGGGGATCACGGCGGTGGCGAATCCGGCGTTGCCCCACAGCCGTGCGCTGAGGGTGGCGCTCTCGAACTCGGCATCCCGTACGACGGCGGGGCCGATGACGGCTTCCTGACGTCCGATTGCCAGTGTCCCGGAGGTCTCTCCGGAGGCGCGGAGGATTTCCTGGACGGTCTCCTTCGGGCTGGCGTCGTACTTCTGGCCGGCGGGCAGATCACCGGCCAGGTGGTGTTCGAGGGTCTCGGCCGTGTAGAGCTTCTGGGCCTGGGTCAGCGCCGCGTGGGCGTCCGGGTCCTGACCCAGTTCGACCAGGAACCGGGTCGCGTCGATATGGCTCATGTCGGCCTGGTTGCCGTGCATCGGGAAGAGCTTGGCGTCGCCGGACCCGTCCTTCATGGCGCGGAAGAAGTCCGGTGTGTACTCCGACGCGGCGCGGCCCAGCGAGTCGTGCATGCCGGGGGCGAGCTCGATGTGGTCGTCCTTGGATGAGACGCCCTTGATCAGCTCGGACATGATGTGCGCCTGGTCCTTGGTGTGGGACGGCGGATGCGCCAGCGGCGCGTCCCAGTCGTGACCGGTGGTCGCCGAGGTCAGCGCGTGGCCCAGCGCCTCACGAGGACCTGTGGCGCCCTTGTCGGGGCCGTCCCCTGTCGGCTCGCCGTCCTGCATCCAGGTCCGTTCGCGCGTCAGGTAGTCGAAGTTCTCATCGTTCTTGAAGAAGTCCGTGGAGGCTTCGCCATTGTGGCCCAGCGCCTCCAGATACCCGGTGAAGGGGTCCGTACCCTGATCGTTCCCGGGGCCGAAGTTGAGGAAGTTGTTGGGCATCCGCCCGTTGCTGAGCCACTTGCGGTGGGTCTGCTCCTTCTCCTCGCCGGCCGGGCCGATGAACGGCTCCTTGTCCGTCTTGACCAGCTTCTCCCCGTAGTCGTGCAGGAATTGCGACTCCCATTTCCCGGTGCGCATCAGATTGCTCATCACCTGGAAGCCGTACGGCGGTTGGGAGTCGTAGCCGGTCCGATTGGGGCCCATCCGCTGGTAGCCGAGGTCGAGGACGTCCTTCTTCCACTGCGTCATTTCCGGCGAGTCGGAGTGGCTGGCCAGCGCAAGCGTCGTGCCCAGATTGTCCTGCAGTGCCGCGAGTTGCTTCTCCACTGCTTCGGGCCGCTTCTTCGGAGTGAGCCAGGCGTCGTCGTCGTACTCCGGCTGGGCCGCCTTGTACCAGAACTCCAACGTTCCTTTGGCTCCCATACGCGTGGCGAACTGCTCGGCGAAGTCCGGGTTCCTGGCGTTCTTCGCCAGCAGCCCGTTGAGCTGTGAGAGAGCCTTGGGATCCTTTTTGATGTCCTCGTCGCCCGCCAGCTTGACGGCCGCGTCGAGGTCCCTTTTGGTTTCTTTGTCGACGTCGGCCAGGTGTCCGTAGACGTCGTCGTTGAAGCCTTTGCCTGCCGGGTCGAGCAGCAGGGCTGTTTTGAGGTCGTGGTCGGCGTCGCTGGCGCTGGCGATTGCCTCGCGGATGCGGCGGTTGTAGTCCGCGAGGGTCTCGTGGTAGGCCTTGTGCAGGCCGGGGGTGTCTTCGTCGGCGGGCGGGTCGATGTAGACGACGCCGTCCTTCTCGTTCAGTTTGAGGTAGTTCTTGGCGCCCTCTTGTTTGGGCTTCTCGTGTACCGCGGCCTCGATGCGCTTGAGTTCGTCCTTGGCGTCCTGGATTTTTTTCAGGGCCTCGGACATGACGGTGCCGAGTTTCTGGGCCTGTCTGGATGCCTCGAGCAGCTGTTCCTGGATGCCCGTGAATTTTTTGAATGCCGCGTCCTTGGCCTCGCCGTGCCATCCGGACTGGTGGGTGCTCAGCGGTTTGGTGACGGTGCGGTCGAAGGTCGTGTGCACATCCCGGAACTTCTGGGGGAGTTTGGTCCACTCGCGCACCGCTTCCCGCAGCGGCGTGAGATTTACATCGCGGACAGTCGTGTAGTCGAGCTCAGGCGCGGCGGACATGCACGCTCCCCCCTGTTGCTGCGGCTCGGCACGGAGAAGGCTACGAGTCGGGACGGTCGACGGGAAGACTCTTGACCTGGTCGATGGAGTCGAGGAACGGGGCCGTACGGGCGACCCTGGTGACGGCCTCGTTGAATCCCTCCTTGGAGTAGATCTCGGCCCAGGTGTTCGACGTGTCGACGGGGTAGAGCTTTTCGATCTCCTTGAGGACGACTTCGTTCTGTTCGATATCCCGCTTCTGCGCCCGGTCGTAGATCTGTGCGGCGATGTCCGCCTTGTCGATGCTCTCGCTTCTGGAGATCTGGGCGTCGATGTCGTAGGCGGCGGCGGCCTCGGCACCGGTGACGATGGACCCGAATGCCGCACCGCCCACCGGGCTCATCCACTTCACGGTGGCGGGGATCACGCCTGTCGAGAATGCGGCGCCGCCCCAGAGCCTGCCGCTGAGCGTGGCGCTCTCGAACTCGGCGTCCCGGACGACGGCCGGCCCGATGACGGCCTCCTGGCGTCCGATTGCCAGGGTGCCCGCCGTTTCCCCGGAGGCGCGGAGAATCTCCTGCACCGTCTCCTTCTGGCTGGCGTCGTACTTCTGGTCCGCGGGCAGGTCGCCGCCGAGGTGGTGTTCGAGGATCTCGGCCGTGTAGACCTTCTGGGCCTTGGTCAACGCGTCGTTGGCGTCCGGGTCCTGGCCGAGCGCCAGCATGAACCGGGTCGCGTCGGTGTGGCTCACCTCCCGCTCGTCGATCAGCGCCCCCTGCGCCGGGAAGAGCTTGGCGTCGTCGGACCCGTCCTTCATCAGGCGGAAGAAGTCCGGCGTGTACTCGGCCGCGGCCCGGCCCAGCGGCGCGTGCATGCCGGGCTCGAGCTTGATGTGGTCGTCCTTGGACGAGACGCCCTTGATCAGCTCGGACATGACATGCGCCTGATCCTTGGTATGGGACGGCGGATGGGGCAGCGGTGCGTCCCACTCATGCCCGGTCGTCGCGGCGGTCAGCGCGTGTGCGAGGGACTGCGAACCCGCCTTGACGTCCTTGAGCTTGCCCTCGTCGGCGATCTCGCCGTCCTCCGGCCACTCACGCTCCTTGGTGAGATAGTCGAAGTGGTCCTTGTCCTTGAAGAACTCGGTGGACGCATCGGGATTGTGGTTGAGGGCCTCCATGAGACCGGTGACGGGGTCCTCGCCCGCGTCGTTCTTCGGGCCGAAGTTGAGAAAGGCCGAGTCGGACAGACCGCCGCTGATCCACTTGCTCGGCGGGTCGTTCTTGTAGTTCTTTACGGCTTTCTCCTGGTCCTTGTCCAAGACCTTGTCGCCGTAGGTGTTGAGGAAGTCCGAGTCCCACTTGCCCGTACGCATCAGATTGCTGAGTACCTGGGCGTTGTAGGGCCCCTTGTCCGCGTACGGGCTGCCCTTGGCGTCCTCGGCGTTGATGCGGTTCATGCTGATGTCCAGCATGTCCTTCTTCCAGGACTTCATCTCGGGGGAGTCGGACTGGCTGGCCAGCCCGAGTACGACCCCGAGGTTGTCCTGGAGCGCCGCGAGCCGCGCGGTCTCCGCCTTGCTGCGCTCGACCTGCACCGAGCCGGCGGCGCCGTTCTGTTTGTACTCCGGCTTGGCCATGTTGTACCAGAAGTCCACCGAGCCTTTGGGGCCGAGGCCCAGGGCGAACTTCTCGGCGAAATCAGGGTTGTTGGCGTTCTTGGCGAGGATGCCGTTGAGCTTGGACAGCTCCTTGGCGCTCATCTCCTTGCCCTCGTCCTTTGCCAGGTGCAGGGCGGCCTTGGCGTCTTCCTTCGTCTCCTTGTCGACGTCGGCCAGGTGTCCGTAGACGTCGTCGTTGAAGCCTTTGCCTGCCGGGTCGAGCAGCAGGGCTGTTTTGAGGTCGTGGTCGGCGTCGCTGGCGCTGGCGATTGCCTCGCGGATGCGGCGGTTGTAGTCCGCGAGGGTCTCGTGGTAGGCCTTGTGCAGGCCGGGGGTGTCTTCGTCGGCGGGCGGGTCGATGTAGACGACGCCGTCCTTCTCGTTCAGTTTGAGGTAGTTCTTGGCGCCCTCTTGTTTGGGCTTCTCGTGTACCGCGGCCTCGATGCGCTTGAGTTCGTCCTTGGCGTCCTGGATTTTTTTCAGGGCCTCGGACATGACGGTGCCGAGTTTCTGGGCCTGTCTGGATGCCTCGAGCAGCTGTTCCTGGATGCCCGTGAATTTTTTGAATGCCGCGTCCTTGGCCTCGCCGTGCCATCCGGACTGGTGGGTGCTCAGCGGTTTGGTGACGGTGCGGTCGAAGGTCGTGTGCACATCCCGGAACTTCTGGGGGAGTTTGGTCCACTCGCGCACCGCTTCCCGCAGCGGCGTGAGATTTACATCGCGGACAGTCGTGTAGTCGAGAGTGTGCTCGCTCATCCCCCGTGTTCCCCCTGCTCCCCTAGGACTTCGGCTCGAACGTCGGTGTCGCCGTCGGGGTCAGCGTCGGCGTCTGGGTCTGTGTCTGGCTGGGCACATACGGGCCGTACAACGGCTTGCCCGGGTACAGCGGGTTCTCCGGCGTGGTCAGTGCGGGAGGACCGGTGTATCCCCGACTTGTCGGGCCGACCAGCGGATCCTTGGTCGTCAGGGACGGCACCGAGGGCTTGTCCTGTTCCTCGCGCCGCTCGCGCTCGATCTTCTCCACCTGTTCCTTCGTCCACACGTCGGTCGACTTGAAGTTCTTGGCGGCGGAATCGAGCGCCTTGGCCACGCCCGCGTACTTCCCCTTCAGGTACTTCATCTGCTCGTCCCACATCCGCTGGAACTCCTTGAAGGCCTCGTCGCTCGCGAAGCCCTTCATGGAGCCGGGGACTTGGTCGGTCTCCCGCTTGGCGGCATCGTCCACCTTGTCGAAGGAGGTGGCGAGGACCTCTCTGACGTTCTTCGCGTGGCCGCGCAGCACGTCATCCGTTACCTGGATCCACTTCCCGTCCCCGCCC
>NZ_JADKMA010000021.1 GCF_017676365.1 Streptomyces oryzae
GCCCTCACCGGAGGCGCCCCCGGCGGTCGAGGCGGGCGACCAGGGCCGCACTGCGGATGAGCGCCCCGAAACCGGCTCCCGCCCCCGGACCCCACGCTCCACCGACGCCCCCTGGCACCAGACCCCACCGACCGGCGGCCGGACGGACCGGGGCGGTACGGCTGGCGGCCGGACGACTGGCGATGGCCCGACCGGCGGCAAGGGGACCGGCGCCGGCGCGGCCGGCGACCAGGCGAGCCGTGACGACACGACCGGCGACCAGACGGCCGGCGACGGCACGGCAGGCGACAGCGCGCCCAAGGACGACCCGACCAAGGACGACAAGACCAACGACGGCACAACCGAGGACCGCGAACAGGGGGGCGGAGCCTGATGGACGCCCTCGATGTCACTGTCCGCATCCTCGCCGTGCTGGTCGCCTTCCTGCTGCTGCCTCTCCTGGTGGGGCAGACCGAGCACAAGGTGATGGCCCATATGCAGGGCCGCGTCGGCCCGATGTACGCGGGCGGCTTCCACGGGTGGGCCCAGCTGGTGGCCGACGGGGTGAAGTTCGCGCAGAAGGAGGACATCGTCCCCGACGGCGCCGACCGCCGCGTCTTCCAGCTGGCGCCCGCCCTCGCGCTGATCCCGTACCTCCTCGTTCTGGTCGCGATCCCGGTCGCCCCGGGCGGGGGCGTCGCGCAGGCGCTGGACGCCGGAATCTTCTTCGTGCTGGCCGTGATGGGCGTCGGCATCCTCGGCTCGCTGATGGGCGGCTGGGCGTCGGCCAACAAGTTCTCCCTGCTCGGCGGCCTGCGCACCGCTGCCCAGCTGATGGCGTACGAGCTGCCGATGCTGCTCGCCGCCGCTTCGGTCGCCATGGCCGCCGGCACCCTCTCGCTGCCGGGGATCCTCGGGGTGTGGGAGTGGTGGTGGCTGCCGTGGCAGCTGGTCGGCGCGGTCGTCTTCTTCACCGCCGGCCTCGCCGAGCTGCAGCGTCCGCCCTTCGACGCGCCGATCGCCGACTCCGAGATCATCTTCGGCGCGTACACCGAGTACACCGGACTGCGCTTCGCGCTCTTCCTGCTGGCCGAGTACGCGGGCATCGTCGTGCTCTCCGCGCTCACCGCCGTGCTCTTCCTCGGCGGCTGGCACGGACCCGCCGCCGACGGTCTGGGCTGGCTGTGGATGCTGCTCAAGACCGGCCTCCTCGCCTTCGGTGTGATCTGGCTGCGGGTCAGCTATCCGCGGCTGCGCGAGGACCAGATCCAGCGGCTGGCCTGGACGGCGCTCGTCCCGCTCGCCCTCTTCCAGATCGCCCTCACGGGTGTCGTCAAGGTGGTGATGTAGCCGTGTCCCACGCGCACCCAGGCCGCTCGGAGGGTGCCCACTTTGCCGGCGCGCCCGCCGAGCGGCCCGGCTCGAAGCGCGGAGTGTTCGGCTCCGGGCTGGCCAAGGGCCTGGCCGTCACCCTGCGCACGATGACCCGGCGCTCGGTCACCGAGCACTATCCGGATGTGCAGCCCGAACTGCCGCCCCGTAGCCGGGGCGTCATCGGGCTGTTCGAGGAGAACTGCACCGTCTGCATGCTCTGCGCCCGCGAGTGCCCTGACTGGTGCATCTACATCGACTCCCACAAGGAGACGGTGCCTCCGGCCGCGCCGGGCGGACGCGAGCGCAGCCGTAACGTCCTGGACCGGTTCGCCATCGACTTCGCCCTGTGCATGTACTGCGGTATCTGCATCGAGGTATGTCCTTTCGACGCGCTGTTCTGGTCGCCCGAGTTCGAGTACGCGGAGACCGATATCCGTGAGCTGACCCACGAGCGGGACAAGCTCCGCGAGTGGATGTGGACCGTGCCGGAGCCGGCACCGCTGGACGAGGCCGCCGAGGAGGCCAAGGAGCTGGCCGCGGCCCGCAAAGCCGCCGACAAGGCAGCCCAGGCGGCCGGGACCGACATGCTCGCCGCACACCGTGAACAGCCGGCCCAGGAGACCGCCGAGGCACCTGGGACCACCGAGCGGAACGGGACCACCGAGCCGAGCGAGACCACCAGGCGGAACGAGGCCACCGAGCCGAAGCCGAAGCGGCGCCCCGGCCAGGACGCGCAGGGCGGCGGTACCGAGTGAGCGTTCTCCTCGCCCAGCCCCTCGCCGCCGGTCACCCCGGTTTCCTCTCGCCCTCCGGGGTGGAGATCGTCTTCGTACTGGTCGGGATCGTCACCCTCGGCGCCGCGCTGGTGACCGTGGCCACCAGGCAGCTCGTGCACGCCGCGCTGTGGCTGGTGGTCGCGCTCGGCGGGATCGCCGTCGAATACCTCCTTCTGACGGCCGAGTTCATCGCCTGGGTGCAGGTGCTGATCTACGTCGGCTCCGTCGTCGTCCTCATCCTCTTCGGCCTCATGCTCACCAAGGCCCCCATCGGGCGCTCACCCGACGCCGACTCGGGCAACCGCTGGATCGCGCTGGCCGTCTCCCTCGCGGCGGCGACCACCCTCGTCACCGTCGTCGTGGACGCCTTCCGGTCCACCTGGATCAATGTCCAGGAGCCCACCGGACCTGGAAGCGGCTCCTCCGAGGTGACCGGCACGGCCCTCTTCCGGCACTGGGTGCTGCCGTTCGAGGTGCTGTCCGTCCTCCTCCTCGCCGCACTCGTCGGCGCCATCGTCCTCTCCAAGCGGAACAAGGCCGGTGAGCGCTGATGCATCTCGCCTACCCCGCCGTGCTCGCCGTCCTCCTCTTCTGCGTCGGCCTTTACGGCGTCCTCGCGCGCAGGAACGCCATCCTCGTCCTGATGGCCGTCGAGCTGATGCTCAACGCCGTCAACCTCAACCTCGTCGCCTTCGACGTCTGGCTCCGCGACACCTTGCACGCGGGCCAGGCGCTCACCCTCTTCACCATCGCGATCGCCGCGGCCGAGATCGGCATCGGTCTGGCGATCGTCCTGCTCGTCCACCGCAACCGCGGCAGCTCCGACATCGACAGACTCAGGGACCTCCGCGAGAGCGGCGGCCCACCAGGGGGCGACTCCAGCGGCGGTTCACGCGATGAGAAGAGTGTGGCACCCGCCACTGACAACGACGCTGACAACGACGCCGAAAGCGGCTCTGACCAGCAGGTTCAGGGTCCTGCCGCAGGGAGGCGGCACGCGTGAGCACGACGACACTCGCAGCGCTCGTCCCCGCTCTCCCGGCGCTCGGTGCCCTCGCCGGGCTGCTCCTCGGCCGCCGTGCCCCAGGCTTCGTACGCCCGCTCGCGGTACTGCCCACGCTCGCCGCAGCGGCTCTCGCCGTCGCCGTGGCGGTCCGTCAGGGCGGCGGCACCCCGGTGCGCGCGGCCACCGAGCTGGCGCCAACCGGCAACGAGGCGCTGCCGATCCAGCTCGCGCTCAACCTCGACGGGTTCGCGGTGCTGGTCGCCGTCCTCGTCGGTGTGGTCGCCACCTGCGTGCAGCTCTACTCCACCGGCTATCTGCGCGACGACCCGCGCTACGCCTCGTACGCCGCACTGGTCTCGCTCTTCACGGCCGCGATGTTCCTCGTCGTCTACAGCGACGATCTGATCGTGCTGCTTGTCGGCTGGGAAGTCATGGGCATCTGCTCGTACTTCCTGGTGGGCCACTACTGGGAGACACCAGCAGCGCGCGCCGCCTCCCTCAAGGCGTTCCTGGTCACCAAGCTGGGTGATGTGCCGTTCCTCATCGGCATCCTGGCGCTCGCCTCCGAGACGGGCAGCTTCCGCATCAGCACCGTCGTCACCCGCCTCACCTCCAGCCTCTCCGGCTTCGAACTGACGCACCCCACGCTGATCGCGCTGCTGCTGCTCGCCGGGGTCGCGGGCAAGTCGGCGCAGCTGCCGCTGCACTCCTGGCTGCCGGACGCGATGGCGGGCCCGACGCCGGTCTCCGCGCTGATCCACGCGGCCACGATGGTCGCGGCGGGCATCTACTTCGTGGCCCGGCTGCTGCCCGTCTTCACCGCCTCAGCCGCGGCACTCGTCGTCCTCGCGGTGCTGGCGGCGCTCACCATGACCGGCTCGGCACTCGCCGCGCTCGCCCAGGACGACATCAAGCGCGTGCTCGCCTACTCGACCATCAGCCAGCTCGCCTACATGGCCGCCGCGCTCGCTGTCGCCGACCGGGGCGCCGCTGTCTTCCATCTGCTCACCCATGGCGCGTTCAAGGCGCTGCTCTTCCTCGCCGCCGGGGTTCTCATCCACACCGCCGGTACCAACTCGCTGACGGTGATGGCGCGTTCAGGCGGCATCGCCAAGCGTGCGCCGGACGCCTTCTGGACCATGACCATCGCGCTGCTGGCACTGGCGGCCGTTCCGCCGTTCTCCGGGTTCTTCTCCAAGGAAGCCGTGCTGGCCGGGGCCGAACACGCCGCCTTCGGCAACGCACACGCCCCGTTCGAGGGAGCGCACGCCGCCCCCGTGAGCGCCGGCTGGATCGTTCTCGTCGCGGGTCTGGTCACCGCACTGCTGACCGCCGCCTACGCGGCCCGGCTGTGGCTGCTGGCGTTCCGCGGCACCCCTGCGGTCGCACCGCTCGCCGTGCGGAGCGAGAAAGCCGCCGAGCACGTACCCGAGCAGGTGCCGCAGCAGGCCCCCGAGACGGAGCTCGCCCACCCGGGACCCGCACACCGACCCGCGCACAGGGCCGAGCAAGAAGCAGCCGACTCCGACGCACTTGCGCACCACCCCGCACCCGCCGTCATGACCGTCGTCCTATGGGTGCTCGCCTTGCCGTCCCTCGTACTGGGGCTCACTTTTCTCGTACTGCCCGACTGGTTCGACGGCGCCTCCCTCACACCCACGCTGACCACCTCCGTACTCGCCACCGGCGTGACGCTGGTGGGCGGTCTGCTGACCTACGCGACATGGCGGCACAGCAGCGCGCTCGCCGCGCTCCACCCGGAACACGACGCCGACCCCGGCGTGCTGCTGCTCGGACCGCTGCACCGGCACGCGGCAGCAGGCTTCCACCTGGACGCGCTCTACAGCGCCACTGTCGTACGTCCCGTCCGGTCAGCCGCCCGGCTGGTGCGCTTCTTGGACCGTGAGGTGGTCGACGGCTATGTGGCAGGCGCCGGGCGCGGTTCGCGGCTGCTGGGTGCGGCTGTCCGGCGCGCCCAGACGGGCAACGTGCAGACCTACCTCGGCGCGCTGCTGACCGGCTCCCTGGTGCTCGCCGTCATCGCCGTGGTCGCCGTGACCGGAAACGGAGGGGCGTGACGTGATCCCGCTCGACGACACCGTCATGCAGGCGCTCCTCGTCGCCGCTGTCGTCCTGCCGCTGCTGGGCGCGCTCGCCGCACTGCTGCCCGCACCGCCGGGACTGCGCGGCCGCGGCCCGGAACAGGCGGTGCTGCGGCACGGCGTGACCGTCACCGGAGTCGTGTTCGCCCTCACCGTGCTGCTGGCAGTCGGCTTCGACCACGACCGCCCCGGCACCATGCAGGCCGAGTCGGACCTCAGCTGGATCCCTGCGCTGGGGGTGCGGCTGCACTTCGGCACCGACGGAGTCTCGCTGCCGCTGCTCGTCCTCACCGCCCTGCTGACGTTCCTGTGCGCGCTCTACAGCTACGCGAGAATGCCGCAGGGACCGAGCCCCAAGGCGTTCGTCGCGCTGCTGCTCCTGCTGGAGTGCGGCACGCTGGCCACCTTCGCGGTGCTCGACCTGATGCTGTTCTTCCTGGCGTTCGAGACGGTGCTCGTCCCGATGTACTTCCTCATCGCCCGGTGGGGCGGCGAGGGCAGGGGACCCGCAGCGTGGAAGTTCGTCCTGTACACCCTGCTCGGCTCCGTGGTGATGCTGCTCGGGCTGCTGGTGGTCGGCCTGAACGCCGGTACGTTCGACATGGTGCGGCTCGCCGAGGCGCACGGTGCAGGGCTCAGCCACACCACCCAGCTGATCGCCGCACTGGCCATCGGTGTCGGGCTGGCCGTCAAGGCACCGATGTGGCCACTGCACAGCTGGCTCCCGGACGCGCACACGGCAGCGCCCACAGTGGGCTCCGTCCTGCTGGCAGGCGTGCTGCTGAAAATGGGCACCTATGGGTTCGTCCGTATCCTGCTGCCCGCCGTTCCGGACGGTGCGCACACGTTCGCTCCGTATCTGGCGGCGTTCGCCGTCACCGGCATCATCTACGGGTCGCTCGCCTGCCTCGCCCTGGCGCGGAAAGGCGCCAAGGGTGACCTCAAGCGGCTGATCGCGTACTCCTCCGTCGGCCACATGGGCTTCGTCCTGCTGGGCATCGCCACGCTCACCCACACGGGCGTCAACGGCGCCCTCTACGCGAACCTCGCGCACGGCCTCATCACCGGCCTGCTGTTCTTCCTCGTCGGCGCGCTGAAGGACCGCACGGGGACCAGCGACCTCGACACCCTGGCCGGCACCACCGGGGGCGCGCTCTACGGCAGGGCGCCGCGGCTGGGCGGGCTGCTCGCCTTCGGCGCCGTCGCCTCCCTGGGGCTGCCAGGACTGGCCGGTTTCTGGGGCGAGTTGCTGGCGCTGCTGGGCGCCTACCACCCGGCAGCCGGGCTCAGCAGGCCCGCCTTCTCGGTGTTCCTGGCGCTCGGCGCCCTCGGCACCCTGCTGACCGCCGCGTATCTGCTGCTCGTCGTACGCCGCGTCTGCATGGGCGACCCGGCCGAGACCCGCCCCGAACGCCTCGCAACGGTGCCGGACATGCGCCCCTACGAGTTCGCCGCCTGGACGCCCCTGGTCGTCCTCACCGTCGTCGCCGGACTGTGGCCCGGGGCCCTCCTGGGGCTGATGGACCCGGCCGTGCAGAGCCTCCTTCCAGGAGTGACCCGATGACTGCGCTCACCGCCCCGCAGGGCGCGCACCACCTCGCCGAGGGCGCCGCGCAGCGCGTGGACCTCGCCAAGGGCGCCGATCTCGTCCAGAGCATCGACTGGGCCGCCATCGCGCCGCCCACCATCGCCGCTGTCGCCGCGCTCGTCGTCCTGGTGGCCGACCTGTTCCTGGCCGAGCGCCACAAGGGCCTGCTCGGCGGCCTGACCGCCGCCGCACTCGCGCTCGCCGGGCTGGCACTCGTGCCGCTCATCGGCGACGACCGCGCCACCTTCTGTCTCACTGCCGGCACGCGCGCGTGCAGCTATGTGGCCGACCCCTTCACCCTCACCGTTCAATTTCTCGTACTGGGCGGCGCCTTTGTCACGGCACTGCTGTCGATGGCGCCGGTGCGCCAGGAGCGGCTGCCCGCAGGGGAGTTCTGGTTCCTGCTGCTCGCCTCGGCTTCCGGTGCGGCACTGCTGCCCGCCTCGCGCGACCTGGCGACGCTTGTGGTCGCCCTGGAGGTGGCCTCCCTTCCGGCATTCGCGCTGGTCGGTCTGCGGCGCGGAGAGCGGCTCTCGTCCGAGGCGGCGCTGAAGTTCTTCCTGTCGTCCGTCGCCGCCACAGCCGTGATGCTGCTGGGCGTCAGCTTCGTCTACGCCACCACCGGCAGCATGCATCTGAGCACTGTCGCGCAGGCCCTGCCCGGAGTGGACAGCAGACTGCACACCCTCGCCGCCACAGGTGTGGCGCTCACCCTGGTCGGCTTCGCCTTCAAGACAGCTGCCGCACCGTTCCACTTCTGGGTGCCCGACACCTATGTGGGCGCGCCGGTGCCGGTCGCCGCGTATCTGTCGGTCATCGGCAAGGCCGCGGGCTTCTCCGGGCTGATCCTGGTCACCGTGCGGGCCTTCCCCTCGTACGCGGACGCCTGGGGGCCCGCGCTCGCGGTGCTCGCCGCGCTGACCATGAGCGTCGGCAACCTGGGCGCGCTGCGCCAGCGCACCGACCGCGCGCACAGCGCCGTCCGCCTGCTCGCCTGGTCGTCGGTCGGACAGGCGGGCTATCTGCTCGTCCCCATCGCCGCCGCCGGATACACGGAGGAGCCCGACCGGGCGGTCGGCGCGACCCTCGCCTACGCGCTGATGTACGCCGTGGTGAACCTGGGCGCCTTCGCCGTCGTCGCGGCCCTCCAGCGGCCCGGATCACCCGGCCGTCTCGACGACTACCGCGGCCTGGTCCGCACGCACCCGCTGGCCGCAGCGGCGCTGGCGTTCTTCCTGCTGTGCCTGGCCGGGCTGCCCCCGGGGATCGTCGGCCTGTTCGCCAAGGTCACCGTCTTCCAGTCGGCCGTGGACGCCGGGCTGGGCTGGCTCGCCGTCGTCATGGCCCTCAACGTGGTGATCGCCCTCGTCTACTACCTCACCTGGACGGCGCTGCTCTTCCGCCCCGCGACCGGCCGGCAGCCCGCCGCCCCGGCCCTCCCGCGGCTCTCCGCCTCCCTGACCGCGACCGTCGCACTGACCGGGGTGCTCGCCCTGGCCGCGTCCGGTGCGCCGCAACTGGTCCTCCGGTTCGCCGGCACCGCGCTGTTCTGAGCGGTTCGTGCCCTTCCTCCGGGCAGCCGCTACCGGGGGAACTGAGAACGCCCACCCTCCGTTGACGCAAAAGGGAGGGTCCACTGGACGGGGCTGCTGAGGGCGGAAGGTCTGCCCGGCTCAGGGCTCCGCAGCACCATCTGGAGGGCGAACCGTGCACCGCCGGCACAACGGGCTGAGGACAGCTCTGCTCCTGGGAGGGCTGTCCGCTCTCATCATCGTCATCGGGAGCTTCTTCGGCACCACCGGCCTGGTCATCGCGCTGCTGATCGCGCTGGGCACCAACGCCTATGCGTACTGGAACAGCGACAAACTCGCGCTGCGTGCCATGCGTGCCCGGCCGGTCAGCGAGTTCGAGGCCCCGCAGTTGTACCGCATGGTCCGCGAGCTGTCCACGGCAGCGCGGCAGCCCATGCCGCGGCTCTACATCTCGCCCACCCAGGCCCCCAACGCCTTCGCCACCGGCCGCAACCCGCGCAACGCGGCAGTGTGCTGCACGGACGGCATCCTGCGGATCCTGAACGAGCGGGAGCTGCGCGGTGTCCTGGGCCATGAGCTGAGCCACGTCTACAACCGGGACATCCTCATCTCCTCCACCGCGGGCGCCCTGGCCTCCGTGGTGCTCTTCCTCGTCAACTTCGCCTGGCTGGTCCCCATAGGGCGCTCCGACGACGACGAGGGTCCTGGGCTGGTCGGCATGCTGCTGATCATGCTGCTGGGCCCGCTCGCCGCCTCCCTCATCCAGCTCGCCGTCTCCCGCTCGCGCGAGTACGAGGCGGATGCCTCCGGGGCGCAGCTCACCGGCGACCCCCTGGCCCTCGCCTCGGCGCTGCGCAAGCTGGAGGCGGGCACGGCGCAGCTGCCGCTGCCCCCCGAGCCCCGGCTGGAGACGGCGAGCCACATGATGATCGCCAACCCGTTCCGCAGGGGCGAGGGCGGCATGACGAAACTTTTTTCCACCCACCCACCAATGGCGGAACGTGTCGCCAGGCTGGAGAAGATGGCAGGCTGGCGCGGGTGAAGACCCTCCTCAACCTCATCTGGCTGATCTTCTCCGGCCTGTGGATGGCCCTCGGCTACGTCCTCGCCGGGCTCATCTGCTGCGTGCTCATCATCACCATCCCCTGGGGCCTGGCGTGCTTCCGCATCGCCGCATACGCCCTGTGGCCGTTCGGCAGAACGGTGGTGCAGCGCCAGGACTCCGGAGCCGCGTCTGGCGCCGGGAACATCGTCTGGCTCGTCTTCGCGGGCATCTGGCTCACGCTCGGCCACATCACCCTGGGTGTGGGGCTCTGCGCGACCATCATCGGCATCCCCTTCGGCCTGGCCCACTTCAAGATGGTCCCGGTCTCGCTGATGCCGCTCGGCCGCGAGATCGTCTCCACCAGCGCCCCTGCGGCCTACCCGGGCTACCGCTGGTGAACGCCCGCCCACCCCGCCGCTGAGCACCCACCCCGCTCGGCTGCGGCCTGCGACGGAGCCGAGCGGGTCGGTGACTGTGCACACGCCCCGACCGTTCGGACACCACGACCGTGGTGTCGACCGCGCGGGTGCGTGCGCGCGAACCTCAGCGGAAGTTCACGTACTGCAACGCGAAGTCGAAGTCCTTGCCCTTCAGCAGGGCGATGACCTCCTGCAGGCTGTCCCGGCTCTTGGAGGTCACCCGCAGTTCGTCGCCCTGCACCTGCGCCTTGACGCCCTTGGGCCCCTCGTCCCTGATCACCTTCGCGACCTTCTTCGCGTTCTCCTGGGAGATGCCCTCCTGGAGCGACGCGGAGATGCGGTACTCCTTGCCGGAGGCCTGCGGCTCCCCGGCGTCCAGCGCCTTGAGCGAGATGCCGCGCTTGATCAGCTTGGACTGGAAGATGTCCAGCACGGCCTTGACCCGCTCCTCCGAGTTGGCCCGCATCTCGATCCGCTCGCCCGACCACGCGATGGAAGCGTCCACACCCTTGAAGTCGTAGCGCTGGGAGATCTCCTTCGCGGCCTGGTTCAGCGCGTTGTCGACCTCCTGCCGCTCGACCTTCGAGACGATGTCGAAACTGGAGTCGGCCATGGTGAGTTGGCTCCTCGTACATAGATCCGGCAGAAAACGGCCCACGAGGGCCGTCCGCAAAGCCTAGCCACCCACAACAGCCACCCGGCCCCGGCCGCGAGAGGCGTCGCGCCGAAGCACGCCCGGGAGCCCCCGGAACCGTCCGCCGGCCCTTCCACCGGATCCCTCCGGCGGCTCGTCCGCGGCTGATCAACCGGGTGGCGAACCACCCCCGGCCATCGGGTATGGTTTACACCGTTGCCACGGCGCACCGCCCCGAGCGGGGTGCCCGGCAGCAAACCCAGGCGGTGTGCCCGAGCGGCCAAAGGGAGCAGACTGTAAATCTGCCGGCTCAGCCTTCCTAGGTTCGAATCCTAGCGCCGCCACAGGGCAAAGAAATGGGCCCCTGACCAGCCATTCGGCCAGGTCAGGGGCCCATTTCATGTTTCCCCGCCGAGCTGGACGCGCCGTCTCACACTGTCTCGCTGTGAACCGCTGTTTCTCGGTGTGTGTGGACCACGCGTGGACCGGCTTCGGCGGGGCTTCGCCGACTCACCCTTGCGGGCCTTGGAGGCGCGCTGAGATCTTGGCGTTGGCGGCCTCATCACCGTCCGTGAGGAACTTGGCGTATACGCGGAAGAGCACAGCGACGCTGTGTCCCGCCCGCTTGGCGACAAGTTGGGGTTCCACGCCCGAGCTGAGCCACGTGGACACCGCAGCGTGACGGAGGTCATACGGGCGCTTCGCCAGTGCGGTGCCGAGCTGGGCAGCCGTGAGGGCTCGGCGCCGAGCCTCGGCCCAGACCTCGCCGTATCCGGTGTCCTGGATCAGCCCACCACGTGACGTGCGGAAGAGTCGCCCGTCCGGAGCAGTGCTGTACGCGGTGACGTGCCAGCGCAGCATGGCAACCAGCTCTGGCGGGATCGGAACGGGCCGCACGGTCTTGCGCGGCCGATGCTTGAGCCCGCTCTTCTCGTGGGCTTCCCCGCTGTCGGTCCAAGAAGAGCCTGAGCGCGGCCAGGTGTCATGCAACCGCAGGACGCCCCAGCCTCGCCGAGGAAGGTCGCAGTCGCTCAGGCGCAGCCCGATGACTTCGGCCGGCCGGGCTGCGGCGTAGTACATGCAGCCGAAGAACGCCGCCTGATGGCGACCACGCGCGCTCTGCTCCCGCACTCCGGCCAAGAGCTTGCCCGCCTGCTTCGGGTCAGGCACGCATGCGGGGTCAACCTCCTCGTCCACTTTTTCGGGCGCTTTCCACTTGATGCGGGTGAGGGGGTTCTCGGTGAGAAGTTCCGCCTCGATCGCATACTCCAGGGCGTTGTGGAAGATCGCGCGCTTCCTGCTGATGGTCCCTGCGGCGGCTGTCTTGCCGTCCAACTTCCTGGACAGCGCGTTGAGGGCGGCTCGGACGCGCAAACGATCTGAGAGCGCTGACGTGGGAAGCGACTTCCGCTTGAACCAGTCCAGCGTCCTGGCCACATCCGCCGGCGGTTCCTCCTCCCAGCGATTCTTGTTGAAGGCCCAGCTATAGAGGGCCGTGCGGACGGTTCTGGCGTCGGGCATGCCCTTCGTGTCCTTCACCAGTGCGGGCGTGACAGTGGCCATGGCCTCGGCCAGGGTTCGCCGTGTGGAGGCGGGGGAGTCGGTCCACTTCATCTCGATGTAGTTGCGGGCGTGCTGGTACCACGAGAGGTCCCGCGTCTTGACGATCATGGACTTCGGCAGGCCGCTTTCCACATCGAACGGCTCGCCCTCGCGAGAAGCCGTGATGAGCTGGGCTCGTCGGCTCTCCGCCAGACCCAGCGTGAGGAACGATTCCGAGTGCGGGCGCGTGCCTACCTTCCAGCGCAGTTGGAAGGCGTGCTTCCGTCCCTCGCGCTTGCGGATGGCCCAGATCTTGACGGTGTAGCTCCACTCGTTCACGCCGCCTCCAGCTCTGCCTGAAACTCGTCCAGGTCGCTCCGACGCACCCGCAGGTGTCCGTTCGGCAGCCGCCGCGCGCGCGGTCCCCAACCTCGGTTCCGCCAGCGGTACCAGGTAGCGCGAGTGATCCCGAGCTCGTCCAGGACAGCGGTCAGCGGGAGCAGTTCGTCGGTGGGTCCCGTGGCGCGACGGTTGGCCAAGGTGCTCCTCCTTCGGGGCTTACGGGCGGACTGGCTGGACGGAACCCCTGCCGCAGAAACCGCAGAATCCGCAGAAACCCGCGAACTTGGCTGCTGACCTGGGGTGTTGTGGTTACTAGGGTGGGCGCCGCAGAAAGCGCGGGATGTGCCGCAGAAATACGGAGCGGCCAGGCCCTCCGCGCTGTCGGAGGCGGCGCGCGGGCATTTGTGCGGCGGTTCCGTTGCTTTCTGCGGCGGCTGGCCCGACGCGGCGCCGAGGGGGCTGCGCTGCTGGTCAGCGTGCATGGCGTGGGGTTTCTGTTGTTTCTGCGGTTTGTGCGGCCGAGCGGCGGCGCGGGTGGCTGTGCGTGTGGTCATGCCAGCCCCTCCCGCACCTGGGGGTGGACGAGGTAGCGCGGGGCCGGTGGACGGCCGCGCTTGCCGTTCCGGGGCGGTGTGTGGATGCGCAGGTAGCCGTGTTCCTCCAGGAGGGCGACGGCCGGCTCAAGGTCGGCGACCGTGGGGAACTCCGAGCGGGAGAGCTTGGCGAACAGGTCGCGCCGGCTGACCGTCTCCCAGCCGTTCGCGGCCAGCACCTCCAGCAGGGTCCGAGCCCGCGACTGGGCGGCGTCGGCGCCCATGAGGTCGAAGACGTTCAGGGCGTGGTCGGCGAAGTATTCGCCGATCTCGATGGCGGCCAGCATGGTGGTGTCATCGATCGGCTTGCCGTACCCGTCGTGCAGGTGCGCGGCCAGGTGCAGCAGTCCGGCGATGCGGGCGATGGCGCCGACCAGCTTGCCCGCCCATTTCTGGAGGTGGCCCAGCTTGCCGCCCTTGGGGCGGAGCTGGATCTCCAGCTCTTCCTGGTAGCTCTTCAGCGCCTTGTCGGCCGCCGGGGTGAGCTGGAGTACGGCCGGGTCTGTCCAGTCCGCCAGGGAGAGCGTGAGCGCCATGATGTTGCGCTCGTATCGGGCAGCGACAGCGTCCGGGACCGGAGCGGGGTCGCTGTTCCGGTAGCCGACCAGGGATTCCGGCATGGAGTAGAGGAAGCGGGCGAGGAGGCCGCGCCCGTCGAATCCGCGGTGCTTGCCGATGTCCTCCAGGACGGTCGGCTGCACTGCCAGACCCATGGTCAGCGCCGGGGCTTCGATGGACTCCTCGCGGGAGCGGCGGTCGACGCGCAACCGGTCTCCCGCATGCCCCTTCAGGAAGACTTCCATGTTGGGGGTGCCGGAGTAGCGGCCGGCGATGATGTCGAAGATGCCGCCCTCGGCCGACATGACGGCCAGGCGCCCGCCCTGCTCAGCCATGAGGGAGGTGACCGTCTCCGGCGTGGAGTCGTCGGCCAGCAGCCGGGGCCGTGCGGGCACGGTGAGCCCTTCGGCTTGCTGTGCCAGGCCGATCGCTTCGGCGACGAGCGAGTCACGCTCGGGTCCCTCGGCCGCCGCCGCGCGGGCGGCGGCCTTGTCGGCAGTTTCCTGAGCCATCTTCCGCGTCAGGTCGGCCTCAACGATGCGTCCGGCCATCTCTTCCGCGAGCGACTTCTCTGCTTCGTAGAGCGGTCCGGTCATCGCGGCGAAGACGGCGCTCTTCCGGTTGGCGGGTGGAAGCGCGACGACCACGTACAGGTTGGTCGGCTCGCGCCACCGGCCGCGCACCTGCACGACGCAGCGACCACCGGCAGCCGTCGCCAGGACGGACAGGGCCAGGGAGCCCGCCATATCGACGGGCGTCTGCGTTTCCTCGGCGATGCCGGCGGCGAAGTTGCGCAGCCAGCCGGGGAAGGTGTGCAGAGGGAAGGCCGGGAGCGTCGGGCGGGTGTTGAGGGGGATGGGCTCCGTCCAGGTGTCCGGCAGCTTCTCGTCGCCGAGAGCGAGCGCTTCGCGCACCTCGGCCGCCGAAGCGTCCGGGGTCGACGCGGCCTGGACGAGCCGCGTTCCGGCCTCGATGAGGCGGCGCCGCTCGGCCAGTTCGTGAACGATCTCGGCGTAGTACGCGGCGTGCGCGGCGGTTGGGACGGCCTGAACGAGGGACTGGACGTAGCCAGGGCCGCCGACGCGACGCAGCTCGCCGAGGCGGCCCAGGTGGTGCGCGAGGGTGATCGGGTCGACCGGCTGGCCCTCTTCGTGCAGGGCGAGGATGGCGCGGTGAATCGTCTCGTGGGCGGGCCGGTAGTAGTCCTCCGGGCTCAGGGACTTCACCACGTCCGAGATGGCCTCGCCGCGGAGCATCATCGCCCCCAGTACGGCCGCCTCGGCTTCCACGTCGCTCGGCGGGCCGCTGTTTTCGGACTGATCGAACAGTGCGCGCACATTGCTGTACGGCGCGTCCATGGATTCAGATGGCATGCTGGTGCCCTCCTGTTTCCTGGTTGGGATAGGGAGACCGGAGGCGGCGGGCGACCTTGGTCGGGAGTGCCGCCGCCTCCGGGCGTAGCTAGGAGTCGGTACGGGCCTTGAGCCAGGCCAGGTACTCCTGGCGGACGTAGGGCCGGTAGGAACGACCGGGCGGGTTCAGCAGCGGCTTGATGGGGCCGCGCGTCGTGTAGTGGGTGTGGTCGAAGTCGGCGAGCCGTCCGGCCGCCTCTTCCGCCGTCTCGACTGCTGCGGCAGCGACTTCGGGCGCGTGCTTCTCGACCTGGTCGAGAGCGATGCGGTCGAGTAGGGCGGCCTTGCGGAGCCAGAATTCGCGTCCCATCGGCACGCCGAATTCCCTGTCGGCTGCCGCGCCGGCCACCCACGAAATCTCTCGGGTGATGCGGGGCGCGTCCGCGTACGCGGACGCGGGGGACGGGCACATCGCGGCATTGGGGTCGGGGATCACTTCGCCTCCTGGGGTTGGCTCACTGCTGGGTTTCGAGCGCTTTGATCAGCTCCGCGACGCTCCCGCCGAGAGCGGTGAGCCGGTGTTCGATGGCCTGCCAGGACTCGGGGTCGATGGCCATGAGGCTGGCGACGGCGGTGCCTCGGTCGCCGCGTTCGAGGGCAGTGAAGGCGTCGCGCAGCTCGCCCGACGGCCATAAGTGAGATGCGCTGCGGGAGGGGTGCTATGGCGTTCAAAGCGTTCTCCGTTCTGGTCAGTTGCCGATGTCTGCGATGGCGTCGCTGAGGGCGCCGATGAACTGGGTGATGGTGGGGGCCGCGTCGGTCTCGGAGAGGCTGAAGCCGAAGAGGGCGACGAGGATGAAGGCGCCGACGCCGATGGCGCGGAACTTCAGCGCGACGGCGACGAGGACGCCGAGGACGAGCACGACGGAAACCGTGAGGGTCATGGCATGAGCCTTTCGGTGGGGTCAGCGGGTGCCTTGGTCGTGGAGTCGGGAGGCGCGGTTGTAGAGCCAGCGGCCGAGGCGGATGCGCTTGCCGTGACCGTCGCAGCGGCGGCAGTCCTTGCCGCGCCAGAGCTGGCCGCGCCGGTTGGTCTTGAGGTGGAAGCCGAAGCCTCGGCACTTGCGGCAGGTGCCGAACGGGGAGATCGCGCACAGCGCGGCGTAACAGAGGGTGAGGAAGAGGAGGCCGGGTATAGCGGCCAGGATGTCGGTCATGGAGCCCTCCCAGGGCGGGTTTTCGGGCGTGCGAGGAGAGGGCCGCTATCCGCTAGCGGCCTGATCAGGTGGGATATGGGGCGCTAGCGGGGCCGCTAACGTTAGCGGTGGCTGCCGCTAGCGCCAGCGGCCCCGGACGCTCATCCGGCGTCGCGCTTGTCGTCACGCTCCGCAGCAGTGCGGGCGATGTCGACGCGGATGATGCCGCGCCGGTTGACGACCTTGCCGTCGATGCGGCGGCCGATCTGGGTTGTCTCGATGCCGAAGGGCTTGAGCGCGGCGGTCAGTTGCTCGGCGCCCCAGCCCTCGTAGGTCTCGGGGCGCAGTTCGGCCAGGCGCTCGATGACCGTCTCGTTCCACACCTTGGCTTCCTTGGGCGGAACGACGGCGAGGATGTCAGCGAGAAGCGTCTCGTTGCGCCCCTCGCGCTGCGGCTCCTCGCCAGCGGCCATGCCGCTGAGGGTGCCTGCCTTGATGCGCGCCTGGCGGGCGCGCTCACAGACGCTGTCGGCCTGGGGGTTGTCGAGGTAGTAGCCTCGCACGATCTGCGGCTCGTCGACGGCGCCGACGAGGTAGCCGATGCCCTTGTCGGACTTGGTGAAGGTGCTGGCCTGGATGCCCCTCTTGTACATCGAGGTGCCGAGGATCATGTCGTTCTCCGTCTGCCCCATCACGCGCATGCAGAAGCGGGTACCGACGTTGGCGCTGATGGCCGTAGGAAGCGAGTCCTTGTCCGGGCGCTGAGTGGCCAGCAGCAGGATGACGCCCAGAGCGCGGCCGCGCTTGATGATGGCCGTGCACAGGTTCGCCGCTTCCTTGCGGTACTTGTCGTGCATGAACAGCTCTTGGCACTCGTCAATGGCCAGGACCAGCGGGTGCAGGCCCAGACTCTTGGTCTTGGCCAGTTCGGCGGTGACTTTGTTCTCCGGGCACTTGTCCTTGGGCAGCGAGGCGATGACCTTCGCCCGACGCTCCAAGTCCCGGTAGACGTAGCGCAAGGACTCCAGAGCAGCGGCGGCCGTGGCGTCATCAGGCCCGCTGCCGTAGTCGGCCGCGACCTTGGCCAGCGGCGCCAGGTCGCCGGTTCCCTTCAGCTCCCACACCAGCAGCTCGGCACGCACGTCCAGCGCGGCGGCCAGCAGCAGGTTGCGCAGTGCGAAGGTCTTGCCCATGCCCGGCATGGCACCGATCAGTACGTTGTCGTACATCAGCGTCAGGTCGACACCCCGGCCACGCTGGTCGGTGCCGAACGGGACGGGCTTGAACAGCGAGAGCGCCCCGCTGTTGAGCAGCGGTCCGGGGTTGGGCTTGCCCTTGTTGAGCGCCTGATGTCCGACCCAGAGCATCATGCGGCCGGCGTGCTCGTCCGGCACCGGCTCGGGCCACACGCAGCCCAGCGGGCGGCGCAGCCCGGAGGCGAGGCGTTCGCGGCGGTCAAGGATGTCGGCCACCGTCACGCCGTACGGCAGGTCGACGTCCGCGCGCCATCCGGGGCCGTCCTGCCGGATCGGGTGCGGGAAGGTGATGCCCTCCCCGCCCTTGCCGAGCGCCTTGTTGATCTCGGCGATGCCCAGCGCGCCCAGAGCGCGCTCGATCATCGGGGAGGTCAGCCGCTCCACATGTGTGGGCACCACGGCCTGCGAGATGATCGGCTTGTCGGCGGGCGCCCCTACGCGGCCGAGAACGAGTACCAGCGCAGTACCCGAGAGGGCCAGCAGTCCCGTGGGCGCCAGGACGTAGCAGGCGAGTGCAGCCGGGAAGCCGACCAGCAGCGAGAGCGCCACCACAGCGCCGCGCCACCGCACGCGCCGGTCACGCTGCCGGGAGAGCTTCAGATACTCCCCGATGTCCTCGCTCGCTGCGGCTGCCTGCCGCAGCGGCTCACCCTCGGCGTCGGACACCCACCGCAGCGTCCCCCCGACGACCTTGGCCGCGCCCAACGGAGAACGGGCCGCGAGGTTCGCCGCGTAGTAGGGGGTGCGGATGGCGTGGTACGCGGCGGTGTGGCCGACGTACCCGACCAGCCAGCCGGCCGCGTCCAGCAACTCGGGCTTGGAGCGCAGCCAGCCGGGCAGCAACGCGTTTCGCCGCGCGCCTCGGATGCGCTCCATCAGCCCAGGGCCGGAGATCGCCGGCGGGTCCACCATCACGGGCGTGTCGCCCGACTCAGCCTCCTCCGACCTGTCGGTCGGTGGGACGCTGTCCGCCTCGGCCGAGGCGGTACGGGCCGACCGAGCTTTGTCGAAGTCGAGCACCCTGCCCGGCTCTCCCTCGGCCATCTCCGATTCGAGCCGCCTGAACAGCTCGTTCTCGTCCTCGTGGTTCACTGACAATTCCTTCCTGGTTGGGAGGAACCAGGGGTCCGGCCGCTGCTTTGGTCGGTTCGTGACCGGACCCCTGGGCTCACTGGGGGTGTGGTGGCCAGCTCTCAGGCCACACCTTGGAGTTCGCGCATGCGCGCGCTGATCCAGCCGACGGACCAGCCGGTGCGCTCCGCGAGCTGTCGCACGGTGTGATCCGGGTTGGCGGTACGGATGGCCTCCAAGGCCTCCTCCTCGCTCAGCTTCGCGGGCGCATTGCCGCGCTTCGGCGATGACTGCTTGTCCGCTGGGCCGGGCTGCGGCTGGCGTTCCCGAGTGGCGTGCCCTGCGTGTTCATGAACGGAGCGCTGTTGCTTGGGCTGTTCACGCCGCTGGCGCTCCTGCTGTTCACGGCGCTCGCGGTCGGCCCGTTCGCGCGCCTCGCGGGCCAGCTCGAACTCTCGCTGTTCACGCCGCTCGCGCTCCTCGCGCTCCGCTTCCAAGCGGCGAAGCCGCTCTTCGTGCTCACGCTGCTCGCGACGCTCGGCAGCTTCCCGCTCGGCGCGCTGCTGTTCCAACTGGGCGGCGTGCTCACGGGCCTCCCGCTCACGGCGCTCGGCAGCTTCGCGCTGCTGTTCACGCTCCTCACGCGCCAGACGCGCCTGTTCATCGCGCTCGGCTCTTGCGCGCTCGGCCTGTTCACGCTGCTCACGCTCGATGCGTTCAAGCGCCGCAGCGATCGCGCGCCGGTAGGCCAGCCCTGCCTCGGCGGTGACGATCAACAGGGTTGGCGCGACCGCGTGAACAGCCACGCCGACCAGGTCGCCATGAAGCGCCGAGTCGCCGATGTTGAGGGCGAGGGTCATGACGCCGGTCAGCCAGCGCAGCACGGTCGGCCAGGGTCCGGCGGAGCCGCCGAGGCGGGCAACGGTGGAGTCGAGACGTACGACAATCACGACCGCCGCGTCGACCACCAACGGCAGTACCGGCGCCGTCGGCTCCCACCCATCCGGGGTCACGCTGCGAACGAGCGGCGTGACGGTCAGAACGGAGTAGAGGATCGCGCCGAAGGTGATGCTCCACGTGCCGGCCGACAGCGTTCGCTCGGCGGAACGGATCTGGCTCGCGCTCATGGTGGAGAGCCGCACGCCAGCTCCTGTCCGGTGCGGTCCAGAAGCCGTACTCAAGCCGCCTCACCGCTCAGCAGCGCACCGACAGAGCGGACGGTCGAGGGACCCGAGACCATCGCTGCCAGTCCCTCGGCGACGAGCGCCGTGACTCGGTCGTACAGCTCAGGCTCTTCGGCAAGGATGTCGCGCGCTGCGTCCAGGCGAGCCGCGCGCTCCTCGCCACTCTCGTCTGACACGCCGAGCCACAGCTCCAGCGGCGTGCCGAGCGCCAGCTCCAAGGCGTCGTTCTCGGTGACGACCTCATGGCCGGCGATGAAGGACTTCATGGTCATGATCCGGACTCCTGCTTCCTGGTTGGGATAGGGAGACAGCGACGGCGGGCGCTACTTGGTCGGGAGTGCCGCCGTCACCTGCTGCTGAGCGCGCGCAGGTCAGACGCGAATGCGCCGAGGACGCAGAAAAAGGCCGGTCAGCCCGGAGATGACGGTCACGGTGGAGGCGAAGGTGACCGACGCGATAAGGAACATGCCCCCGCCGAGCTGAGCGACGGCGGTACCCATGACGACGCCGATGACCAGCCCAACCGCGATGAAGCAGAGGTTGGCGACGTCTAGCGTCGGCGTCCGTGGCTTGACCGCACGCGCCACCATCTCGACGTTCGCCGAGGGCACCGGGCGAACCGTGTCGTTGAGCCGCAACAGCACCACCCCGGAGGCCATGCCGGCGACCGTGCCCAAAGCGTCGTCCTGGCGGTCGCGGACGACGTCACCAATGGCGAGCAACATGATCGTTCTCCTTCCGAGTCGGGGAGCCAGGAATCCCCTGGCTGCGAACCGCTCGTCACAGACGAGTGGTCGTGACCCGCGACGCCGCAGCTCAGGCGGCATCGCGGACCAAAATCACTCGGCTTGGACACACTGTTGAGTTCTCAAAGAACGGCCGCTTCCTTCGGGCCCCTTTCACCGGGCCCTCCGGGCGGTTCCAGCACGTGACAGCTTGTGCTGTCACGTTACATTGCGCAAGCCCCTTGAGGCGCTTTTCGTGCTGGTACGTGTTAGCGGTGGGTAGGCTCGGAGTGTGACGAGAGCTGAGAACGACCCCAGAGCACCCTTCGAGCAACTAGCCGATGACCTGCGGGAACGGATCAAGAGCGGTGCGATCGCGCCCGGGGAAAAACTGCCTTCCGTGCGGAAGCTGGCCGAGGAGTCCGGCTTCGTTCCGGTGACGGTTCAGAAGTCCCTCAGCCTCCTTCGCAGTGAAGGGTGGATCTTCACCACGGGGCGCGGGAGCTTCGCCTATGACCCCGAGTCGCCGTACAGCCCCACTGCTTCGCCGGTCACTGCTGAACAGTTCGCCGAACTCAAGGCTCAGGTCTCGGAGTTGTCCAAGCGGCTCCAGGCCCTCGAAGAGCAACAGGCCGACCGCGCCGACTCGTAGCATCCTCACCTCCTCTCCTCCCGTCCTTGTCGCTGCGGTGAGCACTCAGCGTCGATAGGCTGTGTGCTGCTTGTGCATCTGTTGTACGGCTGCTGGCGGGCCGTCAAAAGACTGTCCATGTGGCCTCGATGGAGCTGCCACGAAGGACACAAGGGGGAGTCGCTGTGGGACAGAAGCCCAAAGCGCTGACGCCGGAGGCAGGGCCTCAGCACGAGTTGGGCGCGGAGATGCGCGAGTGGCGCAACCATCGAGGCCGCTCGCTCGGCAAACTGAGCGCCCGGATCAACTACAGCCCCAGCTACATGGCCCGAGTGGAGCGCGGGGACCAAGCCGCCTCGGCCGACCTGGTGACGGCCTACGACCACGAACTTCGCGCCGAGGGCGCACTGATTCGCAAGTACAGGCGTATTCAAGCCGCAGCTTCATCAAGCTGTGAGACACGTGACCAACCCCGTGACCATGTGTCCTATCAGGGCCCTGATGTGTCCAACACCTCTGTCCTTCTGGAGGACAGCTCAGCGGGTGAGGCAACGTCGTCGGAGGGGATTTCCGTCCCTGCCCGCACCGACGACGGAAGGATCATCTTCGTGTCGATATCGCGCCGAGCGCTGCTCGGCACCCTCGGCACTGCGGCGGCAGCCGCCGCACTCTCGGATGCTCCGGCTGCCGCCAATTCGCCGACACCTGGGACGTTGCCCGCCATGAACCCGATCGAGCACCTACAGGCCACACGTCGCGTGCTGATCGACAACGACAACATGTTCGGGCCGTACCAGAGCATCCCGATCGTTGAGCGGCAGATGGCAGCCATGAGGTCGCTGCGGCGAGAGCTTCGGGGCGAGGACCGACGGCAGCTCCTCCAGCTCCACACGCAGTACGCCGAGCTGGCCGGCTGGTTCCACCAGGATGCGGGCAACTTCCGCGCAGCCCAGCACTGGACGCGCGAAGCACTGGAGCTCTCTCACCTGACCGGGGACGCTGAGCTCACCACCTTCATCCTCGCGCGCCGCAGCCAGCTCGCCGGCGACATGCGCGACCCCATCGAGGCCCTGGACGTGGCGGAAGCCGCCGAAGATCGCGCGGAGCCTGGCAGCCGTCTCGCCGCCGTGGCCGCGACCTACGGCGCCCATGGGTACGCGCTCCAGGGCGACGCGGACGCCTGCAAGCGCGCCTACGACCACGCCCACGAACTGCGTGAGTCCATGGATCCCGACCCAGCTTCCCCGTGGGGGGTCTGGCTCGACGCCGCATACATCGAGGTGCACCGGGCTCAGAGCCTCAACGTCCTCGGCGACCACCAGGCGGCCGCCGAGAGCTTCGGCCGCGCCATCACCAACCTTCCGGCCGGCTTCCACCGCGACCGGGGCGTCTACCTGGCCCGCCAGGCTGTCGCTCTAGCGGGAGCGGGTGAAGCCGAGGAGGCTGGACGCACAGGCATGCAGGCCCTCCGCATCGGCGTGGAAACCGGCTCCGGCCGCATCACGCGAGAGCTGGCCCGCCTCGATGAAGACCTCGGCAAGTGGCATAGCGTCATCACCGTGAACGAGTTCAAGGACGCCATGAGGGACGCAGTGCTCAAGCAAGCGTGAGCCTCGTATCGTCTGCCTCAGTCCGCTCAGCCACCAAGGAGATGCCCAGTGCCCCGCCCGTACGTCACGCTCAGCGTCGCGACCTCGATAGACGGCTACATCGACGACACCAGCCCTTCCCGCCTCCTGCTGAGCAACGCTGACGACTTCGACCGCGTCGACCAGGTTCGCGCCGATTCCGACGCCATCCTGATCGGGGCCGGAACGATGCGGGCCGACAACCCGCGGCTGCTGGTGAACAGCGAGGAGCGACGCGCGGCGCGCGAAGCAGCCGGCAAGCCCGCGTACCCGCTCAAGGTCACGGTGACGAAGACCGGCGACCTGGAGCGTGAGCTGAAGTTCTGGCACCACGGCGGAGAGAAGGTCGCGTACACAACGGACGCCGCCGAGGACAAGCTGCGGGAGCGCTTGAAGGGCCTCGCCGACGTCGTCTCCACTGGCGAAGAACTGGACTTCGGCGCCCTCCTGGACGACCTCGGCGAGCGCGGCATCGAGCGCCTCATGGTCGAGGGCGGCGGCCAGATCCACACCGCGTTCCTCTCCCAAGACCTCGTTGACGAAATCCACCTCGCCGTTGCCCCGCTCGTCGTCGGCCAGGCCGACGCTCCCCGCTTCCTTCACCCCGCCGACTACCCCTGGGCCTCCACTCGGCGCATGACACTCGCCGAGGCCCGACCGATTGGCGACGTGGTGTTCATGCGCTACCTGCCCAAACAGGAGAGCCGCGCATGAGTGCCGAGCCGTCCGAATCCGACGAATATTGGATGAGGCGGGCCATCGAGCTGTCCCGCCTCTGTCCGCCGAGCCAGACGGCGTTCTCCGTCGGCGCGGTCATCGTGGACGCGGACGGCAACGAGATCGCGAACGGCTACTCGCGGGAGACGGGCCCGCATGTCCACGCGGAGGAGTCGGCTCTGGCAAAGCTGGCGGACGAGGATCCTCGTCTCGGCTCCGCGACGATCTACAGCACTTTGGAGCCCTGCGCAAAACGACGTTCCCGGCCGCAGACGTGCACCGAGCTGATTCTGGCTGCTGGCATTCCCCGGGTCGTCATCGCCTGGCGCGAGCCAGACCTGTTCGTGACCGACGTGGACGGAGTCGAGATTCTGCGTGGCTCGGGGGTATCGGTCCCCGAGCTGCCTCACCTGTCCCCAGCAGCTCGTGAGGTGAACGCGCACCTGCCCGGCATCGCTGGGTGAGCGTGTGGCTAGTGGGTGCGGTGAGGTCGCCGGGGGCTTGCGGGCGTCATATGACGAGGCGTCAGCTCGATAGGCTGCAGAAAGCAGCCTCTGACCAGGCGCAATAGCGAAGTGCAACTGGAGTATCAGCAGAGTCCAGATACCGGCACAAATGTCTGCTGGCATCGAACAACTCCTCGAATTCGGGAAGACCGCCTTCGAATCGTCCGACGGCCTGCAGTCCAACTGTCCGTATGTCCATACGGGGCGTCCGTGAAGGTTCACGCCGCAGGTCAGATGGGGCCGCGTAACGCCGATGAACGGTGGCGTCTGTCAGTGCGCTGGACAAAGGCTAGGACAACGAACGCCTCAGAACGAGGTCTCAACTCAGACGCGAGGAACGACGCCGACGAACTCCGCCCCCTTGTGGTTGCCCATGATGAAGGCGAAGCCATGTCCATTGCTGCACGTGAGGTCGACGCGCACGTACCCGCCACGGGTCCCCAACGGGCTCTCGTAGGAGTCTCGGTCAGGCTGCACGGTCACCGCCTCATGGTCACTACCTACGTCAGCTTGTTCCACCTCCTCGTTGCCGCAGGCCGGGCAATTGAGTTGCCATTGCGTCGACGAACCACCGGCGCTTCCCGCCGGTACCAAGATCTCCGCGTGAGACATGGCCATTGCGCGTCCTCCATTGTAAGTAGGCCGTGCCCCATTACACCGGATGCTGGGGCATTCCGACGAGCGATCGCTTGATCTCATCGGGTGAGGATCGTGTGGACTCACGCAGGTGGCGGCCGTCGTGTATACGTGCGTCGGGCGAGAAGAGGAACCGAGTCCAAGCAACTCGCTTTGCAAGTTTGTCCGCGCTGGTCTCGGTGTGGTCCAGTGTCAGTTCATTGACCATCTGGCTTGGAGCTAACGACGGCTCTCACTGTGACAATGATCTCGGGTTTTTGGAATGGCACGGGCTCGGGCATGATTCCTCGCATGGACCAGGGAACGGCGGCAGTACTCGGAGCATGCGTCGGTATGGTTGGGACTCTAGGTGCAGCTGTGTCGGCATATGTGGCGGCTCGACATCAGGTGCGCGAGCAAGGCAAGACTGAGCACAAGAAGACAATTCGTGCGGAACGCCGAGAGGCTTATCGCGGCTTCCTCATGGAAGTTTCAAGGTTTGAGCGGAATGTCGACCTCGCAAGGCTCGGATTGATCCGCCTTCAACTGGATGGGGCCGCTCCGGAAGTATGGGTCGAGAAATTCAGTGAAACTGACGACTTGAGTGATCAAATAAAAGAGCTGAAAGTTCAGTCCACTGACCTTCTGTTGGCTGGGCCAATAGAGTTGGCAATTCAAGCTGGTCCAGTCATTGACGCCCTAAACGATGAATTCGAGTGCCTCCACTCGGCAATATGTGGATATTCATGGGGGCGAGAGGAAGAGGAGGAATACAAGCAAGTCCGAGAAGTAGCAAGCCAGGCGATTACGAAATTGGGGGCGCTCGCATCACAGATCCTAAACATGGATCTTGTTTAGCACTCCGGTTGCACTTCTGGCACGGCTGGGAAGGGGAGTGCCGCCCAGCGCCACATCTCGGACAGGGTGTTGGCTGCCACGCTTTCCCCTCAAGCCCCCCTCAGTCTCCGGGGCTTATCTCCAACTCGTAGACAATCTCCGCGCGTGCGGCCGGTACGACGATGTCGGCAGTCTCAACCGGCCGCCCGTCCTCGGAGTAGTACGTCCGTTCAATGCGCGTGACGAGAGCTCCGCGCGGAATGCCGAGCATCTGCGCTTCCCGGGCTGACGCTTCGCCGGGTTCCGGCTGCTCGACGGCGCGGCTCACTTCGACGCCGATCAAGGCCATGCGCTCCACCACGCCACGGCCCGCATGTGGGCCGCCTTCCGGGAGCACGATGATCGTGCCACCCGTGATGCTCAGCGGTTCCCAGCTGGTCGAGAGCTGTACCGGCTTGCCCTCAGCCAGGAACTCGTAATCCGTACGGACGCAGAGGTCACCCTCAGTCAATCGGAGACGGGCGGCGATGCCGGGTGGCGCCGGCACCTTGGCCTCGCTCTGGGCCTCCCAGGTTCCTGTCTTCCCGAGGTCGGCCATGTCCGCCCGGAAGGGTGAGCCGTCCCGCCGTGCGCGTCGGAGCGAGCGGACCATGCGCAAGCGCTCACGCGGTTCGGCGACATAGGTGCCCGAGCCAGCACGGCCTTCCAAGAGGCCCTGAGAGATCGGCAGTTCTTGAGCGCGACGAACAACAGCGTCGCCGACGCCGTAGTCAGCAGCGAGACGCGCCCGAGACGGCAGCCGCTGACCCGGCGACCACTCGCCGTCCGAGATGCGGCGCCGGAGCAGGTCAGCGATGTGGAGATAGGGCGGCTGCTCAGGCATGTGGAAAATCTAGCTCACCAGCTTTAATCTAGATATCTAGCTTCACTCAACGTGAGCCCTAGCTGGCAGAGGATCACCATGCCCCAACCAGAGGCCGTGGCCCACTCGATCGCTTCAGCGATCACCGTGGCTGGGCTCACCCCACACATCAAACGCCAAACCGGTTCCATCCGTATCGAGGTGGTCATCCCCGAAGCCATGCCGGCGAAGACGTGGAACGCGCTCTTAGCTGCGCTGGGCAGAGGTGATCGCTTTGGGATGGAAGTCAGTGCTCAGGGCTCCGTGGCGTGGGCCGCCGTCCTCACAGGCGCGCCTCCGGACGAACCCGCTGCCACTCCACCGGGAACCGGGCCTCTGGCGTAGGGAGCCGCATGTCATGACCCGATACCTCGTTCGAGCCCTGGAGCGAACAGCCCGCTGGCTCTTCCCTGCCACCGGGCGCCACCGGCCGGTTCCGCCTCCAGTGGCCAGTGGGCACCTCGATGCCTCCCCAAGGCTCTACAGGCCACCAACGTTCACGGAAGAGCAGCCCAGCGCGCTCGTTCGCCCGTACTTCCTGGCGCACGAAGCATGTACGCGGCAGAACTACACACCTCGTCGAGCGCTCCTCATCTGGGCTCGCTCCGGCACGGCATATCCGGGCGGTGGCCAGGCATGAGCTACCGATCCCCTGTCTGTCACGTCGGGCAACACCAGAAATGCCGCCACGCCGACCACGCGCAACGGTCGAAGGTGGCGGCGGGCGTCTTCTACGAACCCTGCGACTGCCCGTGTCACCGTGCCGGCGCCGAGAGGCCGACTCCCGACGAGAGGCCCAAGCATGGCGCGAAGTGAGAAGCAGGTCGCCATCGAGGTCGACGCGGCTTCGGTCCTCCTCGGCGACGAGATCCAGATAGGCGGTCGAGCCCTGAGTGTGCTGGACCTTGTCCACCTCTCTGGCGGCTGCAAACGGGTCACGTTCACCAGCGGCGAGACCTTGATCATCACTCCCAGGACCACGCTCACCGTTCTCCGGACGGCCAAAGGATGGGACGGACCATGCTGACCGCAACCACGAGATTCCACGTCGGGGGGCGAGCACGTTGACCTACGACCGAGAGAGCACGACCCCGCCCCGCTCAGGGCTTCGCCTCCTGCCATGGGCGTCTGAGAAGGGCACTCCCTGCTTCCTCAGCCCGGAAAGCGGGGCCAGCGTCTTTACCCTGCTCGCCGACGCGGTGGAAGAGGAGCAACTGGACGACGCTGATGCGGCCCGCAGGCATGGACAGGCAGTGCTCGGCAACAGCGCGACAGACGCGGACGCGCTCCGCCAGGCGCTCGAAGCCTCCAACCGGGCACTGAATGACGTTCTCCGCGTTGCTGACAGCAGGGGTGACCGCCTGGCGGCCTATGAGGACGTTGCAAGCTCGTGCGACGACAAAGAGCGGGGCAGCCAGGATGGCGACGATCCGCACCTTCGTGCGGATGCGTTCGGCTGACGGCTGGCAGAAGACCAATTCAGGACCACGCATTCAGCATTGCTCAGCGCTTGATGCGTCCGCGGACGGCGAGAACAGCAAGGGCGAGCAGGGCGGGTTCCAAGAGGCGGGAGGTCATCTCGATGTAGGTGCCGGCGGTGGTGAGATCCTGTCCGCTGGATCGGAACACCACTGAGTTGAGCGTGACGTTCACGGCTTTCTCGAAGCGCTTGCCGGTGAATCTGTCCCCGGTGGGGTTGCGGGGGTCGTCCTTTTCTATCTCGAAGGTGACCCTGCCTCCGCCGGGCGGCACGGTGCCAGTCGCTTGCTGCTTTGGGGAGTCCTGAGGGAGTCCGAAGCCCATCAGCAGCATGATGGTGACTAGCATGGCGACAGCGAGCCACCCCAGAGCACGGGAGGCGCGCAAGCCATAGCCCGACAGCGCCCAGTAGCCGTGCAATAGTCCGCGTTCCGCGCGGGTAGTGCCGGTGTGGTCGTGGCGGCGCATCTCCATCTCGCCGTAGTAGAAATCTGCTGCACCCGGCTCGTTTTTGCCGTCCTCGAACGACTTGCGCAGCGCCCGGTACACCGGCGCCAGTTGCGTTGGCCCGACGTGGTCGGTGTTGAATACCGCCGCGTTCCATCCCTGGACTGCTGATGGCTGGTTCGCGCGCCAGTGGTGTTCTTCGGCGAGGACGCGACGCTGGGTGAACCGTATCGGGTGCCAGCGTCGCCAGGTTGTACCGGGCGGGACGGTGCTGAAGGAGCACGCGCCTTCCAGCCGTAGTTGGTCAAGGTGCACGGTGCCGGTAAACAGACACCTCGACAGGTCGATGTCGGCGAGGACAAGATGAGCTGCGTCCACCCCCCGCAGCGACGTGATCCGCACGGTGGCGTCGGGCACGTCAGCAAGAGCCTGCTCTGCCAGTTGTTCGCCGTGGAGTACGAAAGGGACGGCCTCCCCGATGATCGTCAGGGGGTACTCGAAGACGGCGTGGGCGAAGTCCACCATTGCGTATCGCAAGCGCAACTCGGCCGTTGACGACCAAAGGGTCCGCTGGCATTCAAGGTGGCGAGTGGCGAATGAGAGGGTCGCCGGGCCGTTGAACACTGCCCCGGACAACTTCACCCACTCTGCGCACACGAACGGCCCGAGACTGACCGGCTGTTCGAAAACTGCCTGCTCGAACCAGGCGGTGTCCTCGAAGGCTGCCTCCTCGAATCCGGGGACGCTCTGGAAGGTAGCCGACTCGAACCAGGCGAGCTGCCGGAAGGTTGCTGACTTGAACCAGGCGTGCCCTTGGAAGATTGTCGACTGGAAACTAGAAGTGCCCTGGAAGACCACCGATCCGAAACCGGCGACCTGTTGGAAGTTTGCCTCGTTGAACGAAATGGATGCTTCGAAGGTTGACGATTCGAACTCGGCGAGGCACCGGAAGGCTGCTGCCCTGAACCAAGCAGCGTCCTGGAAGGCTGTCGATCTGAACCAGACATTGCTATGGAAGGCCGTCGAGTCGAACCAGGCGGTGCCTGCGAAGGTCGCTGAGGAGAACCAGGCACCGCCGTGGAAGGTCGTCGATTCGAACCAGGCGGTGCCCGCGAAGGTCGCTGAGGGGAAGCACGCACCCCGTTCGAAGGTCGTGGAGCCAAACCAGGCTTTACCGAGGAACGTTGCCGAGTCGAAGTAGGCTTCGCCGAGCCGGGGGTGCCCTGTGGCAGGGTCGCGGACGGCGTCGAGAAGAGCATTTAGAAGGGATTCGGTGAAGGTGGTGCCGCGGTGGTCGACGTTGGCGCCTGGGCTCAGGTCGGCCAGGTAGGCGTCGCGGTCGGCGTCTGCCAGGTGGGCGAGGCATGCGGTATGCCCGGGGACGTGAACGCCGGGGCAGCCGACCGGGTCGGTAGCAGGGTCTGCGCCGTGGGCGCAGTGCGGCCAGGACGGCGCCCCGGGCATGGGCTGTGCGGATGTGCTCATCGCGTGGCGGCTCCATGATCTCTGGCGTCAAAGGGCGAACGGGGTGCGTGCTGGCCCCTCGCTGGTCAGGGCCTGACCTCACGGATGGGATTACTGGCGGTGTAGCGGCCCATGACTGTTTCCCCCGCAGTGTTGGGGGTTCGGGACTGGTAGGTGGTCCGGACTGCGCGCCCTGGTGGCGTCCCCAGGCCAGCGACAGCCTGGCCGCCTCCGCAGCCGTCCGTATCGGTAACCTTTCGGCCCCACGACTATGAGCGTCCAGCCCCGTTCCTCCCCGTCCTGCGTCAGCTACTACGCAGCCCACCAAAGGGCCGATGCCCTGCGTCCGACGGAACTTCCCCGACCAGTCACCCACCACTGGCCACAAGCCTGCCAGGCTCGATACGGCAGCACGGGACCCAGTAAAAAATGAACACCAAACCGCTACCCGCCGCGCCGCCACCCCCGTGGGTCAGCATGAGTTCCAGCTCCGGGGTGACAGAGGGCGACGATCACTGAGGCTGCAGGGAGAAGTTGAGGCATGCTTCTCGCCTCCCACGGCGCTAGAGGAGAGAGAGCCTTGCGTTGTAGCCCGGCGTGGTCCAGGCGAGCCCACCATCGAGGCGTGTGGACCAGGCGTGGACCCAGCGGCACAGCGGCCGAATGAGGAAGGGCAAAGGCACTAGTCAGCGCCTTGTTCCCGTCTTCCGGGTCAGGGGTCTGTAAATCTGCCGGCTCAGCCTTCCTAGGTTCGAATCCTAGCGCCGCCACAGCCTTGAAAGGGCCCGTGACCAGCGGAAACGTTGGTCACGGGCTCTTTGGTGTGCTCCGGACCGCGCAGGGCCCTGGTCACACATACGACCGGCTCAGCGTCGGGTGCACGCCCAGGCGACCGGCCGCCCGCCGCCCGCGCGGGAGAGCGCGGCCTGCTCCGCTCCGGCCCGCGTGGTGCCGAGCGCGCCCACGTAGCGGTTGGTGTTCGGGTTGTAGGCGACCGCGCCACAGCCGTCGTGGAAGGAGACGAGGATCTTGCAGCCGGGGCCTGAACACCTGCTCATCGCTCCCCGTTCGGCGGCGCTGCGCGAGCCGTAGTCCCAGGACTCACCGTTGCTGCCGTCGCGCCCCACGGCTATGGCGCCGTAGTAGGTCCGCGGTGGGTTCGGGGCGGGTGCCCGGTCGGTGGCGGCACCGTCGTCCGTGTCCGTCGGGTCGGATGCGTCCTCGGTCTCGGCCGCCTCCTCGGTGGGCTCCGTACGCGTGGGGCCGGTGTCGTAGGACGGCGGGCCGGTCGGGTGCTCGGCCTCGTTGTCCGGCAGGAGCCGGCTGCTGGAATAGGTCGGCTGCGGGGAGGACGCGGAGCCGGAGTCGGGTGGTGTGTCGCTGCTCCGCGCCATCACTGCCGCAAGGATCACCGCCCCGATCGCGACTGCGACACCGGTCGCGATCTGGCCGGCCCGTCGGGTGGCCGGGTCGGCGGGGGCGCTTCCCGGACTTCCGCGCCCGGGGCGCGGAGACTGGTTGCTCCCGCTCCCACTCCCGCTCCTGCGCCCCTGCCCGTTGCCGTTGCCGGCCGGCGGCTCCTGCGTCATGCGTCTGGTGCGCCCCGGAGCGCCCGACGTCCAGCTGCGGGTGACTGTCTCGGCCTCGGCCTGGTCGGCGGCGCGCTGGAGACGGCTGCCCTCTTCGGCGTACTGGTTGATCAACGACGTCCAGCCGCTGGGCAGTACCCGGGCCCCGCCCCCGACGAAGCGCCGGATGAGCTGCTCGGCGGTCGGCCGGTCCTCGGGCCGCACTGCGAGACAGTCACCGATCAGACCGGTGAGCCCTTCGGGCAGCCCGCTCAGACTGGTGGCGCCGCGCCGCACATAGTTGAGCTGCTGCAGCGGTTCCTGGGTCTCCGGGTACGGCAATCGTCCGCAGGCCAGGTAATAGAGGGTCACGCCGAATGCGTAGATGTCGGAGGCGGCGCTGCTGGGCTGCCCGTCGGCCTGCTCGGGCGAGGTGAAGGCGATGGTCCCGAGGGTGAGCCTGGTGCTGGTGAGGTCGCTGGCATGGGAGATGCCGAAGTCGATGACCTTCGGCCGGTCTGCGGTCAGCAGGATGTTGAGCGGCTTCACATCCCGGTGCACGATCCCCTTGCTGTGCAGCTCGGCGAGCGCCCGCAGTATCCCCGGGGCGATCCAGCGCACCGCGTCCTCGGCTTCCAGCGGCCCCTGCTGTACGACGAGCGCCTCCAGCGAGGGCGCCGGTATGTACTCCATGGCCATCCAGGGCAGCTCGGCCTCGGTGTCGGCGTCGAGAACCCGGGCGGTGTGCGTGCTCCTGACCCGGCGGGCGAGCCGGACCTCGCGGCCGAAACGCCTACGGGCCTCCGTGCTCACGCCGCCCGGAGCCATCAGCGTCTTGACGGCGACGATGCGGCCGGAGGCCGGATCCCGTCCGAGGTAGACGACGCCCATGCCGCCGGTGGCCAGTTGGGCGAGCAGCCGGTACGGACCGAGTCGGCGAAGTTCACCACTCAGAGCGAACACGCCCATCCCGAACGCTTCTGTCACAGCCGCTTCCCCCTCTGCGCCTGCCCCCTTTGACAATTGACACAGTCTCACGCGCTTCGCGCGCCCGCACAGCACGAATCAGGCGCTCTTTCGGGGCCCGGCCGGCGAGTTCCCAAGCCCCTGCCGCCCGAGAGGCACGTCCATGCCTTCGGCCGCTGCCGCACCAGTAGCGGCTCTTACAAGTAGGCGCCCATGCCGCTACGTTGGACCGGTCTCCCTCTCCTCTGGGGGCCGGCTTCCCCGGGGCGCCATGCCTTGGGAAGGCCGGGAAAGGGAGGAGGAGATGCAGATGGCCGACAAAAAGTCGTCCATGCGGGCGGAGGTCGCGCGTGAGATGGCGAAGCGAGTCGCTGTTTCCCTGGGCGCTCGCGCCCTGTGGGCGGTGATAGTGGAGCTGTTCCGTCGCGATCTTTGAGGACTGGCGACAGCAGTCCGACGAGCGGCACGGACACCGCCCCCGGAGCGGCCCCTTGTTCCAGGGGCGGCCCGTGCCGCTCACCCCGCCCGGCAGGCGGAAGCCCCGGCGAGCCGGTGCCCGCGACGGAGCATCAGGCCCCCGTCACCCCGGCGACCTCGTCGATCGCCTCGGGGATCGGCATGTTCCCGCCCACCAGCTCCAGCGTCAGTCCGGACGTACGCGGCTCGTCCAGCAGCGCCATCAGGACCGCTGCCACGTCGTCCCTCGTCACCTCGGCGCGGCCGGTTTCGGGTGCGAGGTGGACGCGGCCCGTGCCGGGGTCGTCGGTCAGCCGGCCGGGGCGCAGCACCGTCCAGTCGAGACCGTCGCGGGCCCGCAGGTCGTCGTCCGCGGCGCCCTTGGCGCGCAGATAGTCCGCGAAGACGGGGTCCATGCCCTCGGGCGTGCCCTGCAGGGAGGCGTCGGCGCGCATGGCGGAGACCATCAGATAGCGCCGTACGCCCGCCGCTTGGGCGGCGTCGGCGAACAGGACGGCAGCCTTGTGGTCCACCGTCTCCTTGCGTGCGCTGCCGCTGCCCGGCCCGGCCCCGGCCGCGAAGACGGCCGCGTCGGCGCCCTCCAGATGCCGCGCGACCTCCTCGACGCCCGCCGTCTCCAGGTCGCATACGACGGGTTCGGCGCCCGCCGCCAGGAGGTCGCTCGCCTGCTCAGGGCGGCGCACGATGCCCGCCGCCCTGTCCCCGCGCCCGGCGAGCAACCGCTCCAGCCGCAGCGCGATCTGACCGTGTCCACCAGCGATAACTGTGCGCATCCCTCGACCGTACGCCCACCGCGCCGGTCAGCGGCGCACCCGGCCCGCCGGGAGGGGAGCACCCTTCCGCCAGGGGCCGCGCGCCGGCGAGTCCGGTCACCCCTGCGACTGGCGCGGCAGCCCCAACTCGCGTACTCCGACCAGGTCGCAGTACTCGCGTACGGCGCTGGTGCGCGCCACCACGCGCCCCCGGTGGACGACGATCCGGCTGTAGGCGAGCGAGAGCGCGCCGGCCAGTTCGGTGCCGCGGACCGCGAGCAGCTCGGCGGGGAAGCCTGCCTCCACCCGCACTTCGGGCAGCCCCATGGCGGCACGTGCCCGGGAGCTGACGGCCTCATAGGCGCTGTAGGGGCGGGCTTCACCGTGCGAGGCCAGCAGATAGGCGGCCTCCAGCGGGTCGCCCCGGCCAACCTGGTTGGCGGCGTCCCGCAGCGCGCCGCTGCCCGCGGCCACCGCGACCCCGGCCGCCGCCAGCACCCGTACGGGCGCCGTCCGGGAAGGAACGGTGGGGGTGGGGCGCTCCAGGACACCGCAGTTGCCCTGCGGCAGGCACACCACGGTGACCCCGGCCGCGGCCAGTTGCCCAGCGGCGCGCTGTGCGACCTGGTGCGGCAGCCGGGCGAGGCCGCCGCACGGGCCGATCGTGACGCCGGGCCGCAGCCCGCCCACCGCGGCGGCGAGCCGGGCCAGGCGCGCAGGGTCGCTTCCGTCGGTGTGCAGATCGACCGGGCAGCCGTGCTCGGCGGCGACCTCCAGCACCGCTTCCACATAGCCGCCAGGATCGGGGTCGAGATCGGGGCAGCCGCCGACCGCCGCCGCGCCCATCTTCACCGCGTCCCGCAGCATCGACAGCCCCTCGGCGCCCGCAGCGCCGGTCAGCAGCCGGGGCACGGCGACGGCGCTCAGGTCCACCAGACCGCGCAGCGCCCTGCGGGCCTGGAGCACAGCGGCCAGGGAGCGCAGCCCTGCGACGTCGCCGATGTGCACATGCGTACGCAGCGCGGTGGCGCCCTGACTGAGCTGGAGGAGCGCCGCCTCCGTCGTACGCCGCTGCACGTCCTCCGCTGCGGGGTCACCGGGGCCGGCGCTGCTGCTGTGCCGCCCGGGTTCTGGCCGGGCCGGGGGTTCGGCTGTCAGCGCGGTGTCGTAGTGCGCGTGGGGTTCGGCGGGTGCGGGGAGCAGCAGATAGCCCGACAGGTCGATACGGGTGGCGCTGTCCTGCCCGGTGCCGAGGCTGCCGGCCGTGCCGACGGCTTCGATGCGTTCGCCGACGAGCCGTACGTCGACGGTGCGGCCGTCCGCGAGCCGTGCGCCGCACAGCACGAGGGAGCGCGCCGGGCGGGCGGAATGCCGGGCGCCGGCGTCGCGGAAATCCCGCTCCGCCTTTCCCGGTTCCTGCGGCTCGCTGTCGGTCATCTGGCTCCCACATCGCATCTGGGACGAGCGTAGGACGCCCGGTGACCGGCGGCCGGGAGGAGGCGAATAGTCGTACTGGTGTGGTGCCGGAGCCGGTTGAGGCGGCCGTTGCGCGGTACCCGTGGTGTGGACGTGACCGGCGGGATCCCGGGTGATACCGGGCATGCGCGGGGGCGTCCCGGGGCATGATCCGGGGCGGGATCGGGGAGCGTCGGCGGCGCGAATACCGATTTCACGTTTGGCGGCGGGACGTGTAATGTCTTCACCGCTCGCCCCAATAGCTCAGTCGGCAGAGCGTCTCCATGGTAAGGAGAAGGTCAACGGTTCGATTCCGTTTTGGGGCTCTGATGTGAGAGATCTTCCGTCGGGAGGTCGCCGCATCGTGGCGGTGTAGCTCAGTCGGTAGAGCAAGCGGCTCATAATCGCTGTGTCACCGGTTCAAGTCCGGTCACCGCTACTTCACCGACAGTAGCCGGTTGTGGGGTCGGTCCTCCGATCGGCTACTCTTTCTGCGTTAAAACCCGTCCGTTCGTCAAGGAGCACTCACGTGGCTGCCACAGACGTCCGCCCGAAGATCACGCTGGCCTGCGTGGAGTGCAAGGAGCGGAACTACATCACGAAGAAGAACCGGCGTAACAACCCGGACCGGCTTGAGATGAAGAAGTTCTGCCCCCGCGACAACCGGCACACCGTGCACCGCGAGACGCGCTGATTCCTCTCATGCTCTGAGGCCGTCCCCGCCAGTCGGGGTCGGCCTCGTGCTGTGTCCGGCTCCCGGTTCCGGGCGCCCGCGAAGCCGCATTCGCGGCGCGTATCCGCCGCGAAGAAACGGGTATCCGCGAAGCAGCCGTTCGCGCCGTGAACACCCGCCGTGAACACCCGCCGTGAACACTCGTCGTGAAACCGCCACACTGCCGCAGGAGGCGCCGCCGATGGCACTCGATCAGTCCTTCGTCGGACGGACGTACCCGCCCAGCAGGCCGTACGAGGTCGGCAGGGAGAAGATCCGCGAGTTCGCGGAGGCCATCGGCGACGACAACCCCGCCTACACCGACGTCGAGGCGGCCAAGGCGCTCGGCCACCCGGACGTGATCGCACCGCCCACCTTCGTCTTCTCCGTCACCTTCCAGGAGGCGTCCGCCGTGGTGCGGGACCCGAAGCTGGGGCTGGATTACGACCGGGTGGTCCACGGCGACCAGCGGTTCGCCTACCACCGCCCCGTCCGGGCCGGTGACGTGCTCTCGGTCACCTCCACGATCGAGTCCATCAAGTCGCTGGCGGGCAACGAGGTGCTCGACGTCCGCGGTGATGTCCAGGACGCGGCCGGGGCGCCGGTGGTCACCGTGCACACCAAGCTGGTGGCGCGTGCCGTAGAAGCGGCCGAAGCGGCCGAAGCGGTAGAGGGGAAGTGACGGAGATGACAGCGCGGGTCGCCTACGCCGACGTCGAGGTGGGCACGGAGCTGCCCTCCCGCACCTTCCCCGTGGACCGTGCCCGGCTGGTGCGGTACGCCGGGGCCTCCGGGGACTTCAACCCCATTCACTGGAATGAGCGGTTCGCCAAGGACGTCGGGCTGCCCGACGTCATCGCGCACGGCATGTTCACCATGGCCGAGGCCGTCCGGGTGATCACCGACTGGACGGGCGACCCGGGCGCGCTGCTGCAGTACGGCGTGCGCTTCACCAAGCCGGTCGTGGTCCCGGACGACGACAAGGGCGCGGCCATCGAGGTGGCGGCGAAGGTCGCCAAGAAGCTGGACGACGAGGCCCGTACGGTCCAGGTGGATCTGACGGTCACCAGCGCGGGCACCAAGGTGCTGGGCATGTCCCGCGCAGTGGTCGAGCTGGCCTGACCCGCTCGGCTCCCCTCGCGCTCTCGGCCCCTTGAGCCCTCCAGGCCCTGCCTTCCGCCCGGCCTGCGGCAGAGCGGCGGGCGCTCACCCGTACTCTGGAGCGCGTGCAGGAACTCTATGTTGACTCCGGTGTCCCTCTGGTCTCGCTCGCCCCGATGACGACGCTGCGTCTCGGCGGGCCGGCGCAGCGGCTGGTCACGGCGACCACCGACGACGAGGTGATCGAGGCGGTCCGCGAGGCCGACGACAGCGGCACCCCGCTGCTGATCATCGCGGGCGGCAGCAATCTCGTCATCGCCGACGAGGGCTTCGAGGGAACGGTCCTGCACATCGCGACCAGCGGTTTCTCGCTCTCCGGCACCAGCCTGGAGCTGGCGGCGGGCGAGAACTGGTCCGACGCCGTGGCCCGTACCGTCGAGGCAGGGCTGGCGGGCATCGAGTGCCTGGCCGGAATCCCGGGCTCCGCCGGCGCCACGCCGATCCAGAACGTGGGCGCGTACGGCCAGGAGGTCTCCAGCACGCTCACCGAGGTCGTCGCCTACGACCGGCAGACCCGCGAGACGGTCACCCTCACCAACGCCGAGTGCGGCTTCTCCTACCGGCACAGCCGCTTCAAGGCCGACCCCGCGCGCCATGTCGTGCTGCGGGTGCGCTTCGAGCTGGAGGACGCGGAAGGGCTCTCCGCGCCGATCAAGTATCCGGAGACCGCGCGCGTCCTCGGAGTCGAGGCGGGCGACCGGGTGCCGGCCGCCACCGCGCGGGAGGCCGTGCTGCGGCTGCGCGCCGGAAAGGGCATGGTGCTCGATCCGGCCGACCACGACACCTGGTCGGCCGGGTCCTTCTTCACCAACCCGATCCTGGACGACGCCGAGTTCGCCGCCTTCGTGGACCGGGTCACCGAGCGGCTCGGGCCCGAGGTGGCGCCCCCGGCCTTCCCCGCGGGGGAGGGACGGACCAAGACCTCGGCAGCCTGGCTCATCGACAAGGCCGGCTTCACCAAGGGGTACGGCCAGGGCCCGGCCCGCATCTCCACCAAGCACACCCTGGCGCTCACCAACCGCGGCTCGGCGACCACGGCCGACCTGCTCGCGCTCGCCCGCGAAGTGCGCGAGGGCGTGCGGGCCGCCTTCGGCGTCACCCTCACCAACGAGCCGGTGATGGTGGGCTGCACGCTGTAGGGCGACGCAGGCTGTAGCGCGACCGCGCGCTGTAGGGCGACCGCGGGCGACGGACCGTCGCGGAGCGCGTCAGCCCGGCTCGGTGTCCAGCCAGGCGTCGATGTCGGCCAGCACCTCGTCGCGTACGTCGCGCGGCATCGAGGCGCCCCGCACCGACTGCCGGGCCAGCTCCGCCAGCTCCGCGTCGGAGAAACCGTGCTCGCGGCGCACCAGTTCGTACTGCGCCGCCAGCCTGGAGCCGAACAGCAGCGGGTCGTCGGCGCCGAGCGCCATCGGCACACCGGCGTCCCACAGCGCCCTCACCGGCACGTCCTCCGCCTTGTCGTAGACGCCCAGCGCCACATTGGAGGCGGGGCAGACCTCGCAGGTCACCTGCCGTTCGGCCAGCCGCGCCAGCAGCCAGGGGTCCTCTGCGGCGCGCACCCCATGGCCGACCCGGGTGGCGCGCAGATCGTCCAGGCAGTCCCGTACGCTGCTCGGCCCCGACAGCTCGCCGCCGTGCGGCGCCGCCAGCAGCCCGCCCTCCCTGGCGATGGTGAAGGCCCGGTCGAAGTCGCGGGCGAAGCCGCGCCGTTCGTCGTTGGAGAGCCCGAAACCGACGATGCCCCGGTCCCGGTAGCGCACCGCCAGCCGGGCCAGCGTGCGGGCGTCCAGCGGGTGCTTCATCCGGTTCGCAGCCACCAGTACGCGGATGCCGAGCCCGGTTTCGCGGGAGGCCGCCTCCACGGCGTCCAGGATGATCTCCAGCGCCGGTGTGAGTCCGCCGAGCCGCGGTGCGTACGAGGTGGGGTCGACCTGGATCTCCAGCCAGCGCGAACCGTCCCGTACGTCCTCCTGCGCGGCTTCCCGCACCAGTCGCTGGATGTCCTCCGGTTCCCGCAGACAGGACCGCGCGATGTCGTACAGCCGCTGGAACCGGAACCAGCCCCGCTCGTCGGTGGCCCGCAGCTTCGGGGGCTCGCCCCCGCTGAGCGCGTCCGGCAGGTGCACGCCGTACTTGTCGGCCAGCTCCAGCAGCGTGGAGGGGCGCATCGACCCGGTGAAGTGCAGATGCAGATGGGCTTTCGGCAGCGTACGCAGATCCCGCTCTCCGGAAGAGTGCAACATCCCCAGATCCTGCCGTATCTCCCGGCCGGGAAGGTAGCCGGTTCCCCTCAACCGGTTCTCATCAAGGGGACACTCCGAAAACGCGAGCGGGCCCGGGCAGTGAGCCCGGGCCCGCTTCGTCGCTGCGCGGAAGCCTCGCGGAAGGACCGCGCAGGAGCGGTCGCGTCAGTCGCGTGCCTCGGCCAGCAGCTTCTGGATCCGCGAGACGCCCTCGACCAGGTCCTCGTCGCCCAGCGCGTACGACAGCCGCAGATAGCCGGGGGTGCCGAAGGCCTCGCCCGGTACGACGGCGACCTCGACCTCCTCCAGGATCAGCGCGGCCAGCTCGACGGTGGTCGCGGGCCGCTTGCCGCGGATCTCCTTGCCCAGCAGTGCCTTGACCGACGGGTAGGCGTAGAACGCGCCCTCGGGCTCCGGGCAGAGCACGCCGTCGATCTCGTTCAGCATCCGCACGATCGTGCGGCGGCGCCGGTCGAATGCCTCGCGCATCGCCGCCACGGCGTCCAGATCGCCGGATACGGCGGCCAGCGCGGCGGCCTGCGAGACGTTGCTCACGTTGGACGTGGCGTGCGACTGGAGGTTCGTCGCGCCCTTGATGACGTCCTGCGGGCCGATCAGCCACCCCACGCGCCACCCCGTCATGGCGTACGTCTTGGCCACGCCGTTGACGACCACGCACTTGTCGCGCAGCTCGGGCACGACGGCCGGCAGCGAGGTGAACTGCGCGTCGCCGTAGACCAGGTGCTCGTAGATCTCGTCGGTGAGCACCCACAGCCCGTGCTCCAGCGCCCAGCGGCCGATCTCCTCGACCTGCTCACGCGGGTAGACGGCGCCGGTCGGGTTGGAGGGCGAGACGAACAGCAGCACCTTGGTCTTCTCGGTGCGCGCGGCCTCCAACTGCTCGACCGAGACCCGGTATCCGGTCGTCTCGTCCGCCACGACGTCCACCGGGACGCCGCCCGCGAGCCGGATGGACTCGGGGTAGGTGGTCCAGTAGGGCGCGGGCACGATGACCTCGTCGCCCGGGTCGAGCAGCGCGGCGAACGCCTCGTAGATCGCCTGCTTGCCGCCGTTGGTGACGAGCACCTGGGAAGCGTCGATCTCGTAGCCGGAGTCGCGGAGCGTCTTGTCGGCCAGCGCGGACTTGAGTTCGGGGAGTCCGCCGGCGGGGGAGTAGCGGTGGTTCTTGGGGTCGTGCGCTGCCTTCACGGCCGCCTCGACGATGTAGCCGGGCGTCGGGAAGTCGGGCTCGCCGGCGCCGAACCCGATCACGGGGCGCCCGGCGGCCTTCAGCGCCTTTGCCTTGGCGTCCACGGCCAGCGTCGCGGACTCGGAGATCGCGCTGATACGGGCCGACAGACGTCGCTCGGACGGGGACTGTGCAGAGGGAGTCGCTGCGGTCATACAGGCATGTTCCCAGACCCGGCAGTACCAGGGCACCGGGGTTTGGCGGCGACCGGATCACACTCGGCTGCGGCGGGCGGGGCTGATCCTGTTCGACGCCCGGCCGCGGAGCACGTACACTTTCACGTCGTTGGCCTTCAACCGTCACTGATAGCGCACTCTTGGTGCGCACTCCATGCAACGGCGTGGATGCGGTAGGTTGAGGCGGACACAAAGGGTCGTAGCTCAATTGGAAGAGCACTGGTCTCCAAAACCAGCGGTTGGGGGTTCGAGTCCCTCCGGCCCTGCTACACACACGTCGCCAAGGTGTGTGCTTGCGTACGTAGAATGCACTGAATTGCACCGCCGTGCGGCCGGGCCGGACGCCGCAGGGCCACGACCCGGATCAGGTGAGGACGAGTGACGGAGATCACGGATACCACCGAGGTCCCCGAGCCCGGAGGGTCGTCCGAAGGCAAGAGGCCCCGAAAGGGCGGAAAGCGGGCGAAGAAGGGGCCGATGGCCCGGCTCGCCCTTTTCTACCGCCAGATCATCGCGGAGCTCCGGAAGGTCGTCTGGCCGACGCGGCAGCAGCTCTCCACGTACACGAGCGTGGTGATCGTCTTCGTCATCATCATCATCGCTTTGGTGTTCGTGATTGACTATGGGCTGACCGAAGTCATGAAACACGTCTTCGGCTGACCTCCGCGCAGAGCCCCCTCCGCGGGGCTTTCCGCATGTTCGACCCCTTGAAGCCAGGAAGAAGCAGCCACCGTGTCTGAGCCGAACATGAACGATGCCGTCGAGCCCGCAGAGGGTGATGACACGGCGCGCGACATCGTCGAGGCAGCGGACAGCAGCGTCGACCGGGCGGAAGCCGCCGAGGCCGCTGCCGGTGAGCCCGCCGAGGAGGCCGCCGTCCACGAGGAGGACGAGGCCGCAGCCGAGTCCGCCGAGGAGACCGAGGCCGAGGCCGGGGCCGGAGAGGTTGCCGAGGGCGAAGAGGCCGAGGAAGCCGAGGAGGAGCAGGCCGACCCCGTCGCCCAGCTCCGCGAGGAACTGCGCTTCCTGCCCGGCGAGTGGTATGTGATCCACACCTACGCCGGCTACGAAAACCGCGTGAAGACCAACCTGGAGCAGCGCGCCGTCTCGCTCAATGTCGAGGACTTCATCTTCCAGGCCGAGGTGCCGCAGGAAGAGGTCGTCCAGATCAAGAACGGCGACCGCCGCACCGTGCGCCAGAACAAGCTGCCCGGCTATGTGCTGGTCCGGATGGATCTCACCAACGAGTCGTGGGGCGTCGTCCGCAACACGCCGGGCGTCACCGGTTTCGTCGGCAACGCCTACGACCCGTACCCGCTGACCCTCGACGAGATCGTCAAGATGCTCGCCCCCGAGGCCGAGGAGAAGGCCGCCAAGGCCGCCGCCGCCGAGGAGGAGGGCAAGCCGGCTGGCGCGCCCGGCCGCAAGGTCGAGGTCCAGGTGCTCGACTTCGAGGTCGGCGACTCGGTCACCGTCACCGACGGCCCGTTCGCCACCCTCCAGGCGACCATCAACGAGATCAACGCCGACTCGAAGAAGGTCAAGGGCCTTGTCGAGATCTTCGGCCGCGAGACCCCGGTCGAGCTGAGCTTCGACCAGATCCAGAAAAACTGACCCCCGGCCCCGGCGGAAATCCAGGGGCGGGAACACCAGCTTCCGGACAGGTCAGGAAGGCGCTCGCGCTCTCCTGGCCTGCTCGGTTTCAAGCCGCGTAACGGTACGGGCTATCGTTGTGCGGTATGCCTCCGCCCGGGTGAAGGGTGGGGGAGAGTCGCAACTCACCAGGACCCGGAGAGAACATGCCTCCCAAGAAGAAGAAGGTCGCTGGGCTGATCAAGCTCCAGATCCAGGCCGGCGCAGCCAACCCGGCTCCGCCGGTCGGTCCGGCGCTGGGTCAGCACGGCGTCAACATCATGGAGTTCTGCAAGGCGTACAACGCGGCGACCGAGTCGCAGCGTGGCTGGGTGATCCCGGTGGAGATCACGGTCTACGAGGACCGCTCCTTCACCTTCATCACCAAGACGCCGCCGGCCTCCAAGATGATCCTCAAGGCCGCGGGCGTCGAGAAGGGCTCCGGCACCCCGCACACCACCAAGGTCGCCAAGATCACCCGTGACCAGGTGCGCGAGATCGCCACGACGAAGATGCCCGACCTCAACGCCAACGACCTGGACCAGGCGGAGAAGATCATCGCCGGTACCGCCCGTTCCATGGGTGTGACCGTCGAGGGCTGAGCCCCCGGCACCGGCACCTCTCCCCACCCCCGTGGCAGGGCCAAGCGCTGGCCCGCACCACGACTCCATACCGTCAGGAGCAGCAGTGAAGCGCAGCAAGACTCTCCGCGAAGCGGACACGAAGATCGACAGGACGCGTCAGTACGCGCCGCTGGAGGCCGTCCGCCTCGCCAAGGAGACCTCCACGAAGAACTTCGACGCGACCGTCGAGGTCGCCATGCGTCTGGGCGTCGACCCGCGCAAGGCGGACCAGATGGTCCGCGGCACCGTCAACCTCCCGCACGGCACCGGTAAGACCGCCCGGGTCCTGGTCTTCGCGACCGGCGACCGTGCTGCGGCGGCGGAGGCCGCGGGGGCCGACATCGTCGGCTCCGACGAGCTCATCGAGGAGGTCGCGGGCGGCCGTCTCGACTTCGACGCCGTCGTCGCCACCCCGGACCTGATGGGCAAGGTCGGCCGCCTCGGCCGCGTGCTCGGTCCGCGTGGTCTGATGCCGAACCCGAAGACCGGCACCGTCACCCCCGACGTGGCCAAGGCCGTCGGCGACATCAAGGGCGGCAAGATCGAGTTCCGCGTCGACAAGCACGCCAACCTGCACTTCATCATCGGCAAGGCGTCCTTCGGCGAGGAGCAGCTCGTCGAGAACTACGCCGCTGCCCTTGAGGAGATCACCAGGCTGAAGCCAGCGGCGGCGAAGGGCCGGTACATCAAGAAGGCTTCCTTCACCACCACGATGGGCCCCGGTATCCCGGTCGACCCGAACCGCACCCGCAACCTCCTGGTCGAGGAGGACCCGGCCGCGGTCTGATCCGCGACCGGCGCAGCTGTCCGAAGGCCGGTGTCCGCTCCCCATGGGGCGGGCACCGGCCTTCGCCGTTCTCCGCACGACCGGGCGCCGGGGAACCCGTCCCGGTGCACACGTCGTCTCCCTCGTTGCATAAGGTGCGGATAAGCCGATAAACGGGGGCCCGTCGGGGCCCGCCCACACGAGGGGGAGTCCATGCGCAGGACACGGATGGCGGCGGCTGCCGCGGGCATCGCGCTGATGGCGGGCCTGACGGCCTGCGGCACCGAGAAGGCCGACGGCGGCGGCAGCAAGGGCGGCGACGGCAAGGGGGGCGGTTCGGCCCTGCAGGGCGCTCTGACGGCCCTGAAGAAGGCGTCGACGGCCACCGACAAGCAGAACTCCGCCAAGGTCGAGGGCGTCAACGAGCAGACGAGCCAGGGCAGGACCATGGAGACCAGGATGAACGGCGCCTTCGACTGGTCCGGCGGCGGAATGAAGGGCGAGGCGGACCTCACCATGGGCACCGCCGGCGGCCAGACGGCCAAGGCCCGCTATCTGCCCGACGCGATGTACGTGGCCCCCTCCACCGGTGCCCCCGGCGGCAAGAAGTGGATGAAGTACGACTACGACGCGCTGGCCGAGAAGGGCGGCGCCTCGGGCGCCATGCTCAAGGACCAGATGCAGAACAACAACCCGGCCCGCTCGGTCCAGCTCGTCCTGGCCTCGGGCAAGGTCAAGGCGCTCGGCACCGAGACGGTGCGCGGCAAGAAGACCACGCACTACTCCGGCACGATCTCCGTCTCCGAGCTGACCCGGATGCAGTCGAAGGACCTCTCGGAGGAGGACCTGCAGTCGCTGGAGCAGCAGTTCAAGCAGCAGGGGCTGAAGAAGGAGAAGATCGATCTGTGGATCGATGAGAACGATCTGCTGGTCAAGAAGCACGAGGTCGCCAAGAGCACCGACGGCGCCACCGGCGTCGACGCCACCAACTACTACTCGGACTACGGCACGCCGGTGAACGTGACCGCTCCCCCCGTCGGCGAGACGTCGGACGCCGCGCAGCTGATGAAGAGCGGCGGCGGCCTCAGCTGACCTCAGCAGGGACCTCCAGCGGGTCCGGGGCCGGATTTGCCGGTCCCGGGCCCGTTCGCGTACTCTCCCTACGAAGCCAAAGACCGCTGGTCGTCGTCGTGCGCGCACAGAGCGCCGACGGCCGAAGGATCCGCTCGCTGCGGACGACCCGCGCAGGTGACTGAGGAAGAACTCCCGAGGTGCCGCACGCATTTCGGTCGAGTCGACGCCCCATGCGCCTGCGCTGGGGCGTTTGCCGTGTTCAGCCCCTTCCGAGCGGTCCTCATCACCCGGAAGGAGGCCGAGGCCCATGGCGAGGGACCAGATCGCTCCCGACAAGATCGCAGCCGTCAACGAGATCACGGACAAGTTCCGTGGTTCCAACGCGGCTGTGGTCACCGCGTACACCGGACTCTCCGTGGCCCAGCTCAAGGAGCTGCGCCGTGCGCTCGGTGACAACGCTCAGTACCGAGTGGTGAAGAACACGCTGACCAAGATCGCGGCCAAGGAGGCCGGGATCAACGAGCTCGACGAGTTCCTGTCGGGCTCCTCGGCTGTCGCCTTCGTGACCGGTGACCCGGTCGAGGCGGCGAAGGGTCTTCGTGACTTCGCCAAGGAGAACCCCGCCCTGGTGATCAAGGGCGGCATCGTCGACGGCGCGCTGTACGGCGCCGACGACCTCAAGAAGCTCGCGGACCTCGAGTCCCGCGAGGTGCTGCTCGCCAAGCTGGCCGGTGGCATGAAGGCGTCCATGGCGAAGGCCGCGGCGACCTTCCAGGCCCCGCTCTCGAAGTTCGTCCGCACCGCGGATGCGCTTCGCAGCAAGGTCGAAGAGCAGGGCGGTGCCGACACCACGGCTCCCGCCGAGGCCGAGTCCGAGTAAGTGCCGTCCCCGGCCACCCTCACCGCGGGTGACCGATGACACGGCAACCGACCGCACTCGGTCACAGCGGGCCGTAAGCCCGCCGACATATTGATCCGGCACCAGCCGACTGAAGTGGAAGGACCAAAACCATGGCGAAGCTCAGCCAGGACGAACTGCTTGCCCAGTTCGAGGAGATGACCCTCATCGAGCTCTCCGACTTCGTGAAGAAGTTCGAGGAGAAGTTCGACGTCGAGGCCGCCGCCCCGGCTGCCGCCGTCGTCGCCGCCCCGGGTGGTGGCGGTGCCGCCGCCGAGGCCGAGCCCGAGCAGGACGAGTTCGACGTCATCCTGACCGGCGCCGGCGACAAGAAGATCCAGGTCATCAAGGTCGTGCGGGAGCTGACCTCGCTGGGTCTGAAGGAGGCCAAGGAGCTCGTGGACGGCACCCCGAAGCCGGTCCTCGAGAAGGTCGCCAAGGACGCCGCCGACAAGGCCAAGGAGTCCCTCGAGGGCGCCGGCGCCTCGGTCGAGGTCAAGTGACGCAGGCCCGATGAGCCACCGGCTCGCGGAGTCATCGCGGTAGACCGCGGGCTACCCCGCGCGGGTAGCTGTGCAGCGAAGGGCGATCACCCAGACGGGTGGTCGCCCTTCGCCGTTGCTGGACGGTCGCGTCCGGGGTGGGCGACGGCGGGTATGGTGATCTTCGTTGCTCCTGGGGGCCTTGACGAACGGCACACAGCGCGCAATTCTCGGGACGCGTCGTCACATCGATCCGAACTCCGAGGCATGGATCGGCGGCGAAGCGGGAATGGTTGCGGCAGGCACGACGAGCCGCAGCACAGCACGTCCGTCCCGGCGTATCGAGGCCGCCGGGGACGGGGGCGGAAACGAGAAGAACAATCACAGGAGGTGGAGACCGGGGCGTGAGCCGGTTTCCCGTAATCCTTTCTGGACATCAGTGGGCCATGGGGCTACACTGACCCTTTGCGCTGCCTATTAGCTGCCCCCTGCCCGTCACCAGGGGGACCGGTATGCGTGTAGAGAGTCCGAGCCCTCGGAAGGACCCCCTCTTGGCCGCCTCGCGCACTGCCTCGACTGCCAATTCGAACAACGGCGCCAGCACTGCCCCGCTGCGTATCTCTTTTGCGAAGATCAAGGAGCCCCTCGAGGTTCCGAACCTTCTCGCGCTCCAGACCGAGAGCTTTGACTGGCTGCTCGGCAATGACGCCTGGAAGGCTCGCGTCGAGGCCGCGCTGGACAGTGGACAGGACGTCCCCACCAAGTCCGGTCTGGAAGAGATCTTCGAGGAGATCTCGCCGATCGAGGACTTCTCCGGGTCGATGTCGCTGACCTTCCGCGACCACCGCTTCGAGCCCCCGAAGAACTCCATCGACGAGTGCAAGGAGCGCGACTTCACCTACGCTGCTCCGCTCTTCGTCACCGCTGAGTTCACGAACAACGAGACCGGTGAGATCAAGTCCCAGACGGTCTTCATGGGCGACTTCCCGCTCATGACCGACAAGGGCACCTTCGTGATCAACGGCACCGAGCGTGTCGTCGTCACGCAGCTCGTCCGCTCGCCGGGTGTCTACTTCGACAGCTCCATCGACAAGACGTCCGACAAGGACATCTACTCCGCCAAGATCATCCCGTCCCGGGGTGCCTGGCTGGAGATGGAGATCGACAAGCGCGACATGGTCGGTGTGCGCATCGACCGCAAGCGTAAGCAGTCCGTGACCGTACTGCTCAAGGCGCTCGGCTGGACCACCGAGCAGATCCTCGAGGAGTTCGGCCAGTACGAGTCGATGCGCGCCACCCTGGAGAAGGACCACACCCAGGGGCAGGACGACGCGCTGCTGGACATCTACCGCAAGCTGCGTCCGGGCGAGCCGCCGACGCGCGAGGCCGCGCAGACGCTGCTGGAGAACCTCTACTTCAACCCGAAGCGCTACGACCTGGCCAAGGTCGGCCGGTACAAGGTCAACAAGAAGCTCGGCGGTGACGAGCCGCTGGACTCCGGCGTGCTGACCAACGCCGACATCATCGCCACGATCAAGTACCTGGTGAAGCTGCACGCCGGCGAGACCGAGTCGCAGTCCGCCGAGGGCGACACGATCGTCATCGAGACCGACGACATCGACCACTTCGGCAACCGCCGTCTGCGCAACGTCGGCGAGCTGATCCAGAACCAGGTCCGTACGGGTCTGGCGCGTATGGAGCGGGTCGTCCGGGAGCGGATGACGACGCAGGACGTCGAGGCGATCACGCCGCAGACGCTGATCAACATCCGGCCGGTCGTCGCCTCCATCAAGGAGTTCTTCGGCACCAGCCAGCTGTCGCAGTTCATGGACCAGACGAACCCGATCTCGGGTCTCACCCACAAGCGCCGCCTCAACGCGCTGGGCCCGGGTGGTCTGAGCCGTGAGCGGGCCGGCTTCGAGGTCCGTGACGTGCACCCCTCGCACTACGGCCGGATGTGCCCGATCGAGACGCCGGAAGGACCGAACATCGGTCTGATCGGCTCGCTCGCCTCGTACGGCCGCGTGAACCCGTTCGGCTTCGTCGAGACGCCGTACCGGAAGGTGGTCGACGGCGTCGTCACCGACGAGGTGCACTACCTCACCGCCGACGAAGAGGACCGCTTCGTCATCGCCCAGGCGAACGCGCCGCTCACCGAGGAGATGCGGTTCGCCGAGGACCGGGTGCTGGTCCGCCGCCGTGGCGGCGAGGTCGACCTGATCCCGGGCGACGACGTGGACTACATGGACGTCTCACCGCGCCAGATGGTGTCGGTGGCCACGGCCATGATTCCGTTCCTGGAGCACGACGACGCCAACCGCGCGCTGATGGGGTCGAACATGATGCGGCAGGCCGTGCCGCTCATCAAGGCCGAGGCGCCGCTGGTCGGCACCGGTATGGAGTACCGCTGCGCGGTCGACGCCGGTGACGTCATCAAGGCCGAGAAGGACGGTGTCGTCCAGGAGGTCTCCGCGGACTACATCACGGTGGCCAACGACGACGGCACTTACACCACCTACCGGGTCGCCAAGTTCACCCGCTCCAACCAGGGCACCTCCTTCAACCAGAAGGTGCTGGTGGACGAGGGTGCCCGCGTCGTGGAGGGCCAGGTGCTGGCCGACGGCCCGTCCACCGACGAAGGTGAGATGGCGCTCGGCAAGAACCTGCTCGTGGCCTTCATGCCGTGGGAGGGCTACAACTACGAGGACGCGATCATCCTGTCCCAGCGGCTGGTGCAGGACGATGTCCTCTCCTCGATCCACATCGAGGAGCACGAGGTCGACGCCCGCGACACCAAGCTGGGCCCCGAGGAGATCACCCGGGACATCCCGAACGTCTCCGAAGAGGTGCTGGCCGACCTCGACGAGCGCGGCATCATCCGCATCGGCGCCGAGGTCGAGGCGGGCGACATCCTGGTCGGCAAGGTCACCCCGAAGGGTGAGACCGAGCTGACCCCCGAGGAGCGGCTGCTCCGCGCGATCTTCGGTGAGAAGGCGCGCGAGGTCCGTGACACCTCGCTGAAGGTGCCGCACGGCGAGACCGGCAAGGTCATCGGCGTCCGCGTCTTCGACCGGGAGGAGGGCGACGAGCTGCCTCCGGGCGTCAACCAGCTGGTGCGCGTCTACGTCGCCCAGAAGCGCAAGATCACTGACGGTGACAAGCTCGCGGGCCGGCACGGCAACAAGGGCGTCATCTCGAAGATCCTGCCGGTCGAGGACATGCCGTTCCTGGAGGACGGCACCCCGGTCGACGTGATCCTCAACCCGCTGGGCGTCCCCTCCCGGATGAACCCCGGCCAGGTCCTGGAGATCCACCTGGGCTGGCTGGCCTCCCAGGGCTGGAAGGTCGAGGGCTCCGAGGAGTGGATGCAGCGCCTGCAGGCGATCGGCGCGGACGACGTGGCGCCGAAGACCAACGTGGCGACGCCGGTCTTCGACGGTGCCCGCGAGGACGAGATCGCCGGTCTGTTCGAGTCCACGCTGCCGAACCGGGACGGCGACCGTATGGTCCAGCCCTCCGGCAAGGCCCAGCTGTTCGACGGCCGCTCGGGCGAGCCGTTCCCGGACCCGATCTCGGTCGGCTACATGTACATCCTCAAGCTGCACCACCTGGTCGATGACAAGCTGCACGCGCGCTCGACCGGTCCGTACAGCATGATCACCCAGCAGCCGCTGGGTGGTAAGGCCCAGTTCGGTGGCCAGCGCTTCGGCGAGATGGAGGTGTGGGCCCTGGAGGCGTACGGCGCCGCGTACGCACTGCAGGAGCTGCTGACCATCAAGTCCGACGACGTCACCGGCCGCGTGAAGGTCTACGAGGCCATCGTCAAGGGCGAGAACATCCCCGAGCCGGGCATCCCCGAGTCCTTCAAGGTGCTCATCAAGGAGATGCAGTCGCTCTGCCTCAACGTGGAGGTGCTGTCCTCGGACGGCATGTCGATCGAGATGCGCGACACCGACGAGGACGTCTTCCGCGCTGCGGAGGAGCTCGGAATCGACCTGTCCCGGCGCGAGCCGAGCAGCGTCGAAGAGGTCTGACGGAGTCGGCCGGGGTGCACACCCCGCGTACGCCCCGGCCAGCCCCGCGACCCGTTCAGACCATTGACATACGACCCTGAGAGGGATTGACGAGAGTGCTCGACGTCAACTTCTTCGACGAACTGCGAATCGGCCTTGCCACCGCTGACGACATCCGTCAGTGGTCGCACGGCGAGGTCAAGAAGCCGGAGACCATCAACTACCGCACCCTCAAGCCCGAGAAGGACGGACTCTTCTGCGAGAAGATCTTCGGTCCGACCCGGGACTGGGAGTGCTACTGCGGCAAGTACAAGCGCGTCCGCTTCAAGGGCATCATCTGTGAGCGCTGTGGCGTCGAGGTGACCCGCGCCAAGGTGCGCCGTGAGCGGATGGGCCACATCGAGCTTGCCGCTCCCGTGACCCACATCTGGTACTTCAAGGGTGTTCCCTCCCGCCTGGGCTACCTGCTCGACCTGGCGCCCAAGGACCTGGAGAAGGTCATCTACTTCGCGGCGTACATGATCACGTACGTCGACGAGGAGCGCCGCACCCGCGACCTGCCCTCCCTGGAGGCGCACGTCGGTGTGGAGCGCCAGCAGATCGAGCAGCGCCGCGACGCCGACCTGGAAGCCCGCGCCAAGAAGCAGGAGAGCGACCTGGCCGAGCTGGAGGCCGAGGGCGCCAAGGCGGATGTGCGCCGCAAGGTGCGCGAGGGCGCCGAGCGCGAGATGAAGCAGATCCGCGACCGCGCCCAGCGTGAGCTGGACCGGCTGGACGAGGTCTGGAACCGCTTCAAGAACCTCAAGGTGCAGGACCTGGAGGGCGACGAGCTGCTCTACCGCGAGCTGCGCGACCGCTTCGGGACCTACTTCGACGGCTCCATGGGCGCTGCCGCGCTGCAGAAGCGCCTGGAGACCTTCGACCTGGACGAGGAGGCGGAGCGGCTCCGCGAGATCATCCGTACCGGCAAGGGCCAGAAGAAGACCCGTGCGCTGAAGCGGCTGAAGGTCGTCTCCGCGTTCCTGCAGACCAGCAACAGCCCCAAGGGCATGGTGCTCGACTGCGTGCCGGTGATCCCGCCGGACCTGCGTCCGATGGTGCAGCTGGACGGTGGCCGCTTCGCGACCTCCGACCTGAACGACCTGTACCGCCGGGTCATCAACCGCAACAACCGTCTCAAGAGGCTCCTGGACCTCGGTGCCCCGGAGATCATCGTCAACAACGAGAAGCGCATGCTTCAGGAGGCTGTTGACGCCCTCTTCGACAACGGCCGTCGCGGCCGTCCGGTTACCGGTCCCGGCAACCGTCCGCTGAAGTCCCTCAGCGACATGCTCAAGGGCAAGCAGGGCCGCTTCCGGCAGAACCTGCTGGGTAAGCGCGTCGACTACTCGGCCCGTTCCGTGATCGTCGTCGGCCCGCAGCTCAAGCTGCACCAGTGCGGTCTGCCCAAGGCGATGGCGCTGGAGCTGTTCAAGCCGTTCGTGATGAAGCGGCTGGTGGACCTCAACCACGCGCAGAACATCAAGAGCGCCAAGCGGATGGTCGAGCGCGGCCGCACGGTCGTCTACGACGTGCTGGAAGAGGTCATCGCCGAGCACCCGGTTCTGCTGAACCGTGCGCCCACGCTGCACCGCCTCGGCATCCAGGCGTTCGAGCCGCAGCTGGTCGAGGGCAAGGCCATTCAGATCCACCCGCTCGTGTGCACCGCGTTCAACGCGGACTTCGACGGTGACCAGATGGCCGTGCACCTGCCGCTGTCCGCCGAGGCGCAGGCCGAGGCCCGCATCCTGATGCTGTCCTCGAACAACATCCTCAAGCCGGCCGACGGCCGGCCGGTGACGATGCCGACGCAGGACATGGTCCTGGGTCTGTTCTTCCTCACCACGGACGAGGAGCAGCGCGTCACCAAGGGCGACGGCCGCTCGTTCAACTCCACCGCGGAAGCGATCATGGCGTTCGACGCCGGGGAGCTGTCGCTCCAGGCGAAGATCGACATCCGCTTCCCGGCCGGCACCACCCCGCCGCTGGGCTGGACCCCGCCGGCGCCGGAGGAGGGCGAGCCCGAGTGGCAGCCCGGTGACCCGTTCCGGCTGCGGACCTCGCTGGGCCGTGCGCTCTTCAACGAGCTGCTGCCCGAGGAGTACCCGTTCGTCGACTACACGGTGGGCAAGAAGCAGCTCTCCCAGATCGTCAACGACCTGGCCGAGCGCTACCCCAAGGTCGTCGTCGCCGCGGCGCTCGACAACCTGAAGTCGGCCGGTTACTACTGGGCGACCCGTTCGGGTGTGACCATCGCGATCACGGACGTTGTCGTCCCGGACGCCAAGCCGGAGATCATCGCCGGTTACGAGGCGCAGGACGAGAAGGTCCAGAAGCAGTACGAGCGCGGTCTGATCACTAAGGACGAGCGCACGCAGGAGCTCATCGCCATTTGGACCAAGGCGACCAACGAGGTCTCCGAGGCGATGAACGAGAACTTCCCGAAGACGAACCCGATCTTCATGATGGTGGACTCGGGCGCCCGAGGGAACATGATGCAGATGCGTCAGATCGCCGGTATGCGTGGTCTGGTGTCGAACGCGAAGAACGAGACCATCCCGCGGCCCATTAAGGCGTCGTTCCGTGAGGGTCTCTCCGTGCTGGAGTACTTCATCTCCACGCACGGTGCCCGTAAGGGTCTCGCCGACACAGCCCTGCGTACCGCGGACTCGGGTTACCTCACCCGTCGTCTGGTCGACGTCTCGCAGGACGTCATCATCCGCGAGGAGGACTGCGGCACCGACCGCGGCCTCAAGCTGCGGATCGCCTCCAAGGGCGAGGACGGCGTGCTGCGCAAGGCGGAGGACGTCGAGACCAGCGTGTACGCGCGCTGCCTCGCCGAGGACATCGTCGTGGACGGCATGGTGCTGGCCCCGGCCGGCACCGACCTGGGCGACGTGCTCATCGACGAGCTGGTCCGGCACGGTGTGGAGATCGTCAAGACGCGGTCGATCCTCACCTGCGAGTCGCACGTGGGCACTTGCGCCATGTGCTACGGCCGCTCGCTGGCCACCGGCAAGCTGGTCGACATCGGCGAGGCCGTCGGCATCATCGCGGCCCAGTCGATCGGTGAGCCCGGCACCCAGCTGACGATGCGTACCTTCCACACCGGTGGTGTGGCAGGTGACGACATCACCCAGGGTCTGCCGCGTGTGGTCGAGCTGTTCGAGGCCCGTACGCCCAAGGGCGTCGCGCCGATCTCCGAGTCGGCCGGCCGGGTCCGTATCGAGGAGACGGAGAAGACCAAGAAGGTCATCGTCACCCCCGACGACGGCTCGGACGAGACCTCCTACAGCGTCTCCAAGCGCGCCCGGCTGCTGGTGGGCGAGGGCGACCACGTCGCCGTCGGCCAGAAGCTGACCGTCGGTACAGAGAACCCGCACGACGTGCTCCGTATCCTCGGCCAGCGCGCGGTCCAGGTGCACCTGGTGGGCGAGGTCCAGAAGGTCTACAACTCGCAGGGTGTGTCGATCCACGACAAGCACATCGAGATCATCATCCGGCAGATGCTGCGCCGCGTGACGATCATCGAGTCCGGCGACGCCGAGCTGCTGCCGGGCGAGCTGGTGGAGCGCACCAAGTTCGAGGGTGAGAACCGGCGCGTGGTGCAGGAGGGCGGCCACCCGGCCTCCGGCCGTCCGCAGCTGATGGGTATCACCAAGGCGTCGCTGGCCACCGAGTCGTGGCTGTCGGCGGCGTCCTTCCAGGAGACGACCAGGGTTCTGACCGACGCGGCGATCAACGCCAAGTCGGACTCCCTGATCGGCCTCAAGGAGAACGTCATCATCGGTAAGCTCATCCCGGCCGGTACGGGCCTGTCCCGCTACCGCAACATCCGGGTCGAGCCCACCGAGGAGGCGAAGGCAGCGATGTACTCGGCCGTCGGTTACGACGACATCGACTACTCGCCCTTCGGCACCGGCTCCGGCCAGGCGGTCCCGCTGGAGGACTACGACTACGGGCCGTACAACGCCTGAGTCGGCCTGCGCCTGAGTGCGCGAGCCTTCTGAGAAGGGCGGCCACCCCGCACGGGTGGCCGCCCTTCGGCGTATTACCGGACGGTTGCGCCACCACCGGGTCAGCTCCGGGGCTCCAGATACGGCCGCAGGTGATGCAGCCGGACGTGGTATGGAGGGTGGGTGTCCAGGAGCCGGGCGAGCGTGCCCCGCTGGTCCGGCGGGAGACCGCTGGCCGGGGTCAGGGCCGCCGTGCCGTACTGGCCCTGGGCGGGCTGGGCCACGGGCATGCTCTGGCGCAGCACCTCGGCGAGCATCGGAGCGAATCCGAGCGCCGCTGCCTGCTGGTCGGCGCGCAGTTCGGACCGACGGCCCACCGCTGCCAGCAGGTAAGGGACGGCGGGTATCAGCAGCGGCAGCCCGTACAGGGTGGCGATCGTGGCCCAGGCTAGCCCGGTGAACAGCACCAACAGGACGATCCCGCAGATGAGGCCGGCGAAGGGGAAGGCCCTCAGCACCCCATACAGCACAGCCCCGCACAGGCGCAGCAATGCCCGACACAGGCGCAGCGCGGCGTGACCCGGCAGCGAGTACCAGTAGCCCAGCAGCGAAGACCACGCGTGGCCGCCGACGTGGTGGCCCAGCTCGTGCGCGAGCACGGCGGCGAGTTGGCCGGAGGGGATGCGGTGCAGTGCGAAGCTCGTCACACCGACGATGTGCCCCGCGGCGGCGACGGCGTTGAGATCGCGGCTGTCCTCCACCCACAGCTGGTAGTTGCGGCCGTCGACGCCTGCCCGGGCCGTCACCTCCCGCCACACCGGTTCCAACCGGGCGTGTTCCTCCGGCGTCGGGTAGCGCAGCCGCAAGAGCCAGCGAGCCAGCACCGACTCGGTGGGCCGGTGGAACACCAGCGCCCCACTGGCCAGCCAGGCCAGCAGGAGCAGGAACCACAGCTCCCCGAGCAGCAGCGAGATCAGCAGGACGGCAACCAGGCTGCACAGTACGTGCGGGATGTAGAGCAGCAGTCCGCCGACCGCGGTGGCGTCCATGCCGCGCTGGTGCGCGGCTACGTGGATGCGGCGCTGGGCGAACTCCATTTCGTGGGGGTGCGGTTGCTGGGACGGGTCGGGTG
>NZ_JADKMA010000220.1 GCF_017676365.1 Streptomyces oryzae
GAACCCCGCCCCGGGCCCCACACCCTGACGCCCTCTCAGCCCGTACGCCGCCGGAACAGCACCGCGCACAGCGGCAGCGTCACCACCAGCAGGCCCAGGCACCAGGTGAGCGCCAGCCAGGGGCTGTTGCCGGCCGGCTGGTCCAGCAGCAGAGCGCGCAGGGACTCGATCACCGGGGTCACCGGCTGCTGGTCGGCGAAGCCGTGCAGCCAGTCCGGCATGGTGTCGATCGGCACGAACGCGCTGCTGGGGTACGGCAGGAAGAGCATGCCGAAGGTGAACCCGCCTGCCGCCTCCGGTGTTCTGGCCAGCAGCCCCGCCGCCGCGCCCAGCCAGGAGAGCGTGGTGATGTACAGCAGCAGGATGCCGCTCGCCGCCAGCCACTCCGGCACTCCGGCGTGCGGGCGGAATCCGATGGCGAACGCCACGCCCAGCACCGCCGCCGTGGCCGCCAGATTGCGCGCCACGCTCGCCGCGACATGGCCGGTCAGTACGGCGGTCGGGCCGGTGTCCATCGAGCGGAAGCGGTCGATGATGCCGGCCGTCATGTCGTTCGAGACGGTGGTCGCCGTCATCGAGGCGCCGTATCCCGCGCACAGGATCAGCACGCCGGGAGCCACATAGGTCACGTACTTCCCGGTGCTCGTCTCGATGGCGCCGCCGAAGAAGTAGACAAACACCAGCATCAGCAGCACCGGCAGTACCAGCGCCGTGATCACCGCGTCCGGGTTGCGCCGGGTCAGCCGGACGGACCTGCCCGCCAGCACCAGATACTCACTCATGGGTCAGCTCCAGGAAGACGTCGTCCAGGGTGGCGCTGTGCAGTGCGAAGCGCGCGATGTGCTCGCGCCCGGGGTCCAACTCGTCCAGCAGGGCACGTATCCGGGCCGCGCTGCCGTCGGTCGCCACCCCCAGCACCAGCTCCTCCGGCACCCGGTGCAGCACGCGTCCCCCGAGCCGTCCGGCCAGCTCGGTGTACGCCTGCTGCCCGGCCATCGTCAGATCGAGCCGCTGGGCCGTCACCGTCTTCTTCAGCTCCTCGGGCGTGCCCTGGGCGATGACCCGGCCATCGTCCAGCACGGCCACCTGGTCGGCCAGCTGATCGGCCTCCTCCAGATACTGCGTGGTCAGGAAGACGGTCACGCCCGCCTGGGTCAGCGATCCCACCGTCTCCCACATCGTGCGGCGGCTGCGCGGGTCGAGCCCCGTCGTCGGCTCGTCCAGGAAGACCACCTCCGGATCGCCGACCAGCCCGGCCGCGATGTCCAGCCTGCGCCGCATCCCGCCCGAGTACGCCGACACCCTGCGGTCCCCCGCCTCGGCCAGCGCGAAGCGGGCCAGCAGTTCGGCGGCCCGGCGGCGGGCCGCGGCGCGTGAGTGGCCGCGCAGCCGCGCCATCATCCGCAGGTTCTCCCGCCCCGTCTGCTCCTCGTCGAGCGCCGCGTACTGCCCGGTGAGGCTGATGGCGCGGCGCACCCGGGAGCGGGCTGCGACCACATCGTGCCCGGCCACGGTGGCCCGTCCGGCGTCCGCGCCGGTGAGCGTCGCCAGGATGCGGACCGTGGTGGTCTTGCCCGCACCGTTGGGACCCAGCAGTGCGAAGACGCTGCCGCGCCGCACCCGCAGATCGAGCCCGTCGAGCACCCGCACGGAGCCGTACGCCTTGCTCAGCCCGTGTGTCTCGATCGCCCAACTCGCTTCTGCCGACTGGTACATGACGCGTCCCCCCTCTCTTCTGTGTATCCGATACGCGCTACTGCGTATGACATAAACACTACTGCGTATGCTATACACGTCGACAGTGGTGGAGGGCAACCCGGAGAGGTGGAACGGCCGACGATGGCGAAGCCGGAGCAGAAGCGGGAGCAGCAGTCGCCGAGTGGTCTCCCGGCAGGCGTGGCCGTCGCCTGGGGTCTGCAGGCGCGCCCCGGCAAGGGTCCGGCACGCGCTCTGGACGTACGGCGGATCGTCGCCGCCGCTATCGGGATTGCCGACGCGGAGGGGCTGGCCGCGCTGTCCATGAGCCGGGTCGCCACCGAGATCGGCGTCTCGACCATGGCGCTGTACCGCTATGTCGAGAGCAAGGACGACCTGCTGATCCTCATGGAGGACGCGGCCATCGGTACCCCTCCACCGGTCCCCGAGCCCGAAGCGGGCTGGCGCGCGGGTCTGGCGCACTGGGCGCGCGCCTACCGCGCGGTCCTCCAGCGCCACTTGTGGATCGTCCGCATTCCCATCGGCACCCCGCCGTTGTCCCCGCACAACGTGGAGTGGATGGAGCAGGCTCTCGCCCTGCTGCGGGGTACGGGCCTGGACGCGGAGGAAAAGCTCGGCGTGCTGATCACCATCAGCGGCTATGTCCGCAGCAACGTTGCGTTGCTGGCGGACATTGATGAGGCGACCCGGGCCGGCGCTGGTGAGTGGGAGGACGTTGAGCGCCGCTACTGGCAGTTGCTGTCCGACCTGACCGCGGCCGGCGATTTTCCGGCCATCCGTGAGCTCCTCGCCTCCGGCGAGCTGGCCGGCGCCGAAGCCGCCGACTCAGATGGGACCGCGGACTTCGACTTCGGGCTGAACGTGATCCTGGACGGCGTGGAGGTGCTCATCGCTTCGCGGTGACGCTGGCTCTGGGAACGGGGTGCCCCTTGCTGTGCGTTGCAGACTGCGGATTGGTTGTGGCTGTGGGGGCACCCCCTGCTCGAAGAGCTCGGGGGAGCAGTTCCCCGCGCCCCTTACGGGGCGCGTCTGCTGTGCTTGCCAGCCCCCCCTTGCGGGGCACCGAGAAGCGCGGGGCAAGCATTAACCCGCAGCGGCGCAATCCCCGCACGTGCCGAAAATCTCCACCGTGTGGCCGACGTTCACGAAACCGTGCTCGGCCGCGACCGAGGCGGCCCACTTCTCGACCACGGGGCCCTCGACCTCAACGGCCTTGCCGCAGGCGCGGCAGACCAGATGGTGGTGGTGGTCGTCGCTGTGGCAGCGCCGGTAGACGGCCTCGCCGTCGTCCGTACGCAGCACGTCGACCTCGCCCGCGTCGGCGAGGGACTGGAGGGTGCGGTAGACGGTGGTGAGCCCGACGGAGTCACCGCGGTGCTTGAGCATGTCGTGCAGTTCCTGCGCGCTGCGGAACTCCTCGACCTCGGCGAGTGCCGCTGAGACGGCGGCGCGTTGCCGGGTCGACCGGCCGCGTACAGGGGGACCTGCGGTGGTCACGCTCTGGCTCCTTACGTTCGTCGGCTCCGGCTCGGGGAGGCGCCGAGGCGGCTCCGGGCCGGTGCGGCGTTCGCGGCCACCCATTGTGCCAGGCGCTCCCGGAGTGCGGGTATTACACCCTGCTCGGGCGGTCCACCGGCCCCGTGCCGTTGTCGGCGTGCTCCTTCCCGTCCGCTACCAGGGTGCCCTCTTCGGCCCCTCCGGCGACAGCCCTCCCCTGGCCACGCGGACCGCCGCGGGAACCGTTCCGCGCTGCCCTTGCCCTGGCCAGCGGTGCGGCCAGCGCGGTGACCAGCCCGAACAGCGCGATCGCGATGACGACGATGCTGGCGCCCGGCGGAACGTCGGCGTAGTAGGAGGTCACCGTGCCCGAGAGGGTGACGGCCACCCCGAAGCCCATCGCCAGCCCCAGTGTGGCCGCGAAGCCGCGGGTGGCCTGCTGCGCAGCGGCGACCGGGATCACCATCAGCGCGCTGACCAGCAGCAGTCCCACCACCCGCATGGCGACGGTGACCGTCATCGCCGCTGTGACGGCCAGCAGCAGGTTCAGCAGCCGCACCGGCAGCCCCGTGACCCGGGCGAATTCCTCGTCCTGGCAGATGGCGAACAGCTGCCGACGCAGCCCGAGCGCGACGAGCAGCACGAAGACGGACAGCCCGACGATGGCGGCGATGTCCTGCGGGGAGACGGTGGTGATGGAGCCGAAGAGGTAGGTGGTGAGGTTGGCGTTCGAGCCGTTCGGCGACAGGTTGATGATCAGGACGCCGCCCGCCATACCGCCGTAGAACAGCATCGCCAGCGCGACGTCGCCGCGTGCCTTGCCGTACCAGCGGATCAGCTCCATGGTGATCGCGCCCAGCGAGGAGACGAGGACGGCCATCCACACCGGGTTGGTGCTCAGCAGGAAGCCCAGCGCGACACCGGTGAGCGCGACATGGCCGATGCCGTCCCCCATGATCGCCTGGCGGCGCTGCACGAGGTAGATGCCCACGGCGGGCGCGGCGATGCCGACCAGCAGTGCGGCGAGCAGCGCACGCTGCATGAACGCGTAGTCCAGCATCTCGATCATGAGAGCAACCCCGTCTCGATCCTCGGTGCCGCTTCGGCGGCGGGTACGGAGCCGTGCGGATGGCAGGCCAGGTCGTGCAGCCGGTCGGGGTTGTCCACCCGCTCGACCTGCCCGTCCCGCAGCACCACGGCATGGTCGATCAGCGGTGCGAGCGGGCCGAGTTCGTGCAGTACGAGCAGTACGGAGGTGCCCTGCTCCACCTGCCCGCGCAGGGTGTCGGCCAGCACCTCCTGGTTGGCCACGTCCACACCGGCCAGCGGCTCGTCCATGATCAGCAGCTCCGGTTCGGCGACCAGCGCCCTGGCGATCAGCACCCGCTGGTGCTGTCCGCCGGACAGCGACTCGACCGGGTCCCGCATCCGGTCCGCCATGCCGACCTGCTCCAGCGCGTGCCGTACCGCGGCCTTGTCCTCGCGGCCCAGCGGCCTGAAGCGGCGCCGCGCCAGCCGGCCGGCCGAGACGACCTCCCGTACGGTCGCGGGGACCCCGGCGGCGGCCGTGGAGCGCTGCGGCACATAGCCGAGCCGCCGCCAGTCCCGGAAGCGGGCCGACGGGGTGCCGAACAGCTCCAGTTCACCGCCGGTCAGCGGCACCTGGCCGAGTACGGCCCGGATGGTGGTGGACTTGCCCGACCCGTTGGCCCCCAGCAGCGCGACCGTCTCGCCGCGCGCCACCGTCAGGTCCACCCCGCGCAGCACGGGCCGTCCGCCCAGCGCGGCGGTGGCATCGCGCAGGGCCACCGCGGGCGGCCCCTCGGCTATGCCGGGGCCGTCCGCAGCCGCTTTCGTCCTCGTCATGCTCACATCCTCACTGCGCGCCGAGCGCCGTCTTGAGCGCGGTCAGGTTCTGGTGCATCACGGAGAAGTAGTCGCGCTTCTTCGGGTCCTTGATGGTCTCGATGGGGCTGAGCACCGAGGTCTTGAGCCGCAGATCGTCCGCGAGGGTCTTGGCGGTCTTGTTGCTGGCGTTGTCCTCGAAGAAGACGGTGTCCACGTCCTCCTTCTCGGCGACCTTGTGCAGCTCCTTCATCCGGGCCGCGCTCGGCTCCGACTCCGGGTCGATACCCGCGACGGCCTCCTGGTGCAGTCCGTACCGCTCGGCGAGGTAGCCGAATGCGGCGTGGGTGGTGATGAAGGTGTCGGTCTTCTTGGACTTCAGGCCGTCCTTGAAGTCCTTGTCGAGACTCTTGAGCCGGGTGACGAGATCTTTGGTGTTCTTCTTGTACTCGTCCTTGTGGTCGGGGTCCGCCTGCTGGAGCTTCTTGCCGACCCCCTCGGCGACCTCGGCGTAGCGCACCGGGTCGAGCCAGATGTGCGGGTCGCCCGCGGCGTCCTCGCCGTGGTCGTGCCCCTCGTGCTCCTTCTCCTCGTGGCCCTTCTTTCCGTGCTCGTCCCCGTGCTCGTCGTGGCCTTCCTCGCCGTGCACGTCGGTGCCGTGGTCCTCCAGCGTGGTGAAGGAGCCGGCCTCCGCGACGTTCTTGACGCCGGACTGCTCGACGGCCTCGTCCACCGCCGGCTGCAGCCCCTTGAGGTAGACGATCATGTCCACCTCGCTGAGCTGGCCTGTCTGCTTGGGGCTCAGCTCCAGGTCGTGCGGCTCGGTGCCGGGCTTGGTGAGGTTCTGGACCTCGACGTGGTCCCCGCCGATCTGCTGGGCGAGAAAGGCCATCGGGTAGAAGGACGCGGCCACCTTCACCTTCCCGTTGTCGCCGGAGCCGCTGCCGCAGGCGGCGAGAGAGAGGGAGGCGAGGCCGAGAGCGCTGAGGGCGGCGCCGGTGCGTATGAGCCGTCGAGGGCGGGGACCGATGTTCATGACACTCATTTTCATCGGAATTGGAAACGATTGTCAACTAGAGCTTCGCGCTCCGTGATCAAACTCCCATACCGGAACCGGGCCCCGAGCCGGCCCCCGAACCGGCGCCCGAATCGATACCCGAACCGATTTGCCGCGCCCCCTACGGCCCCCAGTAATCTGGGGTATTCCGTCTCGTCGTCAATGAAGAGAGCACCGTGGCCGCCGACAAGATCGACACAATTGTCAGCCTCAGCAAGCGCCGTGGCTTCGTCTACCCGTGCAGTGAGATCTACGGCGGGCAGCGTGCCGCCTGGGACTACGGGCCGCTGGGCGTGGAGCTGAAGGAGAACATCAAGCGCCAGTGGTGGCGCTCCATGGTCACCTCGCGCGACGACGTGGTGGGCATCGACTCGTCGGTGATTCTGGCCCCCGAGGTCTGGGAGGCATCGGGTCATGTCTCCACCTTCACCGATCCGCTCACCGAGTGCACCTCGTGCCACAAGCGCTTCCGCGCCGACCACCTGACCGAGGCGTACGAGGCCAAGCACGGCCGCGAGCCGGAGAACGGCCTGGCCGACATCAACTGCCCGCACTGCGGCAACAAGGGCGGCTTCACCGAGCCCAAGCAGTTCTCCGGTCTGCTCTCCACCCACCTCGGCCCCACCCAGGACTCCGGCTCGGTCACCTACCTGCGCCCCGAGACCGCGCAGGGCATCTTCACCAACTTCGCCGCGGTGCAGCAGACCTCGCGCAAGAAGCCGCCGTTCGGCATCGCGCAGATGGGCAAGTCGTTCCGGAACGAGATCACGCCGGGCAACTTCATCTTCCGCACCCGCGAGTTCGAGCAGATGGAGATGGAGTTCTTCGTCAAGCCGGGTGAGGACGAGGAGTGGCACCAGTACTGGATGGACCAGCGCTGGGCCTGGTACCGCGACCTGGGCATCCGCGAGGAGAACATCCGCTGGTACGAGCACCCGAAGGAGAAGCTCTCCCACTACTCGAAGCGCACCGCCGACATCGAGTACCGCTTCAACTTCGGCGGCAGCGAGTTCTCCGAGCTGGAGGGCGTCGCCAACCGCACCGACTTCGACCTCACCGCGCACTCCAAGGCGTCCGGCCACGACCTGTCGTACTTCGACCAGGAGGCCGGCGAGCGCTGGACCCCGTACGTCATCGAGCCGGCGGCCGGTGTCAACCGCGCCATGCTCGCCTTCATGCTGGACGCCTACATCGAGGACGAGGCGCCGAACGCCAAGGGCAAGATGGAGAAGCGCACCGTGATGCGCCTCGACCCGCGGCTGGCCCCGGTCAAGGTCGCCGTGCTGCCGCTGTCCCGCAACGAGCAGCTGTCGCCGAAGGCCCGCGGCCTCTCGGAGACGCTGCGCAAGCACTGGAACATCGAGTTCGACGACGCGGGCGCCATCGGCCGCCGCTACCGCCGCCAGGACGAGATCGGCACCCCGTTCTGCGTCACCGTCGACTTCGACACCCTGGATGACAACGCGGTCACCGTGCGTGAGCGCGACACCATGAAGCAGGACCGCGTCTCCCTGGACCAGATCGAGGGCTATCTGGCGGGTCGGCTGATCGGCTGCTGATCCGCTGCGCTTAAGCTGTCGTACAGCGCCGAGGCCCGGCACCCCCGCGAGGGGGTGCCGGGCCTTCGCCGTGTTCACCCTGCGGTGGGGCGGCGCAGCGGCCGTTCGTCAGCGCTCCGGGGAGCTGAGATCGCCCGCGGGCTGCCGGGCGGCGAGTTCGGCCACTTCCCTGCGGAGCTGCCGTACCTCTTCGGTCAGGGCGCTGATGGCCGCGGTCTGCCGTTCGCTCTCCGCCTCGTCCCGCTCGAAGCGGGCGATGAACCAGGCCGCGATGTTCGCGGTGACCACACCGAGCAGGGCGATCCCGGAGAGCATCAGCCCCACGGCGAGCACCCGGCCGGGGCCGGTGACCGGCGCGGTGTCGCCGTACCCCACCGTGGTCATGGTGGTGAACGCCCACCACACCGCGTCACCCATGGAGTGGATGCTGGAGCCGGGGTGGCCCCGTTCCACCTCCAGCACGGCCAGCGAGCCGAACATCAACAACCCGGCGCAGGCGCCGGCGACGTAGGTGGTCACCCGGATCTGGGTGGCCAGCCGGGCCCGCTGCCCCACCAGAAGCAGCGCGGAGACCAGCCTCAGCAGCCGGAGCGGCTGGACCATCGGCACGGCCACGGCGATGAGCGCGAACGGATGCCGGCGTATGAACAGCCATCGCTGCCGCGCCAGTCCGAGCCGTACGAAGTAGTCGCACGCGTACGCGCCCCACACGAACCACTCGGTCCCGTGGCACAGTTCCCGTACCCAGCGCGCCGACTCCGGTGCCACGACCGGGACCGCGTAGGCGATCGCGAACAGTCCTGCCAGCCAGAGCAGGGGTACCTCGGTGCGCTTCTCCCAGCGCTGACGCGCCGCGTCCGCCGGTGGGGTGCTGGTGTCGCCGTCCATGCCGTGGATCCTAAGGAGCACCGGCCACACCGCACGCGGGGCCATAGGTCACGGCGGGGGCCGAGCAGCAGCGGACGGGCGGTTTCGTCAGCCCTCGCCTTCCGAGGGCTTGCCGAAGGTGCTGGTGCCCAACTCGAAGTCAAAGGGCGGGGGAAGACGCAATGCCTTCCCGAACTGGCACGTCCTGCGCATCCAGTATCCCTCGGGTGCCGGGTCCGAAAAGACGGAGACGGTCTGCGCCTGCATGTCGAGCAGCAAATAAACGGCTACGCCTGCCTTCGCGTAGACCGACAACTTGTCGCTCCAGTCCACGTTGCGCGTCGAGGCCGAGGTCAACCCGGCCACGAGGACGAGGGCTTCACCATCGATGTATCGCGCATCGGTGTCGAACGCCTTCTCGGACGCGACGAAGACATCAGGCCCGAAGGCGCGCTCCTGGTCGGGGAAGGTGAAGAGGTAGGGGGAGCTGTCCACGATCGTCCCCGTGGGCACATGTGGTTCCAACTGGGCACGCAGGGAGCGCGTCGCCCGCAGGTAGTACCCCTTCGACCACGGCGACATGACGATGTTTCCCCCGATGATCTCCGCCCGGAAGCCCTCCGGTACGTCCATGGCCAAGAGCGTCCCGAGCAGCGCGTCGAAGCTGCCGTCCGGTTCGTCGGGGGTCTCTATGGCCGTGGACCGTTCAAGCATCACTGTCATGATGCGCCCTCCAAGTGCACTAAGCCACTAACAACTCACCGTAGCCAGGCGGGCCGACAATGTGAGCGGATCGGTGTGCCCGGTCCCTCGAAGGGGTGGGTTTCAGCTTGCTGCTGCGTGGAGGACTGCGTCCAGGAGGCCGGGGAAGCGGGTGTCGAGGTCGGTGCGGCGGAGGCAGTTGATTTTGGCGGTGCCGCGGTAGCACTGGTTGATGACGCCCGCCTCGCGAAGGACGCGGAAGTGGTGGGTGGCGGTCGAGGCGGAGACGGGCAGCTCGACCTGTGAGCAGGTGGCCCCGTTGTCCTCGCCCTCACCGTGAGTGCTCAGTTCGGTGACGATCCGTAGCCGCACCGGGTCGGCCAGTGCGTGCAGTACCGCCTCCAGGCGGATCTCTTCCCGCGCGGGGTGCGGGAGTTCGCGTACGGCGGTTGTCGTCGGCACGCCCTCATAGTACGGCAGCCATCGAAATTTGACAGGTATCGTATTACGGCGGTTACCGTACTAAGCACCGCTCGGCCCGCAATGGATTCAGGTGATTGGAGAGCGCCGTGAGCGCACTGTTCGAGCCCCTCACCCTGCGGTCGGTGACCGTGCCCAACCGCGTCTGGATGGCGCCGATGTGCCAGTACTCGGCCGCTGCCGACGGCCCGGATCGGGGTGCCCCCACCGACTGGCACCTCGCGCACCTGGGCGCGCGGGCCTCCGGCGGGCTCGGGCTGGCGCTGGCCGAGGCCACCGCCGTCACGCCGGAGGGCCGGATCAGCCCCTACGACCTGGGGCTGTGGAACGACCGCCAGCAGGAGGCGTTCGCCCGTATCGCCCGTTTCCTGGCCGGGCAGGGCACCGTACCCGGTATCCAGCTCGCACACGCGGGCCGCAAGGCGTCCACCGAGCGCACCTGGGTGGAGCGCGGCGCGCCCCTGACGCCCGGCGACGGCCACGGCTGGCGGCCGGTCGCCCCCAGCCCGCTGCCGTTCGCCGCCGCGCACACGACTCCTGCGGAGCTGACGCGCGAGCAGATAGCCGAGATCGTACGTGGGTTCGCGGACAGCGCCCGCCGCGCGCACGAGGCCGGGTTCAAGGTGGTCGAGGTGCACGGCGCGCACGGCTATCTGATCAACGAATTCCTCTCACCGTTCACCAACCGCCGCACCGACGAGTACGGCGGCTCCTTCGAGGGCCGTACTCGGTTCGCGCTGGAGGTCGTCGACGCCGTCCGCGCGGTGTGGCCCGACGAACTGCCGCTGTTCTTCCGGATCTCCGCCACCGACTGGCTGACCGAGAACCCCGAGGACGACCGCGAGGGCTGGACCGCCGACGACACCGTCCGCTTCGCCAAGGAACTGCTGGGCCGCGGGGTGGACCTGCTCGACACCTCCACCGGCGGCAACGCGCCCGACGCCCGTATCGAGGCCGTACCCGGCTACCAGGTGCCCTTCGCCGAGCGGGTCAAGAAGGAGACGGATCTGCCGGTCGGCGCCGTCGGGCTGATCACCGAGCCCCGGCAGGCCGAGCAGATCGTCGCCTCCGGGCAGGCCGACGCGGTGCTGCTCGGCCGCGAGCTGCTGCGCCGCCCGTACTGGGCGAACGAGGCAGCGGCCGAACTGGGCGCCGAGCCGCGCCGCCCGGTGCAGTACCACCGGGCGTAACCGTTTGAACCGGTGACGCTTCTATAGGGCTACTCCTTGCGGCCGGTTGCCGCGACGGTGACCCCGAGCCCGATCATGGCGAGCCCTCCGGCCCCGCCGACCAGGGACAGCCGCCGCGGCGACCGCGCGAACCAGCCCCGCGCGGTGGCCGCGGCCAGCCCCCAGGTGCCGTCCGAGACGACGGCGATGGCGTTGAAGACCAGGCCCAGCAGCAGCATCTGCAGCGTCACATGCCCCTGCTCCCGGTCCACGAACTGCGGCAGCACGGCCGCGAAGAACACGATCGTCTTCGGGTTGGCGACCCCGACGGCGAACCCCTCCCACAGCGTGCGCAGCCCGCCGTGCGCGGCGGCCTGCCCCTCGAACGCGTCCCGCAGCGAACGGCGCTGCCGCCACGCCTTGATACCCAGATGGACGAGATAGGCGGCGCCGGCCAGCTTCAGCACCGTGAAGACGAGCACCGACCGCTCCACCAGCGTCCCGATCCCCAGCGCCACCGCGACCACCAGTACGTACGCGCCCAGCGTGTTCCCCACCACCGTGGTGAGCGCCGCCCGCCGCCCGTGTGCCAGCGCCCGCCCGATGACGAACAGCACGCTGGGTCCGGGGACGACGATGAGCAGGAACGACATGGCCGCGAAGGCGAGTATGCGGTCGGCGGAGAGCATGCCGCCCATCAAAGCCGAAGCCCGGCCGGCCCGCATATCCTTTTGCGCCGGCTCCGGTCTTCACGTACGCCTATGGCTGCTGTCCCTGTTCCCCCGGCTCAGGAGTGACCCGATGCCGCTCGTAGAAGTCACCTGTGCGCCAGGCGTCCCCGACGCGACACTGCGCGAGCTCGGCGCGGTGCTCCCGCACCTGGTGTCCGTAGCGGTGGAGTGCCCCGAGGAGCCCTACGACGGTGATCTGCAACCCGGCGATGTGGAACTCAGGTTCCGGCAGCTCGGCCCCTTCGACCGCTGCGGCCTGGACGTCGTGATCGAGATCCGCTCCAAATGGTTCGAGAGCCGGGCCGCCGACCGGCAGCAGCGCGTGGACCAGCTCCACGAGAGCATCGCCGAGGCCACCGGCCTCGACGACTTCGGCGTCTACCTCTCCCTGCCCGTCGCCGCCTGGTCCCAGGGGGAGGAGCCTCACCCCGGCTGACCGCCATCCAGCCTGGGCGCGGCGGTGCCCTTCGAGACCGGGCCGGGCGGGTCGGGCATCGTGTGGAGGATCTCGCCGGCCTGTTCAGCGGCGCGGGCGTTGCTCTCGCCGACGAAGTCCATGAAACGGGAG
>NZ_JADKMA010000221.1 GCF_017676365.1 Streptomyces oryzae
TCGGCTGCTGCCCTTGCCGGCCGTTCCGGATCGGCCGGCGGCCGCCTGTTGTGGGGGGTCGTGGCGGTGTCGGGGGCCGGAGCCGTGGTCGGGGGAGAGCTCCGACGAAGGGCCCCGGGCGCCGGCCGGGTGGGTGGCGGCAGCCGCGGGGCCCTTGGGTCAGCACCGGCGTCAGGGCAGCGCCTGTGCTGAGGGCGGCACCGGGGGAAGCGCCGCCGGATTGGTCGAACCAATGGCAGAACAGTGCCACGGTCCACCAACTGGCCTTGTGGTCAGGCGGTTTGTTCGTCGGCTCTCTGCATCGTCCTGGATACGCCGCACTGCGCGCAACCATTTCGACGAAGCGGGATTTCAGGTTCTGGCAAAGATCCCGTGCGCGGCCCGTGTGAGCCCGTGTGAGCAGGGGGCCTGTGCGCCCCGCTGAGGTTCGGACAGCCGCGGAGCGGCCGGCCCAGAGCGTCCCCGGGACCGGCCGCTGTCGTGACCGGGCTGCTGTCCCCTGCCGTCCGGTCACAGCACCGGAGCGAGGTCCCACGACGCCCGGCGTCTCCCCTCCCGGGGAGGACGGGTGTCTCATCGCTCCGGTGACGCCGCCCCGCTCGCCGCCAGGCGCCCGGCGGAGATCAGGGACACCGGGTCCAACGAAGGCCCTCCGGGCCGGTCACGCGCCGTACGGGTGAGGGCCCCTTTGCTGTTTCCGGGGAGGGGGTGCCCCTTGCTGTCCGCTGCGGGCTGCGGGTTCGTTGTGGCTTGTGGGGGCACCCCCTGCTCGAAGAGCTTGGGGGAGCAGTTCCCCGCGCCCCTTCGGGGCACGCCCCTCTCACCGCCTAGTGCCCCCGGCACAGCCGCAGCAAGGTGCGGGCCAGCTCACGGCCCGGGGCCCCCAGCTCCGTGCTGTAGTGGTCGAGGATTTCCATCTCGCGGGACAGGTGCACGCTCCCCCGGACTCCGTCCGGGGGTGCCCCCAGCCCGCCCGACTCGATCCGCGTCCGCTGGATGGACTCGGAGACGGCCATCCGCTCGCGTACGAGCGCGATCAGGCGGGCGTCGAGTGCGTCGATGCGGCTGCGCTGGGCCGCGATCACTGCCTCCGGCGCAGGCGCCGCTTCGGTGCTGGTGCTCGTCGTCATCTGCTGTGTGCTCCTCGGTTCACGGAACCCGCGGGGTCCGGCGGCCCGGGTGGAAACACACAGGAGCCCCGGGCCTGACCGGCCCGGGGCTCCTGGGGAAGTTCGTATGTGGCTTCTCTCACACAGAACGACGACCATGGCAGCCGGCCGGGCCGGTGCCATAGCTAAACCACACGTTCTGCATGAGCATGCGCCCAGTATGCCACCCTCCGGCGGCGGGGCCGGCAGCCCATGGGCCCCGTTATCATCGGTGGTGAACCCCCGCTTCACCGCCGAAAGGCATCAGCTTCGTGGCTTCCAACCCGTCCGCGAGCAGCACTCCGGACACCGTTCTCGTCGTCGACTTCGGCGCGCAGTACGCCCAGCTCATCGCGCGCCGCGTGCGCGAGGCGCGGGTGTACAGCGAGATCGTGCCGTCGACCATGCCGGCTGCCGAGATCCTCGCCAAGAACCCGAAGGCGATCATCCTCTCCGGCGGTCCCTCGTCCGTGTACGCGGAGGGCGCCCCCTCCATCGACCGTGAGCTCTTCGAGGCGGGCGTCCCCGTCCTGGGCATCTGCTACGGCTTCCAGCTGATGGCGACGACGCTGGGCGGCACGGTCGACAACACCGGCAGCCGGGAGTACGGCCGCACCGAGCTGACCGTCTCCAAGCCGTCCTCGACGCTGTTCGAGGGCACCCCCGGCGCGCAGCAGGTGTGGATGTCGCACGGCGACGCCTGCTCGGCGGCGCCCAAGGGCTTCACCGTCACCGCGTCCACGGACCTGGTCCCCGTGGCGGCCTTCGAGGACGACGGCCGGAAGCTGTACGGCATCCAGCACCACCCCGAGGTGATGCACTCCACCCACGGCCAGCAGGTGCTGGAGCACTTCCTCTACCGGGGTGCGGGGCTGTCCCCGGCATGGACGACGGAGAGCATCGTCGACGAGCAGGTGGCGGCGATCCGCGCCCAGGTCGGCAGCAGGCGCGCCATCTGCGGACTGTCCGGCGGCGTGGACTCGGCAGTGGCGGCCGCGCTGGTGCAGCGGGCCATCGGTGACCAGCTGACCTGCGTGTACGTCGACCACGGGCTGATGCGCAAGGGCGAGACCGAGCAGGTCGAGAAGGACTTCGTCGCGGCGACCGGCGTCCAGCTGAAGGTGGTGGACGCCGCCGACCGCTTCATCAACGCGCTGGCCGGGGTGTCCGACCCGGAGCAGAAGCGCAAGATCATCGGCCGGGAGTTCATCCGGGTCTTCGAGCAGGCGCAGGCGGAGATCGTCGCCGAGGCGCCGAGCGACGAGCCGGTGGCCTTCCTGGTCCAGGGCACCCTCTACCCGGACGTGGTGGAGTCGGGCGGCGGCACCGGCGCGGCCAACATCAAGTCGCACCACAACGTGGGCGGCCTCCCCGAGGACCTCGAATTCGAGCTGGTGGAACCGCTGCGCAAGCTGTTCAAGGACGAGGTGCGGATGGTCGGGCAGGAGCTCGGGCTGCCGGACGAGATCGTCCAGCGCCAGCCGTTCCCCGGCCCGGGCCTGGGCATCCGGATCGTCGGCGAGGTCACCCGCGAGCGGCTGGATCTGCTGCGGGAGGCGGACGCCATCGCCCGCGAGGAGCTGACGGCCGCGGGACTGGACCGCGACATCTGGCAGTGCCCTGTGGTGCTGCTCGCGGACGTCCGCAGCGTCGGCGTCCAGGGCGACGCCCGCACCTACGGCCACCCCGTGGTGCTGCGCCCGGTCTCCTCGGAGGACGCCATGACGGCCGACTGGTCGCGGCTGCCCTACCACGTGCTGGCCCGTATCTCGACGCGGATCACCAACGAGGTCGCCGAGATCAACCGCGTCACGCTCGACGTCACCAGCAAGCCGCCGGGGACCATCGAGTGGGAGTGAGCCGACGCTGAGCTCCCGCCCCGCAGTTGGCCGTGTGCCCCGCACTTCTGCTGCGGGGCACACGTGCGTTCGGGCCGGTGCGCGGGCTGGGATACGGTGCCGTGGTGTCGGATGCGGAGGGCAAGCAACAGCGGGACGAGACCGAGGACGAGCGGCGCGAGCGGTGGCGCCTCCTCCAGGAGCGCGCGGACCGGCGGCGGCGCCGTACCCGTATCGCCGTGTGGAGCGGTCTCGGTGTGCTGCTGCTCGGCGGCGTGGGATGGGCCGTCACGCCCACGGTGAAGGACAAGATGATCACGTCGGGGGCCTGCGACGGGGCGCTGCCTGACGGCAGCATGGACACCCTGCGCGCCACCACCGGCGACGCCGACGCGCATCTGACCAAGTCCGAGAGCGAGACCGACGGTGACCTCGGGCGCTACACCTGCGAGGTGGCGAACGAGGACGGCGAGCGGGTACTCGAAGTCCGCGCCTACACCCGGCGCGACGATGTCGACAGCGAACTGGTCCGGGAGTTCAGGGACGACGGCGTCCACCCCGCGAGCGCCCTTGCCGCCGGGCTCCCCGGGTACGAGTCCCGGCTGGCCGGTCTGACGCTGATGCCCGAGTGCCCGGGGCGCGGCAAGGACGCCGCAGGGCACCCGGGGCGGCTCCTGGTCAACGTGCTGGCCGGACACCGCTCCGAGCCGCATCAGCTGGTCCGCGCCGGCGCGGCGGTCGCCAACAAGGCGGCCCAGAAGCTCGGTTGCGACACCGACCGGCTGCCCGTACCGGCGAGGGGTATCGAGAAGGAGGAGCCCAAGGGCGTACCGTCCCGGCGCGCGGCGGGCACGCCGTGCGCCGCGCTGGCAGGCGGCCCCTTCCGGGGCGGCGGCTGGTCCGTCGATCTGCGTATCCCCAAGGGCCGTGGCCCGATGACCAGTTGTCTGGTGCGGCCGTCCGGCAGCGACGAGGACGGCGAATCGCACAGCGCGGTGATCTCGCTCTACGGCCTGTACGGGGAGTGGTCGCAGCGGGTGATGTCCGGCCAGGCGGGCCTCAGCGGTGTGCGAGCGGACGCGTCAAGGACCCGGCCGTGGCTCACCGACGAAACCGGCTGGGCAACGGCACGGTGCGGGGGCCTGCCGGCCGGCTTCCAGATCGGAGTCAGCCGCCCGGACGATGAGTCGGACGGGCAGCAGGCCCTGAGCAGCGAGCAGTTGGACCGGCGCGCCATGCGGGACATGCTCGCCTCCTTCGCGAAGAGGGAGAGCGCCGAGCGTGGTTGTACCGGGTTGCGGTTGCCTTCGGGGGACTGAGTTGGGTTGCGCCCCGAAGGGGCGGGGGGAACTGCTCCCCTCAGAGCAGGTTGAGGGCGTTGGCATACCGCGCGTCCATCTGAAGGCGGAGCCGCTCGGCCCGCCCCGCAGGCACCCCGCGCTCCTTGGCCCACGCGTCGAACACCGCGAAGAGCTGAACCCTCCCGTCCATCAGCCGTTCGGCGGCGCGCTTGCCGCTGCCGGCCGACGCGTCGGGGCGGCGCTGCGCGAGGGCGGCGGCGGAGGGCCGGGTGCGTAGCTGGTGGTCGGCGGGGTGGTAGAGGCCGCGGGTGTGCCGCAGCACCGCGCGGTCGAACTCCGCGAGGGAGGGCGCGAGCCCGTCCTTGACGGCGACCGTGCGGGAGGCCATGAGCTCGGCGACGAACGTGGCGCTGCGTTCGAGTTCCATCTCGCTGGACTGCACCCCGTCCTCGGGGTCGTCGCGGGGCTCCTGCGCGCTGTCGGTCAGCCGCTCCAGATACCAGGCGAAACGGGCGCGTTCGGCGTCGTACAGCGTGGCGAAAGCGCTCGGCGAGGCCGCCACCCGGCGTACGACCTTCTTGGCCCTGTCCAGGTCGGGGAAGACGACGTGCACGTCGTGGCCCTGGGGGAAGGGCGAGGCCCAGTTGCCGCTGCCGTCGCCGTATTCGCCCTCCTCGTCGGTGGCGGTGGGGTGCACCCAGTCGTGCGGTGCGCCGAACGCCACCGCGCTGGTGGTGTCCTGGATGTAGGAGGCGAACATCTGGGCGAGGTAGGGATTCAGGCCGAGGGGGAAGTCGGGCAGATAGCTCTTGGTGCCCTCGCCCAGCAGCAGTACGGCGGCGTGTGCGACGCGGGCCTGCCGCTCCGTGTGCGGCTGCGCGGGCTCGCGCTGGTGCTCGACGGTGCGGCCGGTCGTCGCCGCGACGAGGGCGCGGCCCGCGAGCTGCGTACCGTCCGCGCCCTCGCACAGCGGGGCGCCGGTGGAGTGGAGCAGACGCTTGAGCGGTGCGGTACGGGCGATGTCCGGGCCCGGGTCCAGCGCCTTGGCGGCCCGCTCGGGGTCGCGGGCCAGCGCGCGGGCGGAGACGGGCGCCTTGCTGCACGCCTCCGGATCGTCCCCGTCCAGCACCAGCAAGGGCACCAGAACGGCGACGAGAGCGAGCGCCAGTACGCCGCCCACGACGAGGAACAGAACGTGCCGTGGGGCGACGGCGCCGCGTATCCGGCCGAGGAGAGACACCGGGCGAGGGTACCCGTCCGTGCGCGGCCGGCGGAGCGGGGCCGTCCGTCCGCCGCTGTCGGTCCGTTGCGGTGGGGCGCCCTCAGCGTTCCCAGGCGCGGGTCAGTGCGGCGGCCTCGCCGCGGGTGGTCACGCCCAGCTTGGCCAGGATGTTGGAGACGTGGAACTTCACCGTCGACTCGCTGACGCCCAGCGCTTCGGCGATCTCCCGGTTGCGGCGCCCGAGAGCGACCTGTTCCAGTACGTGCAGCTCGCGCGGGTGGAGTGAGTGCAGCCCCTCCGGGGTGACGTCGGTGGGGTGTTGGGGCGGCTGCGGCGCGGGGACGAGCGGCAGGGTGACCGTCACCGTCGTCCCCCAGTCCGGCACCGGGTCCACATGCAGGGTGCCGCCGAGCGCCGCGACACGTTCGGTGACGTTCGCGGTGACGGCTTCCCCGGCGCGCAGCCGCCCCGGGCCGTCGTCCCGCACGGCAGCGCGCAACTCCCCGTCCTCCAGCCACCACCCCACATGCACCCGGCCCAGCCCGTCCTGCTCCAGCAGCGCCAGTGTGGCGGCCCGCACGGCGGCGCGCGCGGTGTGCGCGGTGTCGGAGGGGACGGAGCGCGTGCTGCCCGGCGCGCGCAGCACGAGCCGCGCCGTGTGGTGCCGGAACAGCGGCCGCAACTCGCGTGCCGCGCGGTGGAAGGCGTCGTCGGCGGGCTCCTCGCTCAGCTCGCGGTTCCAGTACGGCGCCCGCCGCAGCACCGCCAGCGCTTCGACGGCCAGTTCGGTGGCCGTGGCGCGGGCCGCGGCGTCGCCGAGCGCGGGCGCACGCAGCGCGGCCAGCACGCCGGTGAGCGCCGCACCGTGTGCCTCGGCCAGCTCCGCGAGGGCGGTGGCCCGCGCCGCGGCGGCGGCACGGGAGACGGCGGTGCGCTCCGGGTGGGCGTCGGCGTGGAGTTGGTAGGTGTAGGCGGTCACCAGGTCCCAGACCCGCTGGACGATGCCCAGCACCTCCGCCGACACGGCGGCCGGTTCGGCACCGAGACCGGTGAGGGCCAGCAGCGCGCCGCCCTTTCCCGGCGGCGACGAGGCGATGCCCAGCACGGCGCGGGGCGCGCCCGCCAGCACCGCCTCGCCCTGCCACGGCGTGCCCACGGGCACCCGGACAGCGAGCTGCCCGAGTTCGGCCGAGGTGATACGCGCCGCGAGCGCACTGTCCGTGCCGGCGGCCTGCCTCGGCGCGTACGCGGACACCTCGCTGAGCTGCGCAGCGGCGGTGTGCGGCACCAGTACGCGCAGCGCGCGCGAGGTCCGCTGGAGCAGTTGGGGCAGCGGCGCGGCCACGATCTCCGTCACCCGGTCCAGCGCGTCCGCGCTGCTCGTCCAGCGGCGTTCACTCCTCGAGCGGCGTTCCACCCGGCCCACGGTACGGCGGCGCCGGGCCAGGCGTGCCTGGTCGTGAGGAGAGGCGCCGGCCGGCCGTCCGACGGGTCCGGCGGCGGCGCGGCCCGGCACACAGTGGTGCGGCGCCGTCCGCCCGACGGTGCGGAACCGTCCTTGCGACCAGGGAGCAGCCACCGCATGCCCTTCACCACACACGCCATGGCCTTCGACCGCTTCGGCGCCGCCGACGTCCTCGCCCCCCGGGAGGTCGAACTGCCCGACCCCGGACCCGGCCAGGTCCGTATCGCCGTACGGACAGCCGCGGTCAACCCACTGGACTGCAAGATCCGCAGCGGCGCGATGCAGGAGCTGTTCCCGCTGCCGCTGCCGCACGTGCCAGGACTGGAGGCGGCGGGCGTGGTCGAGTCCGTCGGCCCGGAAGCCGGCGAACTGGCCGTCGGGGACGAGGTGTTCGGCTGGACGCTCACCGGCAGCTACGCAGGACACGCGCTGGCCGAGGCGGGCGGCCTGGCCCGTCGCCCGCACCAGCTCGGCTGGGCCGAGGCCGCAGCCGTGCCGACCGCGGCCGGGACCGCGCTGCGCTGCTTCCGGCTGCTGGCCCTGAAACCGGGCGAGACCCTGCTGGTGCATGCGGCGGCCGGGGGCGTCGGCACACTCGCCCTCCAGCTCGCGGCGGCACGCGGAATCCGGGTCATCGGCACCGCGAGCGAGCCCAACCACGCCTACGTACGGGAGTTGGGCGCCGTACCCGTCGCCTACGGGGAAGGGCTGGCCGAACGGGTGCGGGCCGTCGCGCCGCAGGGGGTGGACGCGGCGCTCGACGGCGCCGGGCGAGGCGGCGCCATCGAGGCGTCCATCGAGCTGACGGGCGGCACCGAGCGCGTCGTCACGATGACGCACCCAGCCGAAGCGGCCCGGCACGGCGTGCGCTTCGCGGAGAGCGAGGCGAGCCCCGACCCCGCGGGGGCGCTGGCCGAGGCGAGTGCGCTGCATATGGCGGACGGGCTCCGGCTGCCGGTGCACCGCCTCTACCCGCTCGCGGAGGCCGCCTACGCGATGCGGGAGAGCGAAGCGGGCCATGTGCGGGGGAAGTTGGTGCTGGTGGTTCGGTGATCCGCTGATCCGCTGATCCGCTATCCGCGAAGGACTTCCCGGGCGCCGGTGATGTTGCGTGTGTGCTGTTGGATGTAGTACTTCTTATACATGAGCGAGCGCGTACATAACAGGCTGGCGGTCGTACGGGCGGAACGGAAAGTGTCCCGGCAAGCGCTGGCCGAAGCGGTTGGTGCGCACTACCAGACGATCGGCTACATCGAACGCGGGCAGTACAACCCGAGCCTCGATCTGGCACTGCGCATCGCCGCCTACTTCAGGCTGCCGGTGGAGGCGCTGTTCTCCCTGGAGCCGTTCCGCCCGCTCACGGACGAGGTGTACGGCACCGACAACGGCCCGGACACGGCTGGCACGACCGCACGCACGACCGCACGCACCAGCGCACGCACCACGGGGAGGACCACCACATGAGCTCCAGCGCTCCTGCTTCGGGCACATCCGCCACGCGTTACGACACGTGGCTGCTCAAGACCATGAACGACGCGCGAACCAAGCGCTTCCACGCCACCCGCGGGGCGCGCCGCCGCATCGTGGTGGCACACATGGCGGCGACAGCCGTCGGACTGGCGGGCATGGTGGGCGCCTATGCCTGGGCGTCGCCGTGGCCACTGGCCGCCCTGCTGGCCGCACTCGTCGCCTGGGTCCCGCTCACCGGGTTCCTCAACTCCATGACCCGCGGGCTGCTGGAGCTGCGGGTGCGGCTGCTGGACGAGCGCCAGGTGGCCGAGCGCGGCGAGGTGCACGCGAGGGCGCACCGCATCAACTCCTGGGTGCTGACCGCCGCGCTGCTCGGCTTCTACGCCGCCTGGCTCGCGGACACCTCCCTGGCCGACCTCGCCGTCCCGCTGGCCACCACCGGGCTGCTCGTCTGGGCGCTGCACCGGCTGCTGCCGCTGTGGATCGCGGCCCTGCGGGTGCAGGACGAGCCGGAGGACGACGAGGTCGAGGCGGGGGCCTGATCCGCGGGCCTGATCCGCCGATCTGATCCGTCGGCCTGACTCGCCAGCCCGACTCGCCGATCTGATCCGTCGGCGGCCCGCCGGAGCCGTCGGACAGCGGCTCCGGTGTGCTCGGTTCTGCTCCGTTCGAGGGGACTCCGGGAACCGCCCGCGCGCGGCTCCCGGAGCCTGCCGTGTGCCGGTGCTAACCAAAAGTCATGCGATCCGATAGTCATACTGTTTCGCGCAGGGCTCTGCTGTGCGTCGGTCTCGGTGTCGGTACGGCGGGGATCGTGGGCGTCGGCCTTGCCGCCCTCACCGGCGAAGACGCCGCTGGTGGCGGCCGTGCCGCCGGGTCGCCAGCGCCCGGGGGACCGGCCCCCGGCGCCCGGCCGGGGGCGCGAAAGGCCGCTCGCACGGGCAGCGCACCGCATCTCGCCCGTGCTGCCCCGGACAGCTACCGCCTGCGCCCCCTCGCCGGGGAGACCTCCATGGGCGAACCGGCGGCCCACCCCCCGGTCCACACCCGGGCGGAGAGCACGCTCCCCGCGGCAGCGGGCCGACGCGTACTGGCCCTCACGTTCGACGACGGACCGCACCCCGAGAACACCCCCCGGCTGCTCGAAGTGCTGCGCCGCCACGGTGTGCAGGCCACGTTCTTCGTCGTCGGCGAGAACGCCGCCGCCTTCCCCGGCTTGCTGCACGCCATCGCAGCCGACGGCCACGTGGTGGGCAACCACTCCTGGGCCCATCACCCGCTGAACCGGATGCGCCCCTCCGACGTACGCGACGACCTGGGCCGCACCAGTGAGCTGATCGACCGCGTCGTCGGCACCCCGCCCCGCTGGTGCCGCGCCCCCTACGGAGCCTGGCACCCTCCCTCCCTGAAGGTCTGCGCCGACCTGGGGATGGAACCCATGGGCTGGTCGGTGGACACCCGCGACTGGACCCGCCCCGGCACCGCCCGCATCGTCAGCGCCGTCACCGACCGGGCCACCCCCGGCGCCATCGTCCTCCAGCACGACGGCGGCGGCCCCCGCCCCCAGACGGTCGCCGCGGTCGACCACTATCTGCCTCTGCTGAAAGCCGACGGCTACACCTGCGTGCGCCCCCAGTCGTGAGAGGCCCGGTCCTTCCGGGGGCTGGCGTGTGGCTAGACCAGCCGCCGCGCCGTCGCCCAGCGGGTCAGCTCGTGGCGGTTGGAGAGCTGGAGCTTGCGCAGCACCGCCGAGACGTGGGACTCGACTGTCTTGACGGAGATGAACAGCTGTTTGGCGACTTCCTTGTAGGCGTAGCCGCGGGCGATCAGGCGCAGGACTTCGCGTTCGCGCTGGGTGAGGCGGTCCATGTCCTCGTCGACCGGCGGGGCGTCGGTGGAGGCGAAGGCGTCCAGGACGAAGCCCGCCAGGCGGGGCGAGAAGACGGCGTCGCCGTCCGCGACCCGGAAGATGGCGCCGACCAGGTCGTCGCCGGTGATGGTCTTGGTGACGTAGCCGCGTGCGCCGCCGCGGATGACGCCGATGACGTCCTCGGCGGCGTCCGAGACGGACAGCGCGAGGAAGCGCACCGGCTGCTCGGTGTCGCCCATCAGCGGCGCGCTGCGGCGCAGCACCTCCACACCGCCGCCGCCCGGCAGATGGACGTCCAGCAGGACGACATCGGGGCGGGTCGCCTCGATGACCGTCATCGCCTGGTCGACGTCGCCCGCCTCACCGACGACGTCCACGCCCGTCTCCTCGGTGCGGCCGATCTCCGCCTGGACGCCCGCGCGGAACATACGGTGGTCGTCCACCAGGACGACCCGGACCCGGCGGCGGCCATCGGTGGCGTCACCGCCCTGGGGGGTGACGCCGCTCTGCGGGCCGCTGCCGCCGTCGCCCTGCTGCTCGTTACCCGTCGCCTCGTCCGTCACGACTCCGCCGCCCTCTCCATCTCCAGCTCGACCTCTGTGCCTTCGCCCGGCGCTGTGCGCAACCGTGCCGTGCCGCCGTTGCGCCGCATCCGGCCGATGATGGACTCCCGTACGCCCATCCTGTCCTCCGGGACGGCGTCCGGGTCGAAGCCCGGCCCGCGGTCCCGTACGGAGATGAAGACGGTACGCCCCTCCACCTCGGCGAAGACCTGCACGGCGCCGCCCTCGCCACCGTACTTGGCGGCGTTGACCATCGCCTCGCGCGCCGCCTGAAGCTGGGCGCCCAGCGCCTCGTCGAGCGGGCAGTCACCGACGCAGACCACCTCGACGGGCACCCCGTGGTGATCCTCGACCTCCGCCGCCGTGGCCTTGACGCCCTCCGCGAGGGTCTTGGGCTCGTCCTCCTCCTCGGCCGCCGCACCCGCGGTGTCGGCCGGCTTGTAGAGCCAGGCACGCAGCTCCCGCTCCTGGGCGCGGGCGAGCCGGGCCACCTCGCGGGGCTTGTCCGCGCTGCGCTGGATCAGGGTGAGGGTGTGCAGTACGGAGTCGTGGACGTGCGCGGCCACTTCGGCCCGCTCCTGCGCGCGAATGCGCATCAGCCGTTCCTCGGACAGATCCTGCATCATCCGTACGAGATACGGGCCCGCCATCAGCGCGATGCCGACCAGCACGGCGAGCGCGGCCTGGAGGACCGAGCCCAGATGGCTGACCGAGCCCTGGACGACGACGATGCCGGTCACGCCCACGGCGACCAGCGCGACACCGGCCGCGCTGCGGGCGATCGGCAGCAGGCGCGTACGGCGGCTGACCTCCGCCCAGTGGGCGCGGCGGGAGTTGTCGGCCTGCCGCCACACCAGTGCGACGCCGACGCCGATGAGGACGACGGGCCACAGATAGGTGTTGGCGGCGCCGAACTGGAGGTTGTCCGCGGTGATGAAGATGGCGACGATCAGCGCCAGTACCGCGATGAGCTGGCCCTTGTCGGGCTTGCGGAGGAAGCGGCGGCGCAGCCCGTCGCGGTCGGTGACCACTTCGGACAGTCCGGCCGCTGCGGTGCGGTGCCCGGCACCGACTCCGCCCGTGCCGAGCGGCACCACGAACCAGAACGCCGCGTACAGCAGCACTCCCAGGCCGTTGGCGAGGCTGAGCGCGATGAAGACGATCCGCACCCAGGAGACCGGCAGCCCCAGATGCCCCGCGAGTCCCCGCGCCACCCCGCCCAGCAGCCGCCCCTCCGCGCTGCGGTAGAGCTTGCGCAGGGGCGGTT
>NZ_JADKMA010000222.1 GCF_017676365.1 Streptomyces oryzae
CCCCCTTCCCTTCCCCTTCCCGCACGGTTCCCCGCGCCCCTTCGGGGCCCGCGAAGATCGCTTCCGGGGCTGTGTTTGACTGGTGAGGACACGCGAAACGCCCAAATGCATGGAGACCCCCGTGAGCAGCAGCACCTCGCACGCGACGCTCCGCTACACCACCATGCGGATCGGCATCTTCGTCGGCTGCCTGGTCGTCGTCGGGCTGCTGACGCACTTCGGCCTCGTTCCCGCCGGGGTCGGCAAGTCGAACCCGATCTGGGTGGTGCTCCTCGCGCTGGTCATCTCGGCGCCGTTGAGCTATGTGCTGCTGCGCCGGCAGCGGGAGGCGATGGCGGAGCAGATCGCGCAGGGCGTCGGCAAGGCCAAGGAGCGGCTGGCGGCCAATCAGGGCCAGGAGGACGAGGCCCAGGGCGCGTAACCCTCGTCACACGGTCGTCAACGCCCCGCCGGGAATGCGCTTTCCCCGGCGGGGCGTTGAGCTTTTCCGTAACTGTCCCCCAAAGCGGAGCTTTGGGTAAGCCAAAGACGGAGTGTTAGCGTGACGGCCATGACGAACGCAGCCACCACTTCCGACGCGCTCCAGTGCCGACGCGGCCTGGCGCTCGTGGCGCGGCTGCATGTCGATCTCTGCCGCTGCATGTCGGCGACCTGTCGCTGACAGCGCGGCCGGACTACCCTCCGGCGCGACCGCATCGCCCGCGACGCACTCCTGCGACGCACCGCTGAGCGATCTCCTGCTCGCGACGCCCTTCCCCACCAGTCCGTTCACCGACGCCCCCGGAGTCTGTCCGTGTCCTCGTCGTCCTCGTCTTCCCCGTCTTCCTCGTCGGCCCTCGCTGCCGATACCGCCCCGCCCGAGAAGCGGTCCCGCATACCCAAGGTGCCGTTCTGGGCGCAGATCCTGCTCGGTCTCGTACTCGGTGTGGCCCTCGGCTGGGCCGCCCGCAACTGGGACGTGGCCTGGCTCGGCACCACCCTCACCAAGATCGGTGAGATCTTCGTCCAGCTGCTGAAGCTGGCCGTCGCGCCGCTGGTGTTCTTCGCGATCACCATCTCGATCACCAACCTGCGCAACGTGCACAACGCGGCGCGGCTCGCCACCCGCACCCTGCTGTGGTTCATGGCGACCTCGCTGATCGCGGTGGCGATCGGGCTGGTCATCGGGTTGCTCACCAACCCGGGCGCCGGCACCGGGCTGTCCGCCAAGGACGCCGCCAAGCCGGACACCCAGGGTTCCTGGCTGGACTTCCTCACCGGGATCATCCCGACCGACATCATCACGCCGTTCACTGAACTCCAGGTGCTCCAGATCGTCTTCATGGCGGTCGTCGTCGGTATCGCCGCGCTCAAGCTGGGCGAGAAGGCCGAGCCCATCCTGAAGCTGGGCGAGTCCGTGCTGACGCTGCTGCAGAAGGCGCTGTGGTGGATCATCCGGCTGGCCCCGATCGGCACCATCGGCCTGATCGGCACCGCCATCAAGGACTACGGCTGGAACCTGATCGGCAGCTACGCGACGTTCACCGCCGACATCTACGTCGGCTGCGCGCTGATCCTCTTCGGCGTCTACCCGCTGCTGCTCGCCACGGTCGCCAAGGTCAACCCGCTGCAGTTCTTCCGGGGCGCCTGGCCCGCCATCCAGCTGGCGTTCGTCTCCCGCTCCTCGGTCGGCACCATGCCGCTGACCCAGAAGGTCACCGAACGGCTCGGCGTGCCCAAGGAGTACGCGTCCTTCGCGGTGCCGTTCGGCTCGACGACGAAGATGGACGGCTGCGCCTCCATCTACCCGGCGATCGCGGCGATCTTCGTGGGTGAGTTCTTCCACGTCGACATGGGCATCAAGGAGTACCTGCTGATCGTCTTCGTCTCGGTCATCGGCTCGGCCGCCACCGCGGGTCTGACCGGCGCGACCGTGATGCTGACGCTCACCCTCTCCACCCTGGGTCTGCCGCTGGAGGGCGTCGGGCTGCTGCTGGCGATCGACCCGATCCTGGACATGATGCGCACGGCCACCAACGTGGCTGGGCAATCAGTAATTCCGTTGCTGGTCTCGGCCCGCGAGGGCATCCTGGATCGTCGCGCGTACGACAACGCGACCAGCATCGATCTGGCCGCCTTCGACGGCGAGCCGCAGAGTGCGGGTGCTGCCGCGTAGCCGCTGCGGCAAGCTTCGGCGAACTTCAACGACTCCCCCGCTCCAATCCGGAGTGGGGGAGTCGTTGCGTTTCGGGTTACTCATACCCAGCTTGGATCGCGGCCGCTGTCGAGTGAGGCTCGAACCTCGCATGGAGGGCGGCGTACTTCGGCGGCCCTGGGGCGGGGACCCGTGACGCGAACTAGGGTCGCGGGCATGACTGATTTCCTTCAGGTGGCGACGGCGACGGAGACCCGGGAGCAGGCTACGACGCTTGCGGGGTCGGTGGTGACGGCCCAGCTTGCGGCCGGTGCGCAGATCGTGGGTCCGGTGGTCTCCGTCTTCTGGCATCTGGGCGAGTTCGGCACGGGGGAAGAGTGGCAACTGCTGTTCAAGACCCGTGCCGACCGGTATGCAGATCTTGAGGCGCACCTCTTGGAGCACCACCCGTGGGAGAACCCGGAGGTGTCGGCCGTGCCGATCGTCGCGGGTTCGGATGCCTACCTGCGGTGGGTGGAGCGGACCACTGACCCGAACCCTGCGGACTGACCACTCATGCCCTGGCCTTCTCCAGCACTTCGGCGACGGCCGGAAGCTCGTGGTGATCGCTGAGCTGCTGGAGGATCGGGGCGAGGCGCTGCCGTGGGCGGACGGACGCCACTCCGGCTGACAGCTCAAGTACCCGGCTGGTGATGGCCGTGGCCTGCTCGATCTCTCCGGCAGCGAGGTAGGAGTCGGCGAGCGACGACAGGTAGAGGCTCTTGTCCCGTGCGTGGGCGTCGTCGTATCGGGTGAGCACGTCTTCGAGGACGGGGACGGCGCGCAGGGGCCGGCGCAGTTCGGTCCAGCAGCGGCCGGTCATGATCTGGAGTTCGTTACGGTCGACCCATGAGGACCAGTCGGGCTGTGGGCTTCCGTCGCTTTTGCTGAGGGCATCTTCCGCGATGTTCAGAGCGCGTTCGGTCTCGCTGGCGTTCCCTGCGACGGCGTAGGCCCATCCCAGTCGTTCGTGCAGCAGTGCGCGTACCCCGGGCGGGGCGTCGGGGCCTGCGGTGCGGCATGCCTGGACGGCGGTCTTTATCCCGGCGGAGCGGTCCGTGTTGATCTTCTGGTAGGCGAGGAAGGCGAGGGCGTTCCCGGCCAGGGCGGCGTCTTTTGCCTCGGTCGCGGCCTGGTGGCTGTCCTCGTAGAGGCTGCGGGCGTCGGCGTGCTGCCCCGCGTCGAATGCAGCCCATCCCGCTTGCTGTGCCTGCTCGGAGAGGACGGATAGGAGCGCGCGGCCGGTCTCCTCCGTGTAGCTGCCCTCGCGGAGCATCGTCTTGGTTGCTTGGTACTCGCCGAGGTAGACACGGTAGGTGTCTCCACCGCCGAGGACATCGTCCAGGCGCCGCAGTCGTGCTGTGCGGTGGCGCAATTGGTCCGGCACGTCTCGGCCGATGTGTCGGCCTGCCTTGATCCGGGTCAGCTCGGGCAGGCCGAGTACCAGCCCTGCCCCGGCTGAGGTTTTGAAGAATTCCCTGCGCAGCACTGTTTCGCTTCCCTCTCGGGTGGTGGGCGTGGCGTGTGCTGAGGCGGTAGGGGCGTGACCGGCTGCGGTTGCCGCTTCCCAGTCACGAGGGGCGAGGCCGAGTAGGTGTCCGGGGATGCGTAAGGCGTCGGCGATTGCCGCGATCTTGTCGAACGACGTGATGCGGCCCTGGCCACGGGCGAGGGTACCGACGCGTTCGGGCTTGATGTCACACTCGGCGGCAATCTTCGAGTAGCTGATCTTGGCCAAGTGCCGAGCAAGAGAGAAGACTGCGCCGAAGTCGTGGGCAACGATCGCGGCGCGCATCTCCGGGTGGTTGAGAAGTTCTCGCGGTAGTGCGGTCGGTGGTTGGTAACCAGTCATCGTGTGCCCCGTTGCGCCTGCTGGTGACAGTGTGTCGCGAAGCCTGACCGTCAGCCTACCCAGCATGGGGATAGCCACGGGCGGGAAGCCATCCCCGTTTTTTCGCAGCACAGTTGGCGACGCAAGAAACCCCCGCGACCGATGCGAACGGTCCGGGGGCGTGGTCAACGCTGTGTAGGAGCGTCAACGTGGCAAACCTTATCCCTCAATTCGTGCGATGGCTGTTGCAGCTGCTGCTGCCTGCTCCTGGCCGCCACCGATCCGCTGAGATCCAGCCATGCGCGGATACGCCGATGGTTCGTCCGTCGCCTGCTTTGCTGGCACGTGCGTGGGTGTCGCGCGGTGTGGAGGTCCCGAAATTTGATCTCGTACGGCCGTACGTGGTCGCGCATGAGCGGGAGCGACAGCGCGAGGCCATCGGGGGCAGCCTCGAGGCGGTGGTGATGTGAGTCGACGGCTTCGTCTGCTGCCCTGGCTCAATGCGGCTGGGAACAAGTGCTACCTCGTGGATGACGACGGAAGTGGTTTCGTGTCGCGACTTGCCGATGAGATGGAGGAAGAACAACTCAAGGCCGGGGACGAAATCGTGGCCCACGCATGCGAGTTGTTGAGCGAGCCGAAAGTGAGCGTGCGTGAACTGCGGTTCCTGGTGAAGTGCCTGTGCCAGGCGCTGCGTGACGCGCTGCGGGTTGCGGAAAGCAGGGGTCGGCGGCTCCCCGCCCGTACCGACGACGAGCCGCAAGGCCGCCCGGGTGTCGGTCTGAAGCCTGGGACGGGGGCTTGCCAGTGAGCCCGGACCGCTCAGATATGTCACAGGGGTGGCAGGTCGAGCCTGTCCCAGGGCGCGGCCTGGGCCGTGAGCCGGATGGGGACCTTGCCATAACGCTTCAGGTCGTCCGCGACGGGCAGCACATCGCCCTTGCCCCCCTGGTGCTGTCGGTGACGGAGGCGGAACAACTGCACGCGGCTTTGTGCTACGCGCTGGCGAGTGAGCCCGCGCCCGCTGACGTGCCGGGATGCCGGTGGTCAGTTCGCTATCCCGGGGGCCGACAGCGGTACTGACGTCTGCCTTCCCCGGCGGACTGCCCGCACCACGACGCCTATACGGCGCCGGACCACCCCCGCGCCTGGTCGGCAATTGGGAGTGGTCCGGCTGGGGGTGATCACAAACCCCTGTGCCGATCTTCGGTTCTCTGGAAGCCGAAGCACTCAAAGCCCCCGCCCCGATCGCTCAGCAACAGGCAAGGCCAGCGGTGGGGGCGGGTCCCATGGCGCGGGGACGATCCCCGTGTTCGTCTCAGTGGTCGACAGGAAGGAACGCGAGAATGGGTAAGAAGAACGAGGACGACTGGGACCCGCAGGCCAACCAGGATCAGGTCACCGATCCTGACACCCGGGTCTCTCAGAACGGTGATGTCCACAGCAGTATGGCCGACGACGAGGACCGTGAAGGGAAGTAACGCCCGTGATCCACGGCGAGAACCTGGCGAGAGACCTGCGGCGTGACCATGGATTCATTCACGTCGGACGCACCAGGGACGGCAACGCTGTGGTTATGCGCAAGGGCGACAGGTGGACTGTGGTCCCTCTTCGCTGGCTCACCGGAGAGGCCGTGGACACCATCAAGGCTCAGGCCGGGATCAGCCTGGTCTGAGTCATCCCGCTGCCCCGTCCGTGCACTGCCTCCGTGGCGGCGCGGGCGGGGCTTCCGCATGCTCTGACCAGCCGCTGAGCTCCAGAACTCCCATTCACGGGCATCGGGCCCGGCCATGCTTGTCCCCGTTGGCCGATGCCGCGTTGAGGAACGTACGTACTCGGGGAGCGGTCACTTACGTCGCGGGCCAGGCGGTGATCCCCGTGCTCGTCTCGGCCAGGGAGAAGATCCTGGACCGCGAGGCGTCCGCTGCCGCGCGGCTTCTCCGTCGAGGAGGCCGACGACACCTTCGGCCGGCCCCGCACGGCTGCCACGAGGGAGCCGGTCGTGGGGGGCTGACCTGAACTTTTCCCTCGGATCCGCGTTCTCTCCCGCGCCCCCGGCCACATCGCCGGGGGCGCGTACTCTTGCGGGCAGCCGGAGTTGGTGGGGGGAACGGTGCGCTGCCGAGTCGGTGTTGCCGGGCCGGTGAGGGGGGGTCACGGGGTACACGGGGAAGGGAAGGAAGCGCGTGGGGCAGAAGCGTATGCCGCGCGAGGTGAGGGAGCGGCAGATGCTGGACGCCGCGGTCGTGGCGTTCGCGCGGCACGGGTATCAGGCCGCGTCCATGGACGACATAGCCGAGGCGGCAGGCGTCTCCAAGCCGCTGGTCTATCTGTATCTCAAGTCCAAGGAAGACCTGTTCATGGCCTGCGTGCGGCGGGAGGTCGGAGCGCTGGTCGCGGCCGTACGGGAGGGTACGCGGGAGCGGGAGCTGACCGCCGACCAGCAGTTGTGGCGGGGTCTGACGGCGTTCTTCGCGCACACCGCGGCCCGCCCGGACGGTGTCGCGGTGCTCTATCGCGCCCGTACGCAGGGCGAGCCCTTCGCCCGCGAAGTCGCGGCGATGCGGGTCGAGATCGTCACCATCGTGACGGCGCTGCTGGGGCAGGCGGCGCAGGACGCCGGGTGCGGTGAACTGGCCGAACGGGAGGTCTCCGGGCTGGCCCACGCGCTGGTCGGTGCCGCCGAGTCGCTTGCCGAGTGGGCCAACTCCCGCTCGTGCGCGTCCGCTGACTCCTCGTCCGCGAAGGACACGGCGGCGACGCTGATGAACTTCTGCTGGGCGGGCCTGGAGAACCTGATGACGGGCCGGCCCTGGATGGCTCCGGGGCACTGACGCCCCGTCCAGCCGGTGTGTGCATTCCATGAAGGTGGCCGCGCGGGTATTCCCCGGCATCTCGACGGGCCGTAAATTTACTTACGAGTAAGGTTACTGTCACGTCAGGTGTTCGCCGAGGACGGAGCTGCCGGTGCAACTGGTCGAGCCGCACAAGAAACGGGAGGGCGGCAGGGTCCGTGAGGCCTCCGTCCCGCCGCTGGCACCCGAGGTGACCGGCGGGTCCCTCGCCGACATACCGTTCACCAACGCGGCCGAGGCACCGGGCGAGCCCGCCCTCAGCCGCAGGGGCAGGGACGGCACCTGGTGGGACATGACGGCCCGCGACTTCGCCGCCGAGGTACAGGCGATGGCCAAGGGCCTGATCGCGCTGGGCCTGCAGCCCGGTGACCGGCTGGCCATCATGGCCCGTACGACCTACGAGTGGACCCTCACGGACTTCGCCGCCTGGGCGGCGGGCCTGATCACGGTGCCGGTCTACCCCACGTCCTCGGCGTCGCAGGCCCGCCACATCCTGCGGGACTCCCGGGCGCGGGCCTGCTTCGTGGAGGACGTGGAGCAGTCCAGGATGCTCAGCGCCGAGCGGGGCAACCTGCCGGCGCTGGAGCACCTGTGGCAGTTCACTGCGGGAGCCGTGGGGCACGTGGTGGACGCCGGCCGCGCGATACCGGATGCGCTGGTGGCCGAACGCCGCGCGCAGCTGGGCCCGCAGCACATCGCGACGCTCATCTACACCTCGGGCACCACGGGTCCGCCCAAGGGCTGCGTGCTCACGCACGGCAACTTCTTCGCGGAGGTCGACAACGCGATCGAGCTGCTGTATCCGGTCTTCAAGGTGCGGTACGACGATCCGCCGTCCACCCTGTTGTTCCTGCCGCTGTCGCATGTGTTCGGCAGGATGGTGGCCATCGGCTGTCTGCGGGCGCGGGTGCGGCTCGGGCACGCGCCGAGCATCAAGACGGAGGACCTGCTCCCCGATCTGGCGGCGTTCGCGCCCACGTTCCTGCTGGGCATCCCGTACGTCCTGGAGAAGATCTACAACACCGGCCGGGCGACGGCCGAGCAGATGGGCCGTGCCTCGTCCTTCGACCGGGGCGCGCGGATCGCCCAGCGCTACGGTGAGGCGATCGAGGCGCAGGAGCACGGCTTCGGCAGCGGCCCCGGCTTCGGACTGCGTGCGGCTCGCGGCCTGTACGACACCCTCATCTACCGGCGGATCCGTGCTGTGCTGGGCGGCCGCTGCCGGTATGTGATCTGCGGCGGCTCCCCGCTGGGGCACCGGCTCGCGGCCTTCTTCGAGGGCGCGGGCGTCACGGTCTACGAGGGCTACGGCCTCACCGAGACCACCGCGGCGACCACGGTCACCCCGCCGCTCAAGCCGCGGCTGGGCACGGTCGGCTGGCCGGTGCCGGGCACGGCGCTGCGGATCGCGGACGACGGCGAGGTGCTCATCAAGGGCGACCACGTCTTCTGCGGCTACTGGGACGCCCGTACGGAGAGCGCGATTCCGCACCGGGACGCGGAGGGCTGGATGCCCACGGGGGACCTGGGCGCCCTCGACTCGGAGGGGTATCTGAGCATCACCGGACGCAAGAAGGACGTCATCATCACCTCTGCGGGCAAGAATCTGGCGCCCGCGCCGCTGGAGGACTGGCTGCGCGCGCATCCGCTGGTCAGCCAGTGCCTGGTGATCGGGGACAACCGGCCGTTCGTCTCGGCGCTGGTGACGCTGGAGCCGGACGGGCTCGCGCACTGGCAGCGGATGCACAAGAAGGAGCATCTGAGCATGGCCGAGCTGCTGGTGGACGGGGACCTGCTGCACAACCTCCAGCAGGCCGTCGACGAGGCCAACTCGCTGGTGTCGCGGGCCGAGTCGATCCGCAAGTTCGTGGTGCTGCCGCGCGACTTCACGGAGGAGGCCGGGCATCTGACGCCGTCGCTGAAGCTGCGCCGGGGGGCCATCGTGCGGGATTTCGCCGCGGAGATCGACCAGCTCTACGCGCGCTGAGGTATATCCCGAGAGTAATTCCCTGGCCAAATGGCGGTACCGTGACATAAGCGTCAGGTACAGCACGGCCGGGGGGTGGGGTACCTCCTCCCTCGCCGGGAGGGACACGGGATGACAACACCCCCGCAGCCGCCGAACCAGCCCCCTGGACAGCCTCCGGGCGGCGGTGGCTTCGGCCCGCCGTCCGCGGGCGGTTTCGGCCAGCCGCAGAACGGTGGCTTCGGGCAGCCGCAGAATGGCGGTTTCGGGCAGCCGCAGAGCGGCGGTTTCGGCGGGCCCGGATTCCCCGGCCCGTACGGCAGCCCGCCGCCCCCGTCGCCGAACCGGAACAACAAGGTCGTCGGCATCGTCGTGGCCGCCGTCCTGGTGGTCGCGCTGGCGGTCGCGGGCACGCTGCTGGCCGTCTCCGGCGGGGACGACGGCAAGAACGACTCCGCCGACAAGAAGGCGCGTTCCGAGCAGTCCGACTCCCCCTCCGACGAGCCGTCCGACGAGCCCTCGGAGGACGACGAGCCGACGCCGAGCCCGAGCGAGTCGAAGACCGCCTACGAGCTGAAGTTCCCCAAGACCCTGGAGAACGGCCAGTACCGGCTCCGCAAGGACCTCAGCGACTCGGTCGACACCTCCAACCCGGGGGAGGAGGCCCACCTGGGCTCCTACGCCAACTCCTCCGACACCTCGCGGCTCCTCTACGGCGCGGCCTCCGGCGAGGACTACGGCAACCCGGAGTTCTCCAAGAACCAGATGATGAACGGCATGGAGTCGGGCTCGGCCATGGACGTGGCCGTCAAGCGCCGCGACATCACCCCTGCCGGCGACGACCCCCTGACCTGTGAGGTGCTGGTCAAGACGCAGGCCGGCCGGAAGCTGACGATCCCAGTCTGCGCCTGGAGCGACCCGGGCACCGCCGCCTACGTGGCCAAGGACAGCGCCGACACCTACTCCGTCCCGCCGAAGGACGTGGACCTGGAGGCATGGGCGGACCGCGTCAGCGACATCCGGGACGAGGTGCGGGTCCCGAAGGACTGATCGGCGCGCCTGACAGACCGGCGCGCCGGCAGGTTCCGCCGGTTGACTTGAACCTCAGTTGAAGTTGAAGACTGCTCTCCTGTCCGGGCGACGGACACCGGCACAAGGAGAGTGATCGCGATGCGTGGAATCCAGGTACGGCAGTTCGGGGGCCCCGACGTCCTCGAGGCCGTCGAACTGCCCGATCCCGTCCCCGGCCCCGCACAGGCCGTGATCGAGGTGGCGTACGCCGACGTCATCTTCCTGGAGACCCAGGTCCGGCGCGACGGTGCCTTCTTCGCGCCGGAGCTGCCGTACGTCCCCGGCGGCGCGGTCGGCGGCCGGATCGGCTCGCTCGGCGAGGGCGTGGACGCCGCCTGGCGGGGCCGGCAGATCGTCGCCAAGACCACCCCGGCCGCCCAGGGCGGGTACGCACAGCGCGCACTCGCCGAGATCGGGACCGTCAGCGTCGTCCCGCCCGGGCTCGGGGTACGCGAGGCGACAGCCCTGGTGCACGACGGTCCCACCGCGATGCGGCTCTTCGACAACGCCGTCGGCGAGGGCGCGCTGCGGCCCGGCGCCTGGGTGCTGGTCCTCGCCGCGGCGGGCGGACTGGGCGCGCTGCTGGTGCAGCTCGCGAAGGCCGCCGGAGCGCACGTGGTCGCGGCAGCCCGCGGGGAGCGGAAACTGGCGCTGGCCCGCGAGGAGCTGGGCGCCGACGCCGCCGTCGACTACACCCGGCCCGGCTGGACCGACCAGGTACGCCGTACGGTCGGCGAGCCGGGCGTCCACGTGGTGTTCGACGGCGTGGGCGGCACAACCGGGCACGCCGCGTTCGAACTGACCGCGCGCGGAGCCCGGTTCTCCGCGCACGGCGCGCCCTCCGGCGGCTTCGCACAGCTCGACGCCGAGGCAGCCGCACAGCGCCAGGTGACCGTGGCCGGCATCGAACAGGTCCAGCTCACAGCGGCCGAGGCCAAGCCCCTGCTGGGCCGGGCCCTGTTCGAGGCGGCGGCCGGACGGCTGCGCCCGGTGATCGGCCGGACCTTCGCGCTGGAGGAAGCCGCGAAGGCCCACGCCGCGATCGAGGCCCGCGAAGTGCTGGGCAAAACGCTGCTGTCAGTGGACAGTTGACGCGGCAGCGCGGCCGAGGGGCCGATGGGCCGGGGGTGCCGTCAGGCCGAGGGGGCCGTCAGAAGGGGCGGTCACCCACGATGGCCACCCGCTCGGCCACCCGCCGGTGCGGCGCGTAGTCGAACAGCGCATAGTGCTGGGTGGCCCGGTTGTCCCAGAACGCGATGTCACCGGGCTGCCAGGCGAACCGCACCTGGTACTCGGGCACATGGGCCTGCCGGACCAGCTCGGCCAGCAGCCGGTCGCTCTCCGCGCGCTCCATCCCCACGATGTGGGTGGTGAACGAGGTGTTCACGAACAGCATCTTGCGGCCCGTCTCCGGGTGCGTGCGCACCACCGGGTGCTCCACCGGCGGGAACTGTTCCTGCAGTTCGGCCAGCCGCTCGGCCGAGGTGAACCGCGCGAAGCCGGGGATGAAGTCGTGCACCGCGCTCGCCCCGTCGATCCGCTCCCGCACCTGCGAGGGCAGGTTGTCGTACGCGGCCGCCATGTCCGCCCACATGGTGTGCCCGCCCAGCGGCGGCACCTCCCGCAGCTGCAGCACGGCGCCCAGGGCGGGCCGCTCGCGGAAGGTGACGTCGGTGTGCCACACGTTCTCGTACGTGGGCCGGGTGGAGGCGTCCTTCTCGAAGCGGACGATCTCGTCGCTGGAGCCGCGTGCCAGCAGCGGGTTGGTCTCCAGCTCGCCCCAGTTGCGGGCGAACGCCGCCTGCTGCTCGGGGGTGAGGTTCGCGCCCCGGAAGAAGAGCACCTTCCACTCCAGCAGCGCGCGGTTGAGCTCCTCGCGCAGTGCGGGGCTCAGCGGACGGGACAGATCGGCGCCCCGGATCTCCGCGCCGATGACGCGGGTCTGCGGCGCGACCTCGATCAGTTCGTAGGGCCGCTCCTCCCAGTTCTCGGGGAACGGACGCAGAATGCGTACCCCTTCGTACAGGCCGCCCTCGGGAACGCTGGCGTCACGGAGCGGGGCAGGCGTGGTGGGGAGGGGCGTGGGGGTGGCAGGGGTGTCGGGAGCGGGGATGCTCATGCG
>NZ_JADKMA010000223.1 GCF_017676365.1 Streptomyces oryzae
GGGGCGCCGGGGGTGGCGCGTGCGGATGCGGTCATGTGCTCACGCTCCTCCCTGACCAGGGCCGCCGCCAGAGTGCATGCCCCTATGAGGGCATAAGCTGAACCTATGAGCGAGACAGCGGGTGTGCCGGGCGGTCTGGCACACCGGGTGCCGGACCTGGGGGCGCTGGAGCTGCTGCTGGCCGTCGCCCGGCTCGGCAGTCTGGGACGCGCTGCCCGCGAGCGGGGCGTCAGCCAGCCGGCGGCCAGCGGGCGGGTCCGCTCCATGGAGCGGATGCTGGGCGTCACCCTGCTGGAGCGCTCACCGCGCGGCTCGCGGCTGACGGCGGCCGGCGTGCTGGTCACCGACTGGGCGCGGCGCATCGTGGAGTCCGCCGAGTCCTTCGACGCGGGCGTCAGCGCGCTGCGCGACCGGCGCGACTCCCGGCTGACCGTCGCGGCCTCCATGACGATCGCGGAGTATCTGCTGCCCGGCTGGCTGATCGCGCTGCGGACCGAGCGCCCGGACACCGCCGTCTCGCTGCGCGCGGGCAACAGCGCGGCCGTGGCCCGGATGCTGCTGGGGGCGGAGGCCGATCTGGGCTTCGTGGAGGGGCTCGGGTTGCCGCCAGGGCTGGACGGCACCGTCATCGCCCACGACCGGCTGCTCGTCGTCGCGGCCCCCGGCCACCCGTGGACCCGGCGCCGCAAGCCGGTCGCCCTCGCCGAGCTGGCCGCCACCGGGCTGGTGCTGCGCGAGCCGGGCTCCGGCACCCGGCAGGTGCTCGACGCCGCGCTCGCCGCGCACGGCGGGCTGGCGCCACCGCTGCTGGAACTCGCCTCCACCACGGCCGTCAAGGCGGCGGCCGTCAGCGGCGCGGGCCCGGCCGTGCTCAGCGAACTGGCGGTGGGCGAGGAGCTGTCGGCGCGGCGGCTGGTCGAGGTCGCGATCGCCGGTCCAGAGCTCGGGCGCGCGCTGCGCGCGGTCTGGCCCCGCGGAGCCGGACCGACCGGGCCCGCACGTCAGCTGCTGGCCCTCACCCGCCGGGACCGGACGCCGCAGCGCTGACGAGCGCCTGCATCAGCCGCAGGTCCTCGCCCGCCTCCGGGTGCCACTGGACGCCGAGCACGAAGTGGGAGGCGTCCGGCACCTCGACGGCTTCGACGGTGCCGTCGTGCGTGGCGTGCGCCGCGGCGACGAGGCCCGCGCCGAGGGTGTCCACCGCCTGGTGGTGGTACGTCGGTACGGAGACGGTCTCCTGGCCCTCCAGCACCTTGGCGAGCAGGGTGCCGGGGACGGGCTCGATGTCGTGCGGGGTGAACACGCCGCGGGGTCCGCGATGCGCTTCCGCGGTCGGCATGTGCTGTACGAGGCTGCCGCCCAGCGCGACGTTGAGCATCTGCATGCCCCGGCAGACGGCCAGGAGGGGAACGCGCCGCTCCAGCGCCTCGCGGGTGAGGGCCAGCTCCCAGGCGTCGCGTTCCGGGTAGGCCGGGCCGGTGCGCGGGTCGCGGTCGGCGCCGTAGCGGGGCGGGTCGATGTCGGGGCCGCCCGCTGTGACCAGGCCGTCGAGGCGGGAGAGGGTTTCGGCCGCCGCAGCGGGGTCGTCGTCGGGCGGCAGGAGCACCGCGCGGGCGCCGGCCCGCTGCGCCATGCGGTGGTAGCCGGCCGGGAGGAGGGCTGCGGGCAGGTCCCAGTCGCCCCAGCGGGCCGAGGGTTCGAGGTAGGTGGTGATGCCGATGAGGGGTGGTGCCACGGTTCTCCTTCGCGGAGGGCGTCTTGATGCCGGGTGATGCGGGCGGGGCGCGTTCCCTCCCGCCGTCTAGCTCTGCAGTTCTTCTTCCGCCTTCGCCAGTGCCGCGAACTCCTCCTCAGGGGCCGCTGCCACCAGATGGTGGCGGCTGTAGAGGGCGAAGTAGGCGATGGCGACCGCGTAGACGGCGAGGGCGATCAATGCTGCCTGCTTGTCGACCAGGAAGGTGGCCACCAGGGCGGCCAGGGCCAGGATCAGGGCGACGGAGGAGGTCAGTACGCCGCCCGGGGTGCGGTAGGGGCGGTCCAGCTGGGGCTCCCGCTTGCGCAGCACGATGTGGGAGAGCGACATCAGCGCGTAGGAGATGGTGGCCCCGAAGACGGCGATGTTCAGCATGGTCGCGCCGTCCTTGCTGCTCGCGGCGAGGGCGAAGCCCAGCGCGCCGGGCAGCAGCAGGCCGAGGTAGGGGGCCTTGCGGCGGCTGGTCAGCGAGAGGAAGCGGGGCAGGTAGCCGGCCCGGGAGAGCGCGAAGAGCTGGCGCGAGCCCGCGAAGATGAGGGAGAAGAACGAGGCGACCAGGCCGGCGAGCCCCGCGTAGTTGACGATGCGGGAGAGCACGGTGGCCTTGCCGTCCGGCTGCAGGGCCTCCACCAGCGGGTTGCCGACGTCCTGGATGGCTGCCGAACCGCGCGCCCCGGTGGCCGTCACGAAGGTGAGCAGCGCGAGCAGCAGCAGGATTCCCATGGACCAGGCCATGGCCTTCGGCAGCGTACGGGCGGGGTCGCGGGTCTCCTCGGCGGCCAGCGGAACGCCCTCGACGCCGAGGAAGAACCACATGCCGAACGGGAACGCCGCCCAGATGCCGAGCACGCCGAACGGCAGCCAGGAGCCGGAGCCGAAGGCGCCGTGGTCCACGGGGATGTCGTTGAGCGCGCTGGTGTGGAACTCGGTGAGCGCGCCGAGCACGAACACCAGCAGCGCGGCGACGGCGATGGCGGTCACGATCAGCGAGAACCGCAGTGCCTCACCGACGCCCCACAGATGGACGCCGATGAACAGCGCGAAGCACACGAGGTAGACGGGCCAGCTGGACTCCAGTCCGAACAGGCCGAGGGATTCGATGTAGTCGCCGATGAAACAGACGATGGCGGCCGGTGCGAGGACGTACTCGATGAGGATGGCGGTACCGGTCAGGAAGCCGCCCCACGGCCCCAGCGCGCGCCGGGCGAAGCCGTAGCCGCCGCCCGCTGTGGGCAGGATCGCGGACAGCTCGGCCAGCGCGAAGACCATGCAGGTGTACATCAGCCCCATCAGCACGGCGGCGACCGCCAGGCCGCCGAAGCCGCCCTCGGCCAGCCCCGCGTTCCAGCCGGAATAGTCGCCGGAGACGACGTAGGCGACGCCGAGCCCGGTCAGCAGCAGCGGGCCTGCGCTGCCGCGCCGCAGGGTGCGGCGCTCCAGATACGCCGCGTCCGGATCGGGCCGCGCCGCCGGGGTACTCGGGGTGCTCTGTGTGCCCGGGACGCCGTCCCGGGTGGGGGACTCGGACTGCTCGGTCATGTGCCACACTCCCGCCGTCAGCTATTGGTGTGCTGGCATACCTTTGTGGCCGGAGGTGGCCGGGCGCAACCCTTGTGCGTGAAGGAGCTGTAACCCCAAGCCGCTCTACGGGGCATACGCCGCGAATCGGGCGGAGGTCGCCCGCCCCGGGGCTCAGGTCAGGAACCCGCGCAGCAGCGACGCCGTACCCGCGCAGTGCTCGCGTGCGATCGCCCGTGCGCCCTCGCCGTCGCCGTCCAGTACGGCGGCCACCAGCGCGGTGTGCTGCTGCTGGGCGTGCTCCAGGTTGCGCACCAGCAGCGGGATGCGGTTCAGCAGGTCGTTGAGCTTGGCCCGTACGGCGGCGTACTGCGCGGTCAGCGAGGGCGAGCCGGCCAGCTCCACCAGGGTCAGATGCAGCAGGGTGTCGTGCCTGCGGTAGTCGCTCAGCGCCGCCTCCCGGGTGGCGTCCAGGGCTTCCCGCAGCCGTGCCGCCTCCGTGTCGGACAGTCCGCGGGTGGCGCACAGTTCGGCGGCGCCCGCCTCCAGCACCTCGCGGAAGGTGAGGATGTCGGCCAGATCCGGCGCCCCGGCCGGCAGCCGTACCCGCCCCTCCCCGCTCTCGGTGCCGGTGCCGGTGGCCGGGTGGGGGAGCACGAAGGTGCCGCCGTACCGGCCGCGCCTGCTCTCCACCACGCCCTGCTCGGCCAGCACCTTCAGCACCTCGCGCAGGGTGACCCTGCTGATGCCGAGCCGTTCGGCCAGCTCCCGTTCGGCGGGCAGCCGCTCGCCCTCGGCGACAAGGCCCAGCCGGACGATCTGCAGGATCTGTTCCAGCGCCTCTTCGAACCCGTTGCCCGCGTGTACGGTACGCAGCACCGTGGCGAGTCTGTCGTCCACCGGCATGGAACCCTCTTCCGTTTCGATGACCCTCTTCCGTTTCAAAGGTCTGCACGGCTACCTTATGGCTTCCGCGGAGCGACAGGAGGCCCACTCGTGGCAGACCGCACACCATCACTCGCCGTTTCCGAGCTGAGGAGACTCGTCGACGCGGGCGAGATCGACACCGTCGTCCTGGCTTTCACCGATATGCAAGGACGCCTCCAGGGAAAGCGGTTCGCCGCGCCCTACTTCCTGAGCGACGTGCTCGACGGCGGCACCGAAGGCTGCAACTATCTGCTCGCCGTCGACGTGGAACTCAACACCGTGGACGGCTACGAGATGTCCTCGTGGGAGCGCGGCTACGGCGACTTCGCCATGCACGGCGACACCGCCACCCTGCGCCGCGTCCCCTGGAACCCGGGCACCGCGCTGCTCACCGCCGATCTGGCCTGGCACGACGGCTCGCCCGTCGCCGCCTCGCCGCGGCAGATCCTGCAGCGGCAGCTCGACCGGCTCGCGGAGCGCGGCTGGCACGCGTACGTGGGCACCGAGCTGGAGTTCATGGTCTTCCAGGACACTTACGAACAGGCATGGGACGGCGCCTACCGGGGCCTGACCCCCGCCAACCAGTACAACGTCGACTACTCCATCCTCGGCACCGGCCGCGTCGAGCCCCTGCTGCGCCGGATCCGCAACGAGATGGCCACCGCCGGCATGGTCGTCGAGTCGGCCAAGGGCGAGTGCAACCTGGGCCAGCACGAGATCGCCTTCCGCTACGCCGACGCGCTCACCACCTGCGACCAGCACGTCATCTACAAGACCGGCGCCAAGGAGATCGCAGCCCAGGAGGGCCGGGCGCTCACCTTCATGGCCAAGTACGACGAGCGCGAGGGCAACTCCTGCCACATCCACCTTTCGCTGCGCGACGAGGAAGGCCGCGCCGTCCTCGCCGACGACGCGGGCGAACACGGCATGTCGCCCCTGATGCGGCACTTCCTGGCCGGGCAGCTGGCCGCACTGCGGGAGTTCACCCTGCTGTACGCGCCCAACATCAACTCCTACAAGCGCTACCAGCCCGGCTCCTTCGCCCCCACAGCCGTCGCCTGGGGCCCCGACAACCGCACCTGCGCGCTGCGGGTCATCGGCCACGGTCCGGGACACCGGCTGGAGAACCGGGTGCCCGGCGGCGACGTCAACCCCTATCTGGCCGTCGCCGGAATGATCGCGGCCGGACTGCACGGCATCGACAACAAGCTGGAGCTCCCGGAGCCCTGCACCGGCAACGCCTACACCGGTGACGCCGCGCACGTACCCACCACCCTGCGCGAGGCCGCCGCGCTGTGGCAGAACAGCTCACTGGCCCGGGACGCGTTCGGCGGCGAAGTGGTGGACCACTACCTCAACATGGCCCGGGTGGAACAGCAGGCGTTCGACACCGCAGTGACGGACTGGGAGCGTTATCGCTCGTTCGAACGCATGTAGGTCTTCGCACGCATGCAAGCCTTCGCATGTCAGTGTTCCGAGCGCAGGTAAGGACTTCACCGCAGTGCAGCACGAGCAAGAGGAACCCATCGCAGAGCCGGCCGAGAAGCTTCAGGTCGTCAACCCGGCGACGGAGGAGCTGATCACCACCGTCTCCGTCACCACCCCCGAGGAGGTCGACCACGCGGTCGGCCGGGCCGTCGCGGCACAGCGGACGTGGGCCGCGCTGCCGCCCGCCGACCGGGCCCGGCAGCTGCGCCGGTTCGCCTCCCTGGTCGACGGGCACATCGAGGAACTCGGCGTCCTGGAGATGCGCGAGGCCGGGCACCCGCTGGGCAACGCCTGCGGGGAGGCGAGCAACGTCCGCGATCTGCTCGACTACTCCGCCGGCGGCGTCGAGCGGCTGACGGGCCAGCAGATCCCGGTGGCCGGCGGCGTCAACCTCACCTTCGCCGAACCGCTGGGCGTGGTCGCCGTCATCGCGCCCTGGAACTTCCCCATGCCGATCGCCGCCTGGGGCACCGCGCCCGCGCTGGCGGCCGGGAACGCGGTGCTGCTCAAGCCCGCCGAGACCACCCCGCTGACCGCGCTGCGACTGGCCGAACTGGCGCTGGAGGCCGGGCTGCCCGAAGGGCTCTTCCAGGTGCTGCCCGGCGAGGGGCCCGTGACCGGCACGGCCCTGGTCGAACACCCGCGGGTCGCCAAGGTCGTCTTCACCGGCTCCACCGCCGTGGGCAAGCGCATCATGGCCCAGTGCGCCGCGTCCGTGAAGCGCGTGACGCTCGAACTCGGCGGCAAGAGCCCCAACATCGTCTTCGCCGACGCCGACCTGGAACGCGCCGCTGCCGCCGCACCCGGCTCGTTCCTGGACAACACCGGCCAGGACTGCTGCGCCCGCAGCCGCATCCTGGTCCAGCGCAGCGTCCACGACAGGTTCCTGGAGCTGCTGGAGCCCGAGGTGCACGCCTTCCGGGCCGGCAACCCCGCCGACAGCAGCACCTCCATGGGACCCCTCATCTCAGCGCGGCACCGGGAGCGGGTGCGCGGCTTCGTACCCGAGGACACGCCCGCGCTCATCCGCGGCAGCGTCCCCGAAGGCCCCGGCTTCTGGTACCCCGCGACCGTGCTGGAGGGCAGCGTGGGGGAGCGGGCTGCGGTGGAGGAGGTCTTCGGACCCGTCGCCGTCGTGATCCCCTTCGAGGACGAGGACGAGGCGGTGCGGCTCGCCAACGACACCGACTACGGGCTCTCCGGCTCCGTGTGGACCCGGGACGCGACCCGCGCCCTGCGGGTCTCCCGCGGTGTCGCCGCCGGGAACCTGTCCGTCAACTCGCACAGCAGCGTGCGGTACTCCACCCCCTTCGGCGGCTACAAGCAGTCCGGACTCGGCCGCGAACTCGGCCCCGGCGCGCTGGCCGCCTTCACCGAAACCAAGAACGTCTTCATCAGCACCGAGGAGAGCCAGTGAGCGCCACCGACTCCGAGACCGTCGTGTGCCGTCGCCTGGTAGGGCGTACGGCCGTCGTCACCGGCGCGGGCAGCGGCATCGGGCTGGCGACCGCCCGCCGCCTCGCCTCCGAAGGAGCCCATGTCGTCTGCGCCGACGTGGACGCCGAACGCGGCCAGGCCGCCGCCGCAGAGACCGGTGGGCTGTACGTCAACGTGGACGTCACCGACCCCGAACAGGTCGAGGCGCTCTTCCGCACCGCGAACGACACCTACGGCTCGGTCGACATCGCCTTCAACAACGCCGGTATCTCGCCTCCCGACGACGACTCCATCCTGGAGACCGGGCTGGAGGCGTGGCAGCGGGTGCAGCACGTCAATCTGACGTCGGTGTATCTGTGCTGCAAGGCCGCACTGCCCTACATGCGTGCGCAGCAGCGCGGCTCCATCATCAACACCGCCTCGTTCGTGGCCGTGATGGGCGCCGCCACCTCACAGATCAGCTACACCGCCTCCAAGGGCGGGGTGCTGGCCATGTCCCGCGAGCTGGGCGTCCAGTTCGCCCGCGAGGGCATCCGGGTGAACGCGCTGTGCCCGGGCCCAGTCAACACCCCGCTGCTGAAGGAGCTGTTCGCCAAGGACCCGGAGCGGGCGCAGCGGCGCCTGGTGCACGTCCCGGTGGGCCGGTTCGCCGAAGCCGAGGAGATCGCCTCGGCGGTGGCCTTCCTCGCCAGCGACGACGCCTCCTTCGTCAACGCCGCGGAGTTCCTGGTCGACGGCGGCATCGCGGGTGCGTATGTGACGCCGCTGTAAGGGCCGGTCGGGTGGGTGTCAGAGGGCCGGGCCTCTGACACCCCGCAACTGGCTGTAGCGTGCACACAGTCACCGCAGACTTCCCAGGAGGGGCGCCACATGCGCAGCAGAACCGTCCTGTCCGCCCTCACCATGGCAGCGGCCCTCGCCGCGACCCTCGCGCCCGCGCCGGCCCAGGCCAGGAGCCCGCAGCCGCACGGCACCTGCCCCCGGCTCTCCACGAAGCTCAAGTGGCACGGCGACAACCGCGCCAGGCTGCAGCGCACCATCGACGCACGCGGAAAGTGCTCCTCCGGCCGGCACGGCGGCAACCACGGACAGCGCCCCGTGGCCGCGTTCGACTGGGACAACACCATCGTCAAGAACGACTCGACCGACGCCACCATCGCCTGGGCACTCAAGCACGACAAGATCCTGCGCCCCAAGGACTGGGCGGACACCAGCAAGTGGCTCACCCCCGCCGCCGACCGCGCCCTCACCAAGGCGTGCGGCACCGACGTGCCGGTCGGGCACCCCCTGCCGACGTCGTCCAATGCCGCGTGTGCCGACGAGATCCTCCAGGTGCGCGGCGAGGCCGAGACGATGAGCGGCGAGAAGGCGTTCGCCGGCGACTGGAACCACCGGCGCACCGTCCCCGAGTACGCCTGGGTCCCCCAGCTCTTCGCTGGGCACACCGTCCCCGAGCTCCGCAGCTACGCGCGGGCCGCCCGCGACGAAGCCCTCGCGGCGCCCGTCGGCAGCGAACAGAACGTCGGCACCCACACCGTGCCCGCCTACAGCCGCTACTACGAGCAGCAGAAGGATCTCCTCCGTACGCTCAAGAGGGCCGGGTTCGACGTCTACATCGTCTCCGCGGGCTCCGAGCCGGTGGCGGAGGAGTGGGCGAGCGGCGTCGGTATCGACCGCGAGCACACCTTCGCCATCCGCAGCGTCGTCCGGAACGGCAGGATCACCACCTTCACCGAGGGCTGCGGCGGCATGCCGCGCAGCAAGGGCGAGGTGATCCCCTACATCGAGGGCAAGCGCTGCGTGATCAACCAGGAGATCTACGGCATCAAGGGCGCCCGCGCCTGGCAGCGGCAGGACTGGCGGCACCGCATCGCTCTCGGCGGCGGTGACGCGGACACCGACGTCACCTTCGTCGGGGACGCGACGGGCACCCATCTCGTGCTCAACCGCAACAAGCCGGAGATCATGTGCCGGGGCTACGACGACGCCGACGGGCGCTGGGCGGTGAACCCGATGTTCATCGAGCCACTGCCGCGCAAGCAGGAGCCCTATCCGTGCGCCACCGAGGGGTTCACCAATCCCGACGGCTCCCTCGGCCCGGTCCGCAGGAGCGACGGCTCCGTCATCCCGGACCAGGAGGATGCCGCGTACGGCACGGAGGCGTAGGGGTTGCCCCGCTGATCTCGCGTTACCCGGCATGGGGGGCTGCGCTTGCCAGCCCTGCGCCTCTGGCGCAGACCTCCCAAGCGCAGCAGGTGCAGGGGAGACGCGCCCCGTCAGGGGCGCGGGGAACTGCGCGACAAGCCACAACCAACCCGCAGCCCGCAGACAACAGTCAGCGGCACCCCCTTACCGGAACAGGATCCGCAGGCCGCCCGCCCGTAGGGCCCGCACGCAAGTGCCATAAGCTGCGCCCGTGAGCATGACGACCCCGCCCGGCTGGTACCCCGATCCCGGGCAGACGCCCCAACTCCCGCCGCAGGAGCGCTGGTGGGACGGCAGCAGCTGGACCGGCCACACCCGGCCCGGCACGGGCATCGCCCCGCAGCCGGGCCGGGGCGGCACCAGGGCCGGGCGCGGCCAGCTCATCGCGGGCATCGTGGGCTCGGTCGTACTGGCCGCGGCCCTCGCGGTCGGCGGGGTGCTGCTGCTGGGCGGCGGCGGCTCCGACAGCGACGAGAAGCCTAAGGCGGCCCCTTCTTCCCACTCCGCCACGCCGAAGGAGAGCACTCCGCCCGATGACGAGGAGTCCCCGTCGCCGAGCACGTCCCCCGGCGATGTCGTCCCGGAGCCGAGGCTCGGCGTCGGGCTGACGGTCCCGGAAGGCTGGGAGCAGGGCAGCCCCGACTCCAGCTTCGTCAGCCACAAGACCGCCTATGTGTGCCCCGGCCAGAACACCAACTGTGTACGCGGCGGCGCACAACTGCTTCCCGTCTCCAGCGGCTGGGAGGGCAAGAAAGCGCTGAAGGACGCGGCCGAACTCCAGGTGGCGAAGAACGCCAAGGAGGCGTACTCCAAGAAGGCGTACGGCGGCATCACCTCGCACAAGGTCGTCAAGTCCGGCGCGGTCACGGTCGCCGGCCAGCCGGGATACCGCATCCGCTGGCGGGTGGAGAACAAGCTCGAGCCGGACGCCTACGTCGAAGCCGTCGTCTTCCGCTCACCGCACCTGAAGGACGAGATCCTCACCCTCTGGAGCAGCGCCGACATCGCCCCGAAGTCGCCCCCGGTCTCCGACCTCGACAAGCTGCGCGAGGGCGTCGTCAGGACCCGCCTGGGCGCGGGGGAGGACGACGGCAACCACAAGTCCGTCTGAACCACAGCCCCAGAGGGCGTCGTTCACAAGAAGGTCCTGCCCTCACCCCGGTACGTGGGCACGGACCCGGTCACCCGGTCGCCCTCCACCAGGTGCAGCACCTCGAACCGCTCGCACAGCTCGCCCGCCTTGGCGTGCCGGAACCACACCTTGTCCCCGATCAAGAGGTCGTCGGCGGGCGGGCCCAGCAACGGGGTCTGCACCTCGCCGGGCCCCTCCTGCGGGTCGTAGCGCAGCCCGGCGGGCAGATACGGCTGCGGCAACCGGTCGGCGCCCGCCGCGCCGGAGGCCGGATAGCCGCCGCCCAGCACCGTGACCACGCCCACGCCCGGCCGGCGCACCACCGGCATGGCGAACACCGCCGCCGGGCGCCCGGTGAACGAGGTGAAGTTGTCGAACAGCCGCGGTACGTACAGCCCCGACCCGGCCGCGATCTCCGTCACCGCCTCCTCGGCCGCCGTGTGCTGCACGCTGCCCGTACCGCCGCCGTTGACGAACTCCAGGTCCGGCGCCACCGCGCGGACGGCCCGCACCGCAGCGGCCCGGCGCGCCGCCAGCTCCCGCTTGGCCGCCGTCTGCATCAGCCGCACGGCACGCGAACGCAGGGCCGCACCAGGAACGGCGTCCCCCACGCCCGCCACATGACCCTCGTACGCCATCACCCCCACCAGCTGGAAGCCCGGGCGCCGCTGGACAGCGCGCGCCAGTTCGGCCAGCTCGGCGGGGGAGTGCAGCGGGGAACGGCGGGCGCCGATCCGGATCCGGCCGCCCAACAGCCGCAGCGCGGTGTCCAGTTCGAGACAGACCCGGATCCGCTCGGTGCCGCCGTCCCGTGCCGCGTCGATCAGGGCGAGCTGCGCCGGGTCGTCCACCATCACGGTCACCGCGGCGGCCAGCTTGGGGTCGGAGGCCAGCTCGGCGTAGCCCGCGCGGTCGGCCGAGGGGTACGCCAGCAGTACGTCCGTGATGCCCGACCTGGCCAGCCACAGCGACTCGGCGAGGGTGTAGCTCATCACCCCGCTGAAGCCGTCCTTGGCCAGTACCCGCTCCAACAGCGCGCGGCAGCGCACCGACTTGGTGGCCACCCGCACCGGCTTGCCCGCGGCACGCCGCACGAGGTCGTCCGCGTTGGCGTCGAACGCCGCCAGGTCGACCAGCGCGAGGGGCGCGTCCAGCTGGGCGGTCGCCCGGTCGTACCGGGCGCGGACGGCGGCGAGATCGGCAGTCGTATCGAACACCCTCGCAGCTTGCCAGAGGTGCACGCGCCCGCCCAGCCCCGGAGCGCCCGCAGTCCTCTCAGCAGCAGGGCACCGTCGCTCGGCCGGGTTGCCGTCCCTCCCGGTACGCACCGTAGAGTGACGCCGCACGCCGTGACGGGACGGCCCGCGGCGGACAGTTCACTGTGGCCACCACGAACGTGCCTGCTCAGCCGGGCGTTCGTGCGGGGCGCTATCGCGCGAAGGGGGGCGCACATGGGTACTGACG
>NZ_JADKMA010000224.1 GCF_017676365.1 Streptomyces oryzae
CCGGTGACCGCAACCGGCAGGCCACCACGCCCGCCCGCCGAAGCTGCAAGCCGGTGATCGGCTACAGCTACATCCACTCCGCGGTCGACGACCACTCCCGCCTCGCCTACAGCGAGGTCCTGCCCGACGAGCGCCAGCACACCGCCATCGCTTTCTGGCAACGGGCGAACGCGTTCTTCCGCACTCACGGCATCAACGTCGAACGAGTCCTGACCGACAACGGTGCCTGTTACAAATCCAAACTCTTCACCCAGAGCCTCACCAGCACCGGCATCTCCCACAAACGAATCCGGCCCTACCGGCCCCCGACCAACGGCAAAGTCGAACGCTTCAACCGCACCCTGCTCGACGAGTGGGCCTACATCCGCTCCTACACCTCGAACGACGAGCGCACCGAAGCCCTGACAGACTTCCTCCACACCTACAACCACCACCGCTGCCACACCGCACTCGACGGCCACCCACCCATCAGCCGCGTCAACAACGCTCCAGGTCAATACACCTAGTGGCGTCCGCGGGTGTTGAGGCGGGCGGCCTGGCGGGTCAGGTGGGTGCGTTCGGCGAGGTTGGGTGCCTTGTGGGCGGCCTCCGCGTACAGCCGGGCCGCCGTCGCCAGGTCGCCGTCCCGCTCGTGGAGGTAGGCCGCCACCGCGGTGTGGCGGGGCAGTGAGGCGTCCAGTTCGGCCAGTGCCGCGAGGCCGGCGCGCGGTCCGTCGGCCTCCCCTACGGCGACCGCGCGGTTGAGCCGTACGACCGGGCTGTCGGTCAGGCGCGTGAGCTCGTCGTACCACTCGACGATCTGCACCCAGTCCGTCTCCTCCGCGGTGGGCGCGTCGGCGTGGAGTGCCGCGATGGCGGCCTGGGCTTGGAACTCGCCCAGCCGGTCGCGGGCGAGTGCCCGCTGCAGGATGCCGATGCCCTCGGCGATCAACGCGGTGTCCCACCGGCCACGGTCCTGCTCGGCGAGCGGTACCAGGCTGCCGTCGGGCGCGGTGCGGGCGGCGCGCCGGGCATGGTGGAGCAGCATGAGGGCGAGCAGCCCGGCGACCTCGGGGTGGTCGATACGGGCCGCGAGCTCCCGGGTGAGCCGGATGGCCTCGGCGGCGAGGTCGACGTCGCCGGAGTAGCCCTCGTTGAAGACGAGGTAGAGGACGCGCAGCACGGTGGCGACATCGCCGGGCTGGTCGAACCTTCCCCGAGCTCTCGGCTTCTCCCCCAGCCTTCGGCCGGGAGGGGCCCCCAGAGCAGGGGATACCCCAACGTCGGAGACCGTGCGCTTGGCCCGGCTGATCCGCTGCGCCATGGTCGCCTCCGGCACCAGGTATGCCGCGGCGATCTGGCGGGTGGTCAGCCCGCCGACGGCGCGCAGGGTGAGCGCGACCGCCGACGCCGGGGTCAGCGACGGGTGGGCGCACAGGAAGTAGAGCTGGAGCGTGTCGTCGACCGCGGGCGCGGGCCCGGGTGCCGGCTCCTCTTCGACGCGTTCCTCACGCCGGCGGCGGGCGGCGTCGGCGCGCGTCGCGTCGAGGAACTTGCGCCAGGCGACGGTGATCAGCCAGCCCTTCGCATCGCGCGGCTGGTCGGCCGGCCAGACGCGCAGTGCCTCCACCAGCGCGTCCTGCACGGCGTCCTCGGCCGCCGCGAAGTCGGCTCCGCGGCGGACGAGGACGGTGAGCACGCTCGGGATGAGGCTCCTGAGCAGGACCTCGTTCATCGATGAGGGCACTCCGTGGTGCTGGGCTTCTCGGTCAGGAACGGGCGCAGCTCCAGCCACTCGTGGATCGGCTTGCCGTCCTTCCCCGGTGCGGCCGACAGCTCCCCGGCCAGCTCGACGGCGCGCTCGTGGCTGTCGACGTCGATGATCATCCAGCCGGCGATGAGGTCCTTGGTCTCCGCGAACGGTCCGTCGGTGACCGGCGGGCGCCCCTCACCGTCGTAGCGGACCCACTCGCCCTCGGGGGCGAGCGCCTTGCCGTCGACGAACTCGCCGGTCTTCTCCAGCCGGGCCGCGAAGTCGTTCATGTACTGCATATGTGCCGAGATCTCCTCCGGGCTCCACTGGTCCATCGGCACGTTATTGACCGGGTCCGGGGCGCCGCGGTAGTGCTTCAGCAGCAGGTACTTGGCCATCTGGTTTCTCCTCGGTACTGGTGCGACCCATTGTGGTCGCGTTCACCCCGGGGACGGAGCCGGACGCGGGTTCTCGACATCGCCGGACGACTTTTTTTGAGCGGTCAGTTCCTTGGCGGCCTCCCGCAGATCCTTGGCGGTGTCGATGGCCCGCCAGTACGAGCCCTGGGGGAGCGGGAAGCCGGCGAGGGCGCGCTCGCGGGCGAGCCGCGGGAAGGTGGTGCGCTCGTGGTCGCCGCGCTCGGGCAGCAGCTCGGTGAAGCGGGGCGAGAAGACATAGACGCCCGCGTTGATCAGATACGGGGAGGGCGGCGCCTCGATGAAGTCGAGGACGTGACCGAACTCGTCCGTCTCCACGGCGCCCCAGGGAATGCGCGGGCGGGCGAGAGCCAGCGTGGCGGTGGCGTCGCGCTCGGTGTGGAAAGCGGCCATCTCGCGCAACGAGAAGCGGGTCCAGATGTCGCCGTTCGTCGCGTACCACGGCTCGTCGGGGCGCGGCAGGGAGCGCGCAGCGAACTTCAGTCCGCCGCCGCGTCCCAGCGGCTCGCGCTCGATCACCGTCGTGACGTGGCAGGGGAGTTCGGCCTTGGCGAGCCACTCCTCGAGCACCTCGGCGAGGTGTCCGCAGGAGACGACTACGTCGGTGACGCCCTCCTCCGCGAGCCAGGCCAACTGGTGGCCGATGATCGGGACGCCCGTACCGGGGATCTCCACCATCGGCTTGGGACGGTCGTCGGTGTACGGCCGCAGCCGTGATCCCTGTCCACCGGCAAGGATCACGGCCTGGGTCGGGTGCTGGGTCATGTGCCGCAGCCTATGCGCGCCGGGCATGCGCGGGGCGTCGCACCCATACCTCGGGGCACCGTGCCCCGACTGCTCGGCCGGGCTGTTCCGGCGCGCGCTGTCTCAGCTCGGTCTGCTCAGCTCAGCTCAGCTGCGCGACACCGTAGGCGAACGACGTGTCACAGACGGGGCGCGAGAACCGCTGGGCGCGCTGGGCACCGTACTTGTGGACGGCGGCCTTGCCGAGCGCCCGGGCGATCGTGGCGCAGTGCCGGGCCAGGGACGGCTTACGGGTGATCGCGCGTTGGAGACCGTTCAGCGCCACTCCGGGGTCCTGCTCCTGGAGTTCGGCGATGAGCCGGTCGCGGAGTACGTCCTGCGGTGCCCGGCGCGACGCCGGTCCGGCCGGTGTCGAGGCGGTGCGCGCGGACGCCTTGTGCGCCGAGTTCGGTGCCGCGTTCTGAGCCGAGTTCTCCGCCGAGGAGGCGAGAACCGGCGAGTCCGCGGGCTCTGGCGCCCATGGGACATGGGTGACGGCGAGGGTCCCGGACAGAACGAGCACGACCGGGAGTACGAGGGCGAGGGATCGGCCGATACGGCGGGCTGCGTGGTTCACGCCCGCGATGGTAGCGAGCGGTAGTGATTTGGCGACATTTTGTCACCGTATCGAGCGACGGGAAAAGTGGGTTGTTCGAGAGGGGCCGCACGGAAGGGGGAACGGCGTGAACGCGGGAAAGGGCGTGAAGGCGAGAACGGCGCGAACGGGGCGAACAGGGCGAACGCGGCGAAGGCCGGGGACGACGAAGGGCCGCGGCGGGTGAACCGTCACGGCCCTTCGTCCTCTCATCTGTGCCCGTGTACCCGGCGGCAGACCGGCCGGTCGGTCAGTCGCTGAGGCGTTCGCCGGAGGAGGTGGAGAACACGTGGGTCTCGCCGCCCTGCGGCACCACGTGGATGGTGGTGCCCTTCTCCGGGACGGCGCGGCCCGGAACGCGGACCACCAGGTCGCACGTCTCGCCGCCGATCTCGGCGGTGCCGTAGACGTAGCCGTCGGCACCGAGCTCCTCGACGACGTTCACGGTGACGGGGACGCCGGCCTTCTCGTCCTTGGACAGGGCCTTGCCGTTGCCGTCCCCGTTCACGAGGTCGAAGTGCTCGGGGCGGACGCCGACCGTGACCGTCTTGTCACCCTTGTCCGAGGCGGCGGTGAGAGCCTCGCGCTCGACCGGCACCACGCTGTTGCCGAACTTGACGCCGCCGTCGGTGATCGGAACCTCGACCAGGTTCATGGCCGGGGAACCGATGAAGCCCGCGACGAAGAGGTTGGCGGGGCGGTCGTACATGTTGCGGGGGCTGTCGACCTGCTGGAGCAGACCGTCCTTGAGCACCGCCACGCGGTCGCCCATCGTCAGGGCCTCGACCTGGTCGTGGGTGACGTACACGGTGGTGATGCCGAGGCGGCGCTGGAGGCTCGCGATCTCGGTACGGGTCTGGACGCGGAGCTTGGCGTCGAGGTTCGAGAGCGGCTCGTCCATCAGGAAGACCTGCGGCTCACGGACGATGGCCCGGCCCATCGCGACCCGCTGCCGCTGACCGCCGGAGAGCGCTTTGGGCTTGCGGTCCAGGTACTTGGTCAGGTCGAGGATCTTGGCCGCGTCCTCGACCTTCTTGCGGATCTCGGTCTTCGGCACACCCGCGATCTTGAGCGCGAAGCCCATGTTGTCGGCCACGGTCATGTGCGGGTACAGCGCGTAGTTCTGGAAGACCATCGCGATGTCCCGGTCCTTCGGAGGAAGGTGGGTCACGTCGCGGTCACCGATGCGTATGTTGCCCTCGTTCACGTCCTCCAGCCCCGCGAGCATCCGCAGCGAGGTGGACTTACCGCAACCGGAGGGACCGACGAGAACGAGGAATTCCCCGTCCGCGATCTCGATGTCGAGCTTGTCGACGGCGGGGGTGTCGGCGCCGGGGTACACCCGGGTCGCCTGGTCGTAGGTGACCGTGGCCATTGTTCTCTTCTCCTTCACCGGCAGGTACGTGCCGGACGATCCGTCGTAAAGGGAGGTCTGGTCCACCGCGTGGACCTGGCGAGACGCTAGCCCCTCCCCGCGCTTTTGTCAGTAGCCCCAGACATCACGATCCGACTCCCGGGTACACTGCTCGAGCGACGACACCCCGCCGCCTTAGCTCAGCTGGTTAGAGCATCTGTCTTGTAAACAGAAGGTCGTCGGTTCGAATCCGACAGGCGGCTCCGCAGGTCAGAGGCCCGTCCCGGGGATCCGGGGCGGGCCTCTTCGGTTCGGTACAGGAGCGGGGTACAGCAGCCGAGGTGATTGCTGCGGCTACGCTGCGCGATCGTCCGCACAATGGTGCGGACCGCGCTCATCCCGGCGCATCCCCCTACCGGTCACCGTGGAGGCAGCCGGTACGCTCCGCTGCGGCCGCGAGCGGGCCGCGAGCGGCCATCCCCGTGGCAGGGGCAGGATCGGTACGGGGCCTCTGACCGGCCAGGGAATTCTTCGTGGGCCGGAGGATCTGGATTGTGTCAGCGCTTGGGCTTGTTGGGCTTGGACTTGCCGGTGCCGAGGCTTTTCACTCCCACAATTTGGCCGTTGCGCCTCACCAGCCCTAGTCCGGCGTTCTGTGGGCTCCGCCCTTTGGGAGCCGCCGTCCAGACCAAGCTTCTTGCATGCTGCGCCACCTCGTAGTTCTTGCCTACCGGAAATGTCCGGCCGGGGACCGTCCGCAGGCCGCCGTGGCGGGGTTCGGGAGCGGAGTTTTCGAGCCATTGGGCGACTGATCGGTCACTCCCGTACGTCTGGGAGTCGGCGACCGAGTCCCCGTACTGGGAGCGGCTGTCTCCGGTGCCTGTCACGCCGCTCCGTTGCGAGTACCTGTCGGATTGCCGGTCGTCGTACTGCGGGTGAGCGGCAGACTGTGAGGCGCTGTACTCCGAGCCGGTGTCAGGGGCCGGCCTTTCCCGCCGCGCCGTCTGCGCAGTGCCCAACGGTCGGACCCTTGGCACGTCGGCATAGGCGACTCGATTCGTCCTGGGGGTGACTGTGGAGCTGCTCCGCTCCGACCTGGCGTCATCGGTTGTGTAGGAGTAGCCGCTGCCTGCGCCACTCCACTGCGAACTTGCGTCTCGGGGCATTTCCGTCTCCCTTCCGCGGTTCCCCGCATCGGCGGCGGGGTTCCGAAGCACCACGGATGTGCCGCGTTGGGGGTTCAGTTGCAGGGGGGTGGTTTTCCGGTGGCGGTGGTGATGCCGGGGTGCGCCTGCTGGGGCGGGTGTGGTAGTCGTGACCGAAATGTGCTCGGTTTGTGTGCAACCCCGGCCCAGGTGGGCGGGTCTTGCCTGCAACAGTTCTGCGCGGTACGTGGGCGCAGGGCGTTGGAGCACAGGGAGAAGCACAGTGCGAGTCGCTGCCATACGTCGTACCGCCCTGGCCGTGTCCGCGGTCTGTGTCACGTTCACCGTCACTGCCTGTGGGGGTGACGGTGGTGAGGAGAACGACGGCAAGAAGGCGAAGGCCGTAGGGGAGTCGGCCGAGCCGGCGGCGAAGGCTCTCACGGCCGGGGAGCTGGAGAAGCTCGTCATCGCTCAAGGCGACGTCAAGGGGCGAGAGGTCAAGAAGCCGGGCAAGGGCGAAGCTTTCGAAGCCGGTGACCTCACGGTGGAAAAGGCCGCGTGCAAGCCCGTCGCCCAGGTGCTGTCCGCGCTGCCCGCGGGTAAGCCGGCGGCGAGTGCTCAGCGGCTCGTCGTCCACAAGTCGGAAAAGGCTGGCAAGGGTATTCCCCCGGTGGACGAGCTGGCGGATATGACGGATCAGGAAGTCGAGGACGCGACCCTCGATTCGCTCGACATCACCAAGACCCAGACCTCCCTGTGGTCCTATGACGCCGATGGCGCGCACCAGACTCTCGCCACCCTGCGGAAGGCGGCCAAGAAGTGCGCCGGGGGCTTCAGGATGACGATCGACGGGGAAAAGCAGCGCGTCACCGAAATCGCCGAGGAGAAGATGTCCGTCGGCGAGGAAGCCGTCGCCTGGACGGTCGGCACCAAGCAGGACGACACCGATGCCGACACCAAGGTCGTCGTCTTCCGGAAGGGCACCACGCTCGCCGGTTTCTCGTCCTTCAACATCGCGTCCATGACGCGGGGTGAGGCGTACGGGCAGCCCACCGCGGTGATCAACGCGCAAGCCGCCAAGCTGGCCAACGGCACCTAAGCGCCGTTGGCCTGTTCCGCGTTGAATTCCTCCACCCATTTCTTGTGCTGTTCGTAGTCGTCCGTGAAGCGGGTGTCGCCCGGTTTGACGGTGACGAAATAGAGCCAGTCGCCGGAGGCGGGATGCCGGGCGGCCTCGAGTGCGTCGGGGCCCGGGTTGTTGATGGGTGACGGTGGCAGGCCCTTGAACCGGTAGGTGTTGTAGGGGGAGTTGACCCGGGTGTCGGCGTGGCTGGTGTTGAGGGTGGAACGGTGAAGCGCGTAATTGATGGTCGAGTCCATCTGGAGCGGCATATCGCGCTTGAGGCGGTTCTGTATGACGCGGGAGACCTTGGCCATGTCCGCGGGGTTGTCCGCCTCGGCCTGGATGATGCTGGCGATGGTGAGGGTGTCGTAGCCGTGCGCGCCCGCTGTGGCGTCCTGCCGGGCGCGGGCCTTCTTGGTCATGGACTTCACCAGTGACGTCGGGGTCGTCTCGGGGCGCACCACATAGGTGGAGGGGTAGAGATAGCCCTCGGGGTTGCCCTTCGCCGACGCGGGCAGCTTGAGCTCGCCCTGGCGGGCGGCGCGTTTCGCGGCTTTCTCCGTCGTCCCTTCGGGTACGGACAGCGCGTCGTCGGCGGCCGCGTACACCTGCGAGGCGCGCCAGCCTTCCTGCACGGAGAGGGACGTGGTCTGCCACTCCCGCTGGAAGTGCTGGAACAGCAGCACGGCTGCCGTCACCACGGCCAAGGCGCACAGCAGCGTCACCCCGACGAGCCAGCGCTTCCGGTTCCCGTTCCTGGTGGTCATGGACAGAACGCTAGGCCAGCGCACCGGTCCGCCGCGCCCGAACGGTGGTTATGGGACCAGCACCACCTTTCCCGAGGTGGCCCGCGTCTCCAACGCACGGTGGGCGTCGGCCGCCTGAGCCAGCGGAAAGGTGTCCACCAGCGGCGTCAGTACCCCCTTGGCGGCCAGCGCCAGCGACTCGTCCTCCAGCTCCCGCTTGTGCTCCAGCATGAAGCCGGGGTTGAGGGGACGGACGGTGATGCCGCGGGACGCGAGTTCCTCGGGCGTGAGAGCTGCTACGGGTGGCGTCTGCCGCCCGGCGCCCGTCAGCAGCGTGGACGAACCGCCGTACGCGTAGTGCGTGCCCCCGGGGCCCACCAACTCCAGCGCCGTACGGGCGAGCGCGCCGCCGGGACCGTCGAAGAGGTGGCGTACGGGGTGTTCGCCGTACGCCGCGCGGATGCGGTCGGCCCAGTCGGGCTGCGTGTAGTCGACGGCGAGGTCGGCGCCCAGCTCCCGGACGGTGGCCGTCTTGGCGGGGCCGCCCGCAGCGCCGATGACGCGGGCCCCGCGCTCCTTGGCGTACTGCGTCAACAGTGCGCCCATGCCGCCGGCCGCGCTCAGTACGAGCACGGTGTCCTCGGCGCGTATCTCGGCTCCGCGCAGTACGCCCATCACGGTGCGCCCGGTGCCGATCATGGCGACGGCCTGCTGCGCGGAGAGCGGGTCGGGGACGGGCTGGAGGGTGGCGGCGTCGGCGACGGCCAGCTCGGCGTAACCGCCGGGGGCCGTGCCGAGATGCACGGTGACACGGCGGCCGAGCCAGTGTCGCGGGGTGCCCTCACCCAGCGCCTCGACGGTCCCGGCGACCTCGCGGCCGGGGATGGTGGGCAGCTCGGGGAGGGGGAGCGGACCGGCTTGCACCCCCGCGCGCAGTGAGGCGTCCAGCAGGTGCACGCCCGCCGCCTGGACGGCTATCCGCACCTGGCCGGGGCCCGGGAGGGGGTCGGGTACCTCTTCGTAGGTCAGATTCTCGGCGGGCCCGAAGGCGTGCAGGCGTACGGCGTGCATGGGCGTTTGCTCCCTGGGGACGGTTCCGGTTGGACGAGCCGGCTGCCCCAAGGCTCCGACTTGAAGTGCGGTTGAAGTCAACTGGCGGCAACGGCCGGGTGTCAGTGGCAGGGGGGCAGCATGAGCGCATGGCGAAATCGGGAGTACGCGAAGCGCGCCGCCCGGAGATCTCGCTGCCCGAGCTGCGGCCCTTCGCGGGGCGCGGGCTGGAGCCGGACGGTGACTACGACGGGGTGCGGTTCGAGGGGATCGACCTGAGCGGGACCGACGGGAGCGGGGCCACGTTTCTGGACGTGGGGATGTACCGGTGCGCGCTGGACGAGGCCCGGCTCGGACGGCTCAGAGTGCTGGACTCGGTGCTGGAGGGAGTCTGGGGGGTCGGTACGCAGCTGGCGGGGGCCGAGCTGCGCGATGTGGAGCTGCGGGACGCACGGCTGGGCGGCATCCAGCTGCACGGGGCGCGGCTGAACCGGGTGCTGGTGCGGGGCGGGAAGATCGACTTTCTGAATCTGCGTCAGGCGCGGCTGACCGATGTGACGTTCGAGGGCTGTGTGCTGAACGAGCCCGACTTCGGCGGTGCTTCGCTCGAACGGGTGGCGTTCCGCGACTGCGTACTGCGCCGTGCCGAGTTCAACCAGGTGCGGCTCACGGATGTGGACCTGCGCGGGGCGACGGAGCTGGACCTGGTCACGGGGGTGGACCGGCTGGCGGGCGCCACCATCAGTCCGGGGCAACTGCTGGAGCTGGCTCCGGCGTTCGCGGCGCAGATCGGGGTGCGGGTGGAGCCCTGAGGGGGAGCGCGCCGAGATATGTGCGAGGAACCGAACGGAAATAAACATTTGACGAAGGGGTTCCAACAAGGCTGAACAGAGTCTTACGGTGTGGCCGTCAACAGGGCTGCCCTGGCGTCCAGTTCGCGGCGCGCGGGGAGCAGTCTGCTGAGCCTCGAGGAGGACGGAAATGCGCCCCACCGTATTGCGCCGTGCCACCCGCCCGAGACTGACCGGAGCACTCGTCGCCGCGCTGCTGTGCGGGGCGGGCCTGGTCCCGCCCGCTGCCGCCGGCTCCGCGGTCGCTGCCGACCCCGCGTCGGCCGGCCACCCCGACGCCGCCACCCCGGCCTCGGCCTCGTCCCCGGCCTCGTCCTCGCCCTCGTCCCCGACCCCCGCGGCGCCGCCCGGTGACGATCTGGCCAAGACGCCGCCCATGGGGTTCAACAACTGGAACGCCACGCACTGCGGGCCCGAGTTCAACGAGGAGATGGTCAAGAAGACCGCCGACATCTTCGTGGAAAAGGGCCTCAAGGAGGCCGGGTACACCTACGTCAACCTCGACGACTGCTGGGCCGAGCCCGAGCGCGACGCCGCCGGCAAGCTCGTCCCCAACAAGGAGCGGTTCCCCGGCGGCATCAAGGCGCTCGCCGACTACGTACACGCCAAGGGGCTCAAGCTGGGCATCTACACCAGCGCGGGCACCCACACCTGCAACACCGAACCCGGGATGCCGGGCGCGCTCGGCCACGAGGAGAGCGACGCCCAGCAGTTCGCGGACTGGGGCGTGGACTACCTCAAGTACGACAACTGCAACAACGAAGGTGTCCCGGCCCAGGAGCGGTACCAGGCGATGCGGGACGCGCTGGACAAGACCGGCCGCGACATCGTGTACAGCATCTGCGAGTGGGGCGAGAACAAGCCGTGGGAGTGGGCCGGCGAGATGAGCCATCTGTGGCGCACCACCGGTGACATCGCCGACAACTGGGACAGCATGCTGGGCATCATGAAGCAGAACCTGCCGCTGGCGCAGTACGCGAGGCCCGGGGCCTGGAACGACCCGGACATGCTGGAGGTCGGCAACGGCGGTATGAGCGACACCGAGTACCGCACCCACTTCTCCATGTGGTCCGTGATGGCGGCCCCGCTGCTCATCGGCTCCGACCTGCGCAAGGCCGACGACAAGACGCTGGAGATCCTCGGCAACAAGGAGGTCATCGCCGTCGACCAGGACCCGCTCGGCAAGCAGGGCGAGGTCGTCTCGCAGCAGGACGGGCGCTGGGTGGTGGCCAAGGAGATGTCCGACGGCAGCCGCGCCGTCGCGCTCTTCAATGAGACCGGCCAGCAGCAGGAGATCTCCGTCGACGCCACCGACACCGGCTTGCCGCAGGCCGCTTCGTACGGCGTACGCGACCTGTGGAAGCACCAGGACAGCACCTCGACGGGGCGGCTGTCGGCGACCGTACCGGCGCACGGGACCGTGCTGCTGCGAGTGTCGGCGGGCGGCTGAGACGAAGAGGCCACGCGCCGGGCTCAGTCCGTCCGGGGAAAGCGGGCCGTCAGGCTCCAGATGACCGGGTTGCCGTCCAGGCCCTCGTGCATGTCGGTGAGGTCCGCGACGAGATCGTGCAGGAAGTCGCGGGCCTCCCGGCGCAGCTCGCGGTGGGAGAAACGGAGCGGGCCCTCGTCGTCCGCCGACCAGTCCGCGGTGATCTCCACCCAGCCGAACCGGCGGGTGAACCGCAGCATTTCGGCCGACTCGGTGAAGTCCAGCGTGGCCCGGTGCGGGCCGGGGGACCTGCTGCCTAGGGGCACCTCCCGGCCGGAGGCTGGGGGAGGGTCGCAGTCCAGCTCCTCGGCGATGTCGCACAGCGCCCACGCGAAGTCGAGCACCGGCACCCATCCCCAGGCTGTGGACAGCTCGCGGTCCTCGGCGGTGTCGGCCAGATAGACGTCGCCGCAGAAGAGATCGTGCCGCAGCGCGGGTACGTCAGCGCTGCGGTAGTCCGTCTGGGGCGGGTCGGGGAAGCGGTCGGAGAGGGCGTAGCCGATGTCGAGCACGGCGTGATCGTGTCACGGCGCCGCCGCTGGACGCGGCTCGGGCGGCGGACTGTCGGGGTGGCGCTCCCTCGGTGGGGAGCGCCAC
>NZ_JADKMA010000225.1 GCF_017676365.1 Streptomyces oryzae
CCCCGACCCCCGATCCCCCGGAATAGCAGTCGGGCGGGCCGCACGACCCGCCACCACCAAGGTTAATGGCCCGGGGCGCCGTGGCAAGGTGCCACCGAGGGCGGGGTGCCGTTCGGTGGTTCCCGGCCGGACTGTCTCCGGGCGGCCGAGTGCCCCCTGGGGGAGCACTCGATCCCGGACCTACCCTGTGTGGGTGAACACTGAAACTCCGTCCGCCGGTGATCTTCTCGTACGTATCGGCGGCATCGTCTTTCTCCTGGGCGCGGTGGCCACACTCGTCACGGTCGCACCGCTGTTCCTGGGCACCGACCCGTTCCCGGCGCCCGCGTACTTCGTCTGCATGCTGATGGCCCTGGGCTTCCTGCTGGCCGCCGCGGGCGTCGTCCGTACGGCGCTCGCCCAGCGCGCCCCGTAAGCGGCGCGGGTCTAGCCGCGGATGAACTCGGCGAACCAGGACGGAAACGCCGTCAGGTCGGGCAGCACCACATCGGCACCCGCCTCGGCCAGCGCAGCGCCATCACAGGGTCCGGTGGCGACCGCCACCGAGCTGGCGCCGGCCATCCGCGCACCCCGTACGTCGCCCACGTGGTCCCCGACGTACGCGGTGGCACCGTGCGCGGTCAGCGCCTCCGCCTTGCCCTCGGCCCACAGTTCGCCGACCAGCACGTCGGGGACGAGGCCGAGGTGGTCCAGGTGCAGCTTCGCGCTCGGCTGGTGCTTCGCGGTGACGACCAGCGTGCGCCCGCCCGCTGCCCGTACCGCCTCCAGCGCCTCACGGGCGCCCGGCAGCGCGGCACTCGGCTCGATGGCGTAGTCCGGGTAGAGGGCGCGATAGCGCTCGGCCATCGCCGGAATCTCCTCCTCCGGGAACCAGTACGCCATCTCCTGCACAAGCGGCGGCCCGAGCCGGCTGACGACCAGATCCGCGTCGATGGACACGCCTGTCTCCGCCGCCAGCCGCCGCCAGGTGGCGTGGATACCGGCGCGTGAGTCGATCAGCGTCATGTCGAGGTCGAAGCCGACGGTGGGACCGGCCGGACTGCTCGACGCCGACGCCGCGGAGGGGGACGGAGCACACGAAACCATGCCGGTCATTGTGCCTGGGCCTACGCCTTACACTGTGATCTGCCCCAGCACTTAGGTCTGCCTAACCTGCCGCCGTACAGCCTGATACCGCACAGCCCGATACCGCACCGATACCGGACCAATACCGCTCCGTCCGAGAAGGGGACCGATGCCTGCCGCCCCCGCACCCCGCTCCGCTTCCGCCGGGGCGCCGGCCGGAACGCCGGCCGGCGGTGGCGGTGCCGCGTCGGAGCGGCCCCGCAGGGCCGCCGTGGCGCGGAGGCTCGCGTGGCTCCTGGCGGGCGCGGTCGCACTCGCGGTGGCTGCGCTGCTCAGCCTGGCCCTCGGCAGCCGCCCCGTGCCGCTCTCCGCGGTGTGGGACGCACTGCTGCACGGCGGGCACAGCAACGCCGCCGAGGTCGTCCGCTCCCTGCGCGTGCCCCGCACCCTGGTCGGCGTCATGGTCGGCGCCGCGCTCGGGCTGGCCGGCACCGTCATGCAGGGCCTCACCCGCAATCCGATCGCCGAGCCCGGCATCCTCGGCGTCAGCCAGGGCGCCGCTGCCGGTGTGGTGTGTGCGATCGCCTTCGCGGGGGTGCACTCGCTCAGCGGCTATGTGTGGTTCGGCTTCGCGGGCGCGGGCGTCGCGGCGGTCGCCGTCTACGCCGTTGCCGCGCGCGGGCGCGGGGGCGCGACGCCCGTGAAGCTCGCGCTGTCCGGTGCGGCCGTCAACGCCCTGCTCGTCGCGGTCGTCTCCGGCATTCTGACGACGCGCGCCGCCGCGCTGGACGAGTTCCGGTTCTGGCAGGTCGGCTCGCTCTCGGACCGGGACGCTGCCATCGCGGGGCAGGTGTGGCCGTTCCTGGTGGCGGGCGCCCTGCTGGTGTTCTCCGTCTCCCGCGGTCTGGACGCGCTCGCGCTGGGCGACGACATGGCGCGCGGGCTCGGCCAACGGGTCGCGGCCGTACGGGTCGTGGGCGGGCTGGGGGCCACCGTGCTGACCGGCGCCGGAGTTGCCGCCGCCGGTCCGATCGCCTTCGTGGGGCTCGCCGTTCCGCACATGGCGCGCGCCCTGGTGGGGTCAGGGCACCGCTGGCTGCTGCCGATGGCGGCCCTGCTGGGCCCCGTCGTCCTGCTGGTGTCCGATGTGGCGGGGCGGCTCGTGATGCGGCCGGGGGAGGTTCCGGCGGGTGTGATGACGGCACTTGTGGGGGCGCCGTTCCTGGTGGCCCTGGTGCGACGGAGGGCGGTCGCCTCATGAGCGTCACCGGTTCAACAGGTAACGCTTCCACAGGGGTGTGGATATGAGCTCCCTCCCCACCGAGCCCGCCCGCGCTTCGGGGACTTCCGGCTCCGGGCGACCTGACCGGTCCGCCCGGTCTGACCGGTCCGCCCCGCCTGTCCGGCCTGCCGGATACGGCCTCGTACGGGCCCGGGACACCTCGTGGCTGCTGCACCGCCGGGCTGTGCTGGTCGCGGGCGCGCTGGCGGTCGCGCTGTTCGCCGCGGTCGTCGCCAACCTCACCCTCGGGGAGACCACCGTCCCGGTGACCGAGGTCGTGAAAGTCCTGTTCGGCCGGCCCTCCCCCGACGAACTGGTAGTGGGCACCCTGCGCATGCCGCGGCTGGCCGTCGGGCTGCTGGCGGGTGCGGCCTTCGGCGTCGCGGGTGCCCTCATCCAGACCGTGGCGCGCAATCCGCTCGCCAGCCCCGAGATCATCGGCGTCACGCACGGCGCTTCCGCGCTGACCGTCGGCGCGATGACGTACGGCATCACCTCGTACGCCACCCTGCCGTACCTGTCCACCGCCGGTGGCCTGGCCGCCGCCGCACTGGTGTACCTGTTCGCCTGGCGCGGCGGTACGCGTTCGGCCGGCGCGCGGCCGGGAGCGGGGCCCACCCGCTTCATCCTGATCGGCATCGGCATCTCGGTCGCGCTGCGCTCGCTCACCCAACTGTTCCTCACCAAGGGCGACTACCTGGTGGCGCAGCAGGCGAAGGTGTGGCTGACCGGCTCGCTGAACGGCCGCGGCTGGGACCAGGCGACACCGCTGAGCGTGGCACTGCTGGCCGTGCTGCCGTGCGTGATCTGGTCGGCGCGCGCCATGCGCACCGTGACGCTGGACGACGACACGGCGACGGCGCTCGGTGTGCGGCTGTCCCGTAACCGGCTGGTGCTCGTGGTCACCGGAGTCGTTCTCGCCTCCGTGGCGACAGGTGCGGCCGGGCCCGTCGATTTCGTGGCACTGCTGGCACCTCAGATCGCGCGCCGTCTGACACGTACCGCACAGATTCCGCTGCTCTCCTCGGCACTGCTGGGCGCTTTTGTGGTCACCCTTGGGGACCTGCTCGCGCGCAAACTGTTCGCACCCACGGAGCTGCCCGTAGGCGTACTCACGGCGGCAGTCGGCGCCCCGTATCTGATCTGGCTGATCATCCGTACCACCAGAGGGGCCGCACGATGAACACCACCGTCACCAGCCGGCTGACCGCGCGCGAGCTGACGCTCGGCTACGAGGAACGCACCGTCGTCGACGGGCTGGATCTGGAGATACCGGACGGCGAGGTCACCGTGGTCGTCGGGCCGAACGCGTGCGGAAAGTCGACCACCCTGAGGGCACTCGGCCGACTGCTGCGCCCACGTGCCGGTGCGGTGCTGCTGGACGGCGCGGACCTGTCCCGTATTCCGACGCGCACCATCGCGCAGTCCCTCGGGCTGCTGCCGCAGTCTCCGGTGGCTCCCGAGGCGATCACCGTCTCGGACCTGGTGGCGCGAGGCCGGCAGCCGCACCAGCGGTGGTGGCAGCAGTGGTCGCAGGAGGACGAACGGGCCGTCACAGAAGCGATGGAGCGCACCGATGTCACCGCGCTGTCCGACCGTCCGGTGGACGAACTGTCGGGCGGCCAGCGGCAGCGGGTATGGCTCGCCATGGCGCTCGCACAGGAGACGGATCTGCTGCTACTGGACGAACCGACGACGTACTTGGACATCGCGCACCAGGTGGAGGTGCTGGATCTGGTGCGACAGCTCGCCGCGCGCACTGCCGAGGGCGCACGCGGGCGCACCGTCGTGATGGTGCTGCACGACCTCAACCAGGCGGCCCGGTACGCCGATCACCTCGTCGCCATGAAGGACGGCCGCGTCGTCGCCCGCGGGCGGCCCGAGGAGATCGTCGACGCAGCCCTCGTACGCGAGGTGTTCGGGCTGGAGGCCGTCGTCGTGCCCTGCCCCGTCACCGGCGACCCGCTCGTCGTCCCGGGCGCCCCCTGGCAGCCGCAGCAGGCTCCGGCCCAGCAGCAGGCCGGCACCGCGGGATGTGGACCCGGCACGTTCGAACCCTCGACAGGAAGGCAGGGCCTCTGATGAAGGTCACCACAACCGCCGTGGGCACAGCACTCGCCCTCGCCTCGTCCCTCGCCCTGACCGGCTGCGGCTCGGACTCCGGTTCCGGCTCCGGCTCCGGAAAGGGCGCCAAGGGCGGTACGCACACCGTGCGGACCGCGAACGGCCCTGTGAAGGTGCCCGACAACCCCCAGCGCGTCGTCGTCCTGGACACGGCGGAGCTGGACTCCGCGATCACCTTGGGCGTCAAGCCGGTCGGCGCCACGACTGCTCAGCCAGGCCGGCCATTTCCCGGCTATCTCCCCAAGGGCGAACTGAAGGACGTCGAAAACGTCGGCGTCATCGCGCAGCCCGGCCTGGAGAAAATTGCCGCCCTGAAGCCGGATCTGATCCTCACCAACAAGGAGCGCGACGCCGGCCGTTACGACGAGCTGTCGAAAATCGCGCCCACGGTGATGACGAAAACCACTGGATACCCCTGGAAGGAGAACTTCCAGGTGCACGCGGACGCACTCGGCAAGAAGGCCGAGGCGAAGAAGGTACTGGCCGACTACACGGCCCACACCAAGAAGGTCACGAAGGCACTGGGCGGCAAGAAGAAGGCCGCCGGGATCGAGGCCGGCGTCATCCGCTTCCAGGAGGGCGCCGACACCCGCATCTACGGCGAGAAGGCGTACATCGCCACCATCCTGAAGGACGTCGGCCTCTCCCGCCCGCCGGTCGCCGCACGGGCCAAGGACTACGGCGGCCTGGCCATGGACGTCAGCCCGGAACAGGTCGACAAGGGCGACGCCGATGTCGTCTTCTACACGTCCTACGGCGACCCGGAGAAGTCGGGCGAGGCCAAGTCCGTCAAGAGCCCGCTGTGGAAGAACATGCGCGCCGTCAAGTCGGACCGTGCCTTCCACGTCGAGGACGAACTGTGGATCCAGGGCATCGGTTACACGGCCGCCGACAAGATCCTGGACGAAATGGAGTCGGATCTGACGAAATAGGGCACCGTTGCCCCGCACCGGCCTCCAGGGGCGGGCAGACCGGCCCCAGACCGGCCCCTGGAGATGCGGCTCAGGACGACGTCGGGGACTTGGTGGCGCTGGTGACCTGGCAGGAGTAGACCATCCGGTCGTTGGTGGAGTGCGACACATCCACGGTGGCCGTGCGGGTGCCGCCCGGAGAGACCGTCAGGGTCTTGAAGCGGGTGCCGATCGTCCGGGTCGCGATCGAGGAGTCGGGCGAGGAACCGACCTTGAACGTGACGGTGATGCTGTACTGGAACGCCTGGTCGGTGGAGGCGTTCTGGATCTCGACGTCGTAGCTCATCTGGCCGAGGGAACGGCTGTAGCGGCACCGCGAGCCGTCCACCTCGCCGATCGCGCTGGGGTTGTACGTGGGCGGCGAGGACGGTGTCGGCAGATCGCTGCTGCCGCTGGTGGAACCGCTGCTGTAGCCGCCCGAGCTGAGCCCGGGGGTGCTGGAGCTGCCCGGCGAGGGGATGGAGGGCCCGCTGGGCGCCGTGGGCAGGTCGTCGACGTCCCCCAGGCCGCCGAACGCCTTGTCCTTCGGGTCGTCGGCGCATCCGGACAGGACGGCCGTTGCGGCAAGGACGAAACTTGCGGCGCCGATGGCGCGACTGGCGCGACGTATACGCATGAGATCCCCCGTTGTGCGTGAGCGTTTGCACTGGAAAGCTGTTAAAGCTTGTACCGGAACGCCGTGCCCTTGTCATCGCAGTTGCCAGGCCATGACAGTCTCGAAGCACTGGACCGGCAGCGTAACCGACGCGGAACGTCTGCGGCTCGCGCCCCCGCGACGTCTTCCGCCCCTGCGCACCTTGGGTACCTTAGGCGCTCAGATCTCGGAAGATGCTTCACATACGGGGGAACGAGATGAGTCAGCCCTGGCAGCCGCAGCAACCCATGCAGCCCGCACCGCCCATGCAGCCGATGCAGCCCGCGCCGCCCATGGGGCCGCCCGGCTACCCGTACCAGCCCGGCTTCCCGCCGCAGCGCCAAGGCAGCGGCGCGAAGGCGTTCCTGCTCGGCTGGCTCCTCTCGGGCGTCGGCGCCACGGTGTTCGCCCTGCTGCTCCTCGCCAGCTATGAGGACCTGTCGAAGATCGGGCTGCGGGTCATGTACGTGGTCTTCACGCTGGTGCTCGCCCTCGCCGTCGGCGGGGTAGCGGGCAAGATGGGCGGGCCCAACCCCGGCGCGTACATCGCCCCGGCGCTGCTGGCGATGCTCGCCGCCTTCATGGGCACCTGCAACGGCTTCGTGATCGTGATCCTCAACGCCGGCGGCAGCGAGGCGTTCGAAGCGATGATGGAACACGAGCCCGGGGCTCCCGCCGAGTTCTGGTGGAAGGGCCTGAAGGGCGCCATCGCCCTCCTCGGCCTCGCCATCGCCGGCGGCGGCACCTTCGGCATGGCGAGCGTGGTCGGCAGACGCCGCTGAGGCTCTTGAGGTTTCGGGCCCACGGACCGGTGCCCCTGCCGGAGGTCAGCGCAAGGCCCGCACGGCGGTTCCCGGCGGGGTAGTGCTAGCCCCACCTGACAGTCGGGCCCTGACACCATCGCCCGCTGATCTCCGCGCTGGTTTTCTGGTGTGCGGCGGGGGCACCGGGCCCTCACGGACGCCGGGGCGGATGCCACGGGGAGGGGACGGACGATGCGTGTCCGTACACGAAGCGCGAAGCACACGGTTCGATGGGGAACGGCAGCGCTGACGGTGGCGGTACTGGCCGGGCTCACCGGAACCCAGCAAGCGGGCGCCGCCGAAACGCAGGCAGACGGCAAGCGGACAGGCTCGAGCTCCGGTGTGCTCCGCCACGATGTGGCGGCCGTCCGCGCGGCAGGGGGCGGCAAGGTCAAGGTGCTGGCCGAGGTCCGGGACGGCCGTAAAGCGGCACGGGCCAGAGCCGGTTCGGGCGAGCCGGTGCCATGGAACGCCCGCTTCCGCGCGGCGAGTACGACCAAGACCTTCACCGCAGTCGTTCTGCTGCAACTGGCCGACGAGGGAAAGCTGTCCCTGGACGACACGGTGGAGAAGTGGCTGCCGGGCGTGGTCAAGGGGAACGGCAACGACGGCTCCCGGATCACGGTCCGCGATCTGCTGCGACAGACGAGCGGGCTGTACGACTACGTGGACGATCCGGAACTGTCGGGCGTTCTCGAGGACTTCGACAAGTACCGCTACGACACCACCCCGGCGGCCTCCTACGTCGCCGTCGCCATGCGGCACAAGCCACTGTTCACCCCCCGCCCCGGCGAGACCCCGCGCTGGGCGTACTCGAACACCAACTATCTGCTCGCAGGCATGATCGCCGAGAAGGCAGGCAAGCTCCCCTGGAGGGAGCAGGTCGAGCACCGTGTGATCGCCCCGCTCGGGCTCCGCGCAACCCACGTCCCGGGCGCGAACCCGTATCTGCCGGGCCCGCACGCCCGGGTCATCCTTCCGATACCAGGCAAGGACGGCAAACCCCTCGATGTGACCGAGCACAGCCTCCAGCACACCGCCGACTCCGCGGTCATCAGCACCACCAGCGACCTCGACACCTTCTACCGCGCCCTGATGACCGGCAAGCTGCTGTCCAAGGGCCGCCTCGCCGAGATGAAGCAGACGGTGGAGCGGACCGACGACCCCGAGGACATCGCCGCCTGGCCCCAGGGCGGATACGGCCTCGGCCTGCGGGAGAACCCACTGTCCTGCGGCGGGAGCTACCGGCACCACGAGGGCGACGGCTTCGGCTCCTACACCCGCACCGGCGTCACCGAGGACGGCCGTCGCGCGGTCACCGTCTCCGTCACCAGCGACGGCGGCATACCCGACCAGATACGGCTCAACTCCGCCACCCGGAAGCTGGTCGACCACGCCCTGTGCGGCTCAAAGCGCTGAGCGGGCGGCACCCTCGCACAGCGGGCGACCGGCGTTGGCAGTGGCCTCCGCCTGCTGGTCATGGGCGGCCCAGACCGCCACTCCACCCACGAGCAGCACACCGGCCGCGAGAGCGGTGGACACCGTGGCCAGGAGGTGGGACGGGGTGACGCGCGAGGGAGCATCCGCCTGGCGCCCGCCGCTGAGGTGCCGGGAGTTGGTGAGATACCGGGCGTACAGCAGCACCGCGAGAACGGCCATCCCCGTGCCCGCGTAGGCCGTCACGAACTGCGCTCCCGACACATCGAGATAGCGGCAGGCGGAGGACATGTCGTGCTGGTGCTTGTTGGAGAGCCGCAGCGAATCCGCCGCACACACCACCGCGCCGACGGCGAGCACCGGCACAGCAATCGCTGTCCGCCACGCGGAGGAAGGAGAGGGGGACATGGTCACGGAGTCTGACACCCGCCCGTCGGCACCCGGAGCCGGGGCCCGGCTGGGCCCGGCCCGCCCCGGCCACAGCCCGGCCCCGACTCGGCCCTCGGGTCGTACTCGGCTCGGCGTGCCTCCCTCACCCCTGGGAGGGTTTTCTGGCCCGCCAGATCAGATAGAGGGCGCTGGCTATCGCCGCCACGCGCAGCAGAACCGGGAAGGCGTCGCCCATCGCCTCGCGCAGGGCGTCGCCGCCCTTGGCCAGGTGATCCCCCCACCGGTTGGTCGCGCGTCCCCACAGCCAGACGGCCATGCCCCCGAGCACCACACCGGGCATGCCCAGAGCCGCCCACTTGGCCTCGATGCGGCTCAGCTTCGGCGACCACCACGCCGCCAGCCACCCGACGGCCAGCGGGATGAGCGAGCCGATGACGGAGCCGGCCACCAGCAGGACTGCCGCGGTCCACTCGACCACGCCGCCCCGCCCACTGACTCCCTCTCCCTGCCCGCTGCCTTTTCCGCGCAGCAGGCGGCGTATCAGCAGCGCCGCGCCGAGTCCGGGCTTCCCCGCCGGGGCGGGGGCGGCCTCCGCCGCGGGGGCCTGCCCGGCCGGCTGGGGCGCGGCGGGGGCTGCCGGTGCGGTCGGCCCTTCCGGCCGGCCCTCCCCCTCCGCGGGCGGCGGCTTGAGGACCTCCGGCAGTTCGATGCCGCCCACGAAGCCGGGCACCGGCTCTCCTGCGGCAATGGCGTTGGTGCCGCCGGGTCCGGAGCCGAACGGACTCGGGTCGACGCGCCACCAGTCGGGGTCGGAATCCTCGGCACCCAACTCGTCGAGGCTCGCCAGATGCGGAGAGGAAGCACCGAAAGCCGCGGTCGGGGTGCCGGTACCGGTACCGGTGCGCTGGTTGGGGACGGACGGGCGGGAGGGCTCCGCCTCGGCCTCGCGCCGGGTACGCCCCTTGCTCGTACCGGCCGCGCTGTCCCCCGCGGGGGCCTCTTCGGAGGGCATCGGCGCTGCGGGGCGGGGGCTCTCCCCGCCGTTCGCGGAGGCCACCACCTCCTCGGGGCGGCCGATCCGGTTGAGGATCTTCTGCACGGCGGCCTTGGTCACCGCGCCGCCCTCCGCGGCCCGCGCCCGGTCGATCTCCCCACGCAAGCCGCCGACGAGCCGGGCCCGTTCGGCAGCGCTCATCCGCGTACTGTGCGCCAGATCCCCGACCCGGCTCAGATAGTCGAAGACAAGCTGATCGCTCTCGATCCCCACCAAGTCCCCGCAGCCCGCTAGCCCTTCAAGCCCTCCGCCAAGACCGTACCGCGCACCCCCACCCCAAAGGGAGTACACCGTGCCGACCACGCACCATGGCCCTCCCCCTCCCTCCCAGCAAGCGGTCATTCGGCTGGCGGCTGACAGGTGGCCTGGGCTTCCTCCCACAGGGTCTCGATGTGAGTGGCGAAACGGTCGAAGACCCCATCGCTCTCCAAGCGACGGAGGTGGAACGTCGGTGAGTCGTGGCCCAGCATTCCTGTCAGATGTGGGGTCACCAGCATTTGATCGTCCATGCGGAAGACGGACATGGCCAGGTGCCCCTCGGAGAAGCGGTGTTCGAGACCGTCGACGTCGCCCATCTTTTCCAGGGCGTCGAGAGTGATACGGATACGGGTTGAGATGGTGAGGGGTACGTCCTCGTTCTCCTCCCGAGCCTTCGTCGTGGGACTGTCGGGAGTACCCAGAAGGAAGCGGACCCGGCAGCCTGCCTCGCACTTGGTCTTAAGACGCTGGGCGAGGCGGGGCTGCTCCTGCCAGAGGAAGTAATTGGTGTACCCGCCGAAGAGGATGTCCCGTTCCGCTTTGTCGATCATTGCACTCCAGACCGACGTCGGGCAGGCATTCCGATAGGGGTAGACGCTGACGATCTCCCTGTCCGGCCCCACCTTCACAGTCGACTTGAATGCCTCGGGCCACAACATCTCTTCAGTCACCCCCGTTGGCGACGCGTCCCCGGATGCGGCACAACCTTGGGATTCGTGAGCCATGTGGAGACAGTCTTGGCCTGAACTCCCACTCTACGGGCCAAGGCGTGCACCTTTAGCCCCTTGGCGTCCATAGCGTGCTGAAGCGTGGTGTGCAAGGTCCGCCTCATACCTTTTTCTGTGTCTTTTCAGCTTATGGCGCTGACTGCGCCGCAGTCTCCAACTTCCAGTAGAAACCGCCCCTTTGCAGCCGTTGACTGGCAGCAACCAACCGGCAAGGCAGCAAAGGACTAAGTAGCTATGGAGCACAGGCGGGCACACCAACAGGCACCCGACCTGCGGCCGGACTGCGCGCCGGGAGAGCTGCGCTGTGAGGACTGCAACTGGTACCGCACGCAGATCAGGAGGGCGGCTTTCGATCCGAAGGGGCAGGCCGACCTGACCGCGCTGTTCGCGCGGCACCTCCATGCGAAGCATGACCCCGAGAAGCACCGGAGCCGACCGCTTCGGAGCGTTTGACATGTGGTCCGTGGGCCAGACCGCTCGCGATGCGAAGACCGGCAGGAACGGCGAGATCATCCAGATCAGCGGCCCGCCCCCGTTCATCTACTGGCTCGAATTGGAGAAGCCGCGAACGGTGGTACACCGCTACAGCACCCAGCTCCGGCCTGCCCTGACTCGGGCACACCGGGGAGCCTGACTCGCTCGCCGCCCTGCCGGGACGGCTCCCGCTCGGCGGGGGCGGCGAAGAGGGGGAGGTTTGCAGCGCGGCCGGTGGTGGGGGTGGGGGCCGCTACCGTTGGGAGGATGAGCAGTGAGCAGAAAGGGGGCTCTCCCTCTCAGCCGGCCGTACCGCCGGAGGCGTCGGCGTCCGGCCCTCGCACTCTCGCGGAGGACCTTCGCGCGCGGGACGACAGCGCGCTCGCCGCGCTGTTGCGTGCCCGGCCCGACCTCCTCTCCCCCGTCC
>NZ_JADKMA010000226.1 GCF_017676365.1 Streptomyces oryzae
GGGGTGGAGAGGATGTCCTCCAGCTCCTGGCGCACCGTGGTGGCCAGATAGCGGCTGACACCCGGTCCCAGCGCCTTGTCCGCTGGGCCGGTGGACGTCTCCTTCACGTCGGCCACCACCACCGTGCTGCCGGGCGGGATCTCCGCGGTCAGCTCCTCCAGCCCCTCGTTCGTCTCGACCACCCGGCGGGCGTCGTGGCCGCCGCCGATCAGCCCGCCCGCTCCGAAGCCCAGCAGCGCGCCCTTCGGGCCGCCCACCAGGCCCAGCAGTGCACCGACCAGCCCGCCCACGGCCCAGCCCGTGGCGCCGCTGATGTGGTCCACCTCGCCGACGACCTCGGCGTTCCCGTCCGCGTCCCGGACGACCACCCGCGCCTCGCGCAGCTCCAGCGCGCCCTGGTCGTGCGCGCTGTCCAGCCTGTCCAGCGCGTGCAGTGCAGCCAGCGTGCCCCGCTCGGTGAAGTCGGCACACAGGATGTTTTCCGTCATATGCCCACCATCGGCGCTCTTTCGGCGGACAGCATCCGCAGCCCGGCACCGGCGCTGTGACCTGCTGCTCCGCCGGGCGGGACCCGGGGGTGTCCGGCAGGTGCCCGGCAGACGATACGTCCGGTGCTGCGACTGGCACGGCAGGGGTGCGGCGGGTGAGGGTGGCCCCATGAACGTCGCGTTCCTCTTTCCCGGGCCGGGCTCGCTGCGTGCCGGCATGCTGCACCGGCTGCCTGACACCGCCGCCTCGGCGACCGTGCTCGCCGAGGCCGAGTGGGGCCACCCCGGAGGGGTCGCACAGCTGGACACCGCCGAGGCACTGGCGGAGTCCGAGGTCGCACGGCACGTGTGCCTGCTGGTCGCCGGGGTGGCGGGAGCCAGAGCACTGATGGAGGACGAGAACGTACGGCCGGCCGTCGTGGCGGGGCACGGGCTGGGCGGTTACGCGGCAGCTGTCGTAGCCGGGCTGCTCACCTTCCCGGAGGCGCTGCGGGCCGTCCGACTGCGGGCCGAACTGCTGGAGCGGGCCGAGGAGCCGCCGCACGACATCGGTATCCGGATGGCACAGCACCTGGCGACGATTCCGCGCCGCGCGCATCGGCTGCCCTATGTGGCCTGCACGAGCGGTGCGTGCCTGGAGGGGGACGCGAACGCCGTCTTCGACGACCTGGCCCGCTCCGTCGCCCTTCCGGTCCGCTGGGAGGAGATGACGGCGACCCTCAGTGCGACGGCTGCCGACCGGTGGGTGGAGCTGCCGCCGGGGCGCGCTCTGACCGCGCATCTGTCGGGAGAGCGGACCGGCGCGGCCGGGCAGCCCGGACCCGGGGTGCCGGTGGTCTCGGTGGAGGAGTGCGGGATCGCGGAGGCCGCCGACTTCGCACGGGGTGGGAGAGGGGACGCTCAGTGAAGCCGCTCAGTGAAGCCGCTCAGCGGAGCGGCTTCACAAAGCACCGGCTCTCCTCGTGGAACCTGTAGTGGCCGAACTTCTCCGGGGCCGGTTCGTACCCAGCGGACGTGTACAGCTGGATGGCCTCCGGCTGCTTCAGGCCCGTCTCCAGCACCATGCGGGTGCGCCCCGCCTCCCGTGCGTCCGCTTCCAGCAGGCCGAGGATCCGGCGGGCGAGGCCCTGGCCACGTGCCTGAGGGACGACGAACATGCGCTTGATCTCGGCGTCGCCGTCCGCGTAGTTCTCGTCCTCCTCGTCCGGCCCTTGTGCGGCGTCCATCGAGCGCCAGGCGCCGGTGGCCACGGGACGCTGCTCCTCGTCGTAGCCGAGCAGATACAGCCCGCGCGGCGGCTGGAACATCGCGGCGTCCAGCGGCGTCGCGTCGCCTTCCGGATTGTTGTAGCGCACCGCGTACTCCTGGAGCACGATCTCGTTGAGCTTCCGGGCGTCCGGATGATCGAAATGGGCGGGAACGATCTGCATTCCGGCATCGTAAGGTGTCCGGGTCTTTTCGCGCCTGGCGGAATGCTGCCGCCGGTCGTGAGCGCGTAGCGCGGCCGCGCAGGGTGCAGGGCGTCCGCGTACCGATGGGGAGCATGTTTTGCGCAAGGTGAGCACGGTGAACGTCAACGGGCTGCGGGCAGCGGCCAAGAAGGGCTACGTGGAGTGGCTGGCGGCCACCGACACCGACGTGGTCTGCCTCCAGGAGGTCCGTGCTGAGCCGGAGCAGCTGCCCGAGGCGGTGCGCTCTCCGGAGGGCTGGCACGCCTTCTGGGCGCCGTCCTCCGCGAAGGGCAGGGCCGGTGTCGCCCTGCTCACCCGGCGGGAGCCCGACAGTGTGCGGGTGGGGTTCGGTACGGCCGAGTTCGAGAAGTCCGGCCGCTATGTGGAGGCGGATCTGCCCGGCGTGACAGTGGCCAGCCTGTATCTGCCCTCAGGGGAGGTCGGTACGGAGCGGCAGGACGAGAAAGAGCGCTTCATGGCGGCCTTTCTGCCCTACCTGTGCGACCTTCGCGAGCGGGCGGCGGCGGCCGGGCGTGAGGTGCTGGTGTGCGGTGACTGGAACATCGCCCACCAGGAGGCCGACCTGAAGAACTGGCGCGGCAACAAGAAGAGTTCCGGGTTCCTGCCGGAGGAGCGCGCCTGGCTCTCCCGCGTCTTCGATCCGGCCGAGGGCGGTTACACGGATGTCGTCCGCGCGCTCCACCCGGAGGTCGCGGGCCCGTACTCGTGGTGGTCGTACCGGGGGCGCGCCTTCGACAACGACACGGGCTGGCGGATCGACTACCACGTGTCCACGCCCGGACTCGCGGGCCGCGCGGTGAAGGCGTACGTGGAGCGGGCCGCGACGCACGCCGAGCGGTGGAGCGACCATGCGCCGGTGACCGTGGACTTCGGTGCTTGAGCCTTCTTGGGCCCCCGCCGTGCTCTTGTGCGGCGGGGTCGCGGGGGGTCACCGTGGAGCCGGGCGGGGTGTCGGGTTCCGCCGTGCGCAGGGGGAGGGCGCCATGGACGCTGCGGGGTCGGGAACCGAGCACGGAGGAACGGGCGGTGCCGTCGTACTGCCCGCAGCGCGGATCGGGGACGGTGCGCACCATGTGATCGCCGTGCACGGCTGGTTCGCGGACCGGAGGGCGTACGCGCCGGTCTTCGACGTCCTCGACAGGGCCACGTTCAGCTACGCGGTGCCCGATCTGCGCGGCTACGGGGAGGCGCGTCAGGTCCCGGGCGCCTACACGACCGGTGAGGCCGCACAGGACGTCCTGGCCCTGGCGGACGCCCTCGGCTGGGAGCGGTTCTCACTCGTCGGGCACTCGATGGGCGCCGCGGTCATCCAGCGCGTCGTGCTGGCGGCGCCGGAGCGGGTGCGCCGGATGGTGGGGGTCGCGCCGGTGCCCGCGAGCGGGGTGCCGCTCCAAGGGGAGCACTGGGAACTGTTCGCGCAGGCCGCACAGCGCCCGGAAAACCGCAGGACGATCATCGATCTGAGTACCGGGAACCGGCGCCCGGACGCCTGGCTGGACCTCATGGTCGAGCGGTCACTGTCGTGCACCGACCCCACCGCCTTCCGCGCCTGGCTCGACTCCTGGGCCCTGGAGGACTTCCACGAGCGGGTACAGGGCTGCCGGGTGCCGGTAAGGCTGGTGGTCGGGGACGGCGACCCGGTGCTGTCGGCCGAGGTGGTCCGTACGACGTGGCTGCGCTGGTACACGGCTGCCGAGCTGGTGGAGGTGCCTGCCGCGGGGCACTACCCGATCGACGAGACGCCGCTGGAGACGGTGCGTGCCGTGGAGGACTTCCTGCGCGCGGAGGACGACCCCCGATGAGCAATGCGGCGGACGACTCCCGATGAGCGCTGCGGAGGACGCGCGATGAGCGCTGTGGAGGACGCGCGATGAGCGCTGCGGAGGCGGCGTACGAGCCGGATGTGGATGTCTTCGATCCGCGCCGCTACGCCGGCGGCCTGCCGCACGAGGCGTTCCGCACCCTGCGGGACAGGGATCCGGTGGCGTGGCAGCAGGAGTACGAGGTGCTGGGCTGGCCCGCGGGGCCGGGGTTCTGGGCGGTGACGCGGCACGCGGACGTGCTGCGGGTGCTGCGCTCGCCCGCGGACTTCTCCTCCTACGAGGGAGCCACCCAGATCCGGGACCCGGATCCGGAGGATCTGCCGTTCATCCGCCGGATGATGCTCAACCAGGATCCGCCCGCGCACAACCGGCTGCGCACCCTGGTCAGCCGGGCCTTCACCCGGCGCCGGGTGGAGCGGTTCGAGGCGGACGTACGGGCGCGGGCCAGGCGGTCCCTGACGGCGGCGGCCGAGACGATGCGGGAGGGGGACAGCTGCGATCTGGTGGCCACGGTCACCGACGACTTCGCGCTGCTGAACCTCGCGGACCTGCTGGGCGTACCGGCCTCGGACCGTGGCCTGCTGCTGGAGTGGACGGAGCGGATCATCGGCTACCAGGATCCCGAGCAGGCCCGCACCGTGCTCGGTCCTGACGGCCGTCCGGCCAACCCCCGGTCGCCCGCCATGCTCCAGGAGATGTTCGACTACGCGCGCCGGCTCGCGGCCCACAAGCGCGCGCACCCGGCGGACGACGTGATGACAGCGCTCGCCCATGAACTGACCGGCGCCGAGCTGGAGATGTTCTTCTTCCTGCTGACTGTCGCGGGCAACGACACGGTGCGCAGCGCGGCACCGGGCGGACTGCTCGCACTGGCGGAGCAGCCGCAGGCGCAGCGCACCATGCGCGAGCTGGTGCAGCAGGGCGACGTAAGGGCGCAGTCCGTCGCGGTGGAGGAGCTGTTGCGCTGGCACACTCCTGTGCTCAGTTTCCGGCGCACTGCGGTGCGCGATCTCGAACTGTCGTCACGTCGCATCAGTGCGGGGGAAAAGGTGGTGGTCTTCCACGCCTCCGCCAACTACGACGAGCGGGTCTTCTCCGCGCCGCACACCCTGGATCTGTCCCGCACGCCCAACCCGCACCTGGCGTTCGGCGAGGGCCCGCACGTCTGTCTGGGCGCCCATTTCGCCCGCCTTCAGTTGCGCGTACTGCACCAGGAGGCCGCCGGGCTGCTGCCGCCGTACGAGCTGCTGCCAGGCAGAACACGCGGGGGAGGAGCCGCGGGAGGAGCAGAAGGAGAAGCAGAAGGAGAAGTGCGCCGTCTAGTCTCCAACTTCATCCACGGCATCAAGTCCCTCCCCGTCCGCCCGCTCTCCGCCTAGCTGTTGCGGGGCCGGACGTTGTTGACGCAAGCCAGTTGTCGACGTCAATTCCCCACGTTCGACGTCCTGTGCGTCACGTAATTCCCCAGCGGAGAGATTGTCCGGTAACGGAGATCGTCAAGGGGCCTCAGGGGCGAGCAGGTGTCGCAGTGCCGTGGGTGTACGGCCCAGGTACTGACGCATAGTCCTGCACAGGTGTGCCTGGTCGGCGAAGCCGAGGTCTGCGGCGAGCGCGCCGAGGCTGTTCTCGCCCTCCTCCAGGCGGTCGAGGGCGCGGCCGATGCGCACGCGATTGCGATAGCGGGTCACTGACACCCCCAGTTCGCGGCTGAAGGATCGGCTCAGGCGGTAGGGCGAGACGCCCAGCATTTCTGCGAGCGGGAGCAAGCCGACCGAGGCCGGGTGGCCTTCGGTGATCGCCTGGCGGGCCGCTGCGGCGAGAGCCGCTTCGTTTCCAGGGGCTTGCGTGCCGAGCGGTGTGGGCCCGGAGACGACCTGGCCGACGGTGGTGGCGAGCAGGCTGAGCAATTCCTCCGCCAGCGCGTAGTCGACGTCCCCGGTCCGGGCGGTCGCAAGGAGCCGGCGATGGGTGAGGTCGAGGCGGGCATCGACATACACGCTCTGTGCGGCCAGGCGCGCGACGTCACCTGCCATGACGCGCCAGAGCGCCGGCGTCAGGCTGATGGAGGTGCAGTCGTCGCCTCCGGCAGGGTGGGCGAAGTGCTCTTCCTCGCCCGGTACGCCGACATAGGCCATCGTCGAATCGACATCGGCGTCGATTCCGCCGGCACGCCTGCGGAATCGGCCACGACGCACGAGCACCACCCGGTAATCGTCACGTACTTCGGGCTCCGACCAGCGCGCATGGCCCTCCTGGCATGTCACAGCCGTGATACTGAAGTCGGGTCGGGAGGCGAGAGCGGAGGCTGCGAGCACCCTTGAACGCTACGCCGTGGCTCTGACAATCACCCGCGCAAGGATGTTCAAGACCGGGACCCACTGCCGCGAGCAGGCTGGTCGACGTGCCCGGCCCGGCCGCCCGGCCCAGTGCACCGTAGCCGCGTCATCGGTACGGGCAGGGCACGTCACACATCACCAGCACCCACACGAAGGGGTCCTCGGCATGCCCGCTCTCGCGGAGTTCACCGCGGTCGTCATCGACTGCACCGATCCGACCATGCTCGCCGAGTTCTACAGGAAGGCCACCGGCTGGGAAATCACCTACAGCGACCAGGACTTCGCCTCCCTGGGCAACGGCGGTCCGGTGCAGATCGCTTTTGTGCGCATCGAGGGCTACCAGGCGACAGGGTGGCCCGACGCCCGCAAGCACGCGCACCTCGACCTCACCGTCACCGACCTGGAGAGCGCCGCCAAGGAGCTGCTCGCCCTCGGGGCAGCGAAGCCCGAGTTCCAGCCCGGCGAGGGCCAGTGGGTGGTGCTCACCGATCCCGAGGGGCACCCCTTCTGCCTCACAACCGGCGACTGACCACGCACCAGACAGGAGAGACCACGCATGGCTCACATCCACAAGGAATTCTTGGTCGAGAGCGCCCCCGACAACGTCTGGGCGGCGGTCCGCGATGTCGGCGAGATACACCGGCGCCTGGTACCCGGCTTCGTAACAGACACACATCTCGAGGCGGATATCAGGGTCGTGACCTTCGCGAACGGCGTCGTAGTGCATGAGCTTCTCGTCGACATCGACGACGAAGCCCGCCGGGTCGCTTATGCGGTGGTCGGCGGGTCACTGGCGCCGAGGCACCATCACGCGTCGATGCAGGTCTTCGCCGACGGAGAGAAACACAGCCGGTTCGTCTGGATCACCGATGTGACGCCACACGACCTCGCGGGCCCTATCGCCGAAATGGTCGACCAGGGAGCACTCGTGATGAAGCAAACGCTGGAGACCCCGGCGACGCCGGACAACTGAACCGAGCGGCTTGAAGTGCGGAGCGGCTCCGGCAGGGGCCTGGTCCCGACGGAGCCGCGTCCGGGATCCCCATGGGGAAGCTCGTGAACTTCTTCCTGGGGAACATCGCGACCGTTCTCACCAAGGCGGGGACTCGGTTCGAAGGGTGGGAGTTATCGCCGATTGAGGTACTGATCGAGGGTGGCCAGGATGTCGTTGACGGGGTCGAAGGTGATCACGGCGGTTGTTCCGCCCGCGATCTCGCCGCGCAGGGCGGAGAGGGCGTCGCGCGCTTGTGTGGCCAGTGATTCGTTTTGGAGCAGGATCGCTGTGTGTGCGTTGACGGCCCAGAGCGAGTCGTACAGGTGGTCAGCGGGGGGTGTGGGCAGGGTGGCGGCCGCGTGGCGGGCCGCTTCGAGGTTGCCGCCGGCAAGGTGGAGGAGGGGCTGGGCCCAGGGACGGTAGGGGCCCCAGTCGAGGTCGGGGTCGGTTGGCGCGGGACGTTGGTGGCGCATGCGGAGTGAGAGGAGCGCGAGCGGGAAAATGCCGGCTTCTACCCCTGGCATGCCGGCTCCGGCGAGGTCGGTGGCTACGGTGCGATAGGCGTGAGCGACTTCGGCGGAGTCGGTCGATCGTTCTGCCAGCCGCATGGTGCGGAAAGCGGCGGTGAGAATGTGAACGAGCGGGGCCTCGTGGATGGTGGCGAGGTGTTCGGCCGCCACGACGTGGCGCTGAGCGGCCTCAGTGCCGCCGCGAGCCGCGTAAACCTGGATCTTGATCAGGTGGCCGAGGATCTCGAACATCGGGAGATCGTGTCGCGTGGAGAGATCGATGAGTTCGCCGGCGATCATGTCGCGTTCGCTGGTGCGCCCGGGGTGCTGGAAGGTCTGCACGAATTTGGCGTTGAGCGCGAGGACCAGCACGTTGGGGTCGTGCAGGTCGCGGGCAATGTGTTCGGCTTCGGTCGCCGCCTCCGCGGCCCAGCGGTCGCGGGTCCCGCGATGCTCAAGCCCGATGGTGGCGAGCAGACGTGCGCGAAGCGCGGGTGGAGCCCCTGGTCCAAGGCGGTGCAGAGTGCGTCGGGTGGTCGCGACGAGGGCCTCGGACTGTCCGGGATCGTCGGCGCGCGTCCAGATGGTGGGGACGTCGTAGGCCGCGATCACACGGGCGGTCAGGCCGGGGTCTCCAGTCCGTTCCGCTTCCGCGGCTGCCGCGGCGCGTTGCTCTTGGGCAAGTACCAGGTTGGTGCCGCCTGTGACTGCGGCGGCCTTGGCGACGGTGCTCATCGAGCGCAGCCGGGTGTAGGTCCCCGTCGCTTCTGTGCGCGTGAGCAGGCGCAGCCGGTCCTCGTCCCGGGGCGCGGGCGTGAGGTGCGGAGCGCGCCGGAGGATGTCACGTTCGAGATGGTCGAGACTGTCCACCGATTCCAGCCCGAACTGATCCAGCAGCCTGGCTCGCGCGTCCCGCAGCGAGGCCAGCGCATCGACCTGGCGGCCACCTTGGTAGAGAGCATGGGAAAGCAGGACCCAGGCATGCTCCCGCCATGGGTGTGCCGTTGCCAGCACCTCCAGCTCCGGGACGAGAGACGCGCCACGTCCGAGGTCGAGCACCGCCCGGGCGCGCAGCTCGACGGCTTGACGATGAAGTTCTGTCATCCGGGCGCGCTCTGCCATCAGCCAGGGCGAGGCGTCGAGGTCTGCGTACGGTTCACCCTGCCACCACGAGAGGGCTTCGCTCAGCACACCGGCAACCTGGCCGCTGGGTTGGTCGCGCATGGCTCGAAGGGCGTCCTCGAAGCGGTGGGCGTCGACGTGTGCCCGTGGAATCCGCAGGGCGTATCCGGTACCGACGGTATCGATGGCGTGCGACCGGGTTCGCGGAAGTCGATCAGGTTCAAGGGCGCGGCGCAGCTCGGCGACAAAGGTGCGGACCGCCCCGGCCGCCGTGGGCGGGGGGTCCTCCCAGAGATCGTCGACGAGCACCTGAAGAGGGAGGGCCCGGCCGCCGGCAGCGACCAGCCGTCCCAGGAGCTCGCGGCGGCGCTGGCTGCCAACCGCTACAGGGCGGCCCTCGGTATCCGTGACCTCGATCGGTCCGAGCACCTTGACGAGGATCTCCATGTCCTCATTGTCGACGGTTCCGGGCTGCCGCTGCTGATCTACTGCTAACCCAGCTCTCCGATCCTCCTCTCGTTCATGCCTTCGCGTGTAGCGGCAGCAGCTCACGAGTATGGGAGAAGGAGACGATCACGATGGACATCATCATTGAGGGGTTCGAGACCAGGTCGATCGGTGTAGCCGACGGCGTTGAACTGAACGCGGCGGTTGGTGGAGCAGGACCGGCCCTCGTGCTGATCCACGGCTTTCCCCAGACCCACCTGATGTGGCGGCATGTCGCTCCCGTCCTGGCAGAGCGCCACACCGTGGTCTGTCCAGATCTTCGCGGCTACGGCGCCAGCAGCAAGCCGGAAGCGGTCGCTGAGGACACCTACTCGAAGCGGACGATGGCCGCGGACATCGTCGGCCTGGCCGACGCACTCGCGTTCGACCGGTTCGCGCTGGTCGGGCACGACCGCGGCGCGCATGTTGCTTTCCGGGTCGGCCTGGATCACCCGAATCGGATCAGCCACCTGGGACTCCTGGACATCGTTCCCACTCTGGACACCTGGAACGTCCTCCACGGGGTCAGGGCGGCAGTGGCCTTCCACCTGTATCTGATGGCCCAGCCGCCCGGTCTGCCCGAGCAGATGATCGCCGGCAGCGCCGACGCGTTCTTCGGCCACTTCCTCGATATCTGGTCCATGAGCTCCGACGCGATCCCGACGGACGTACGCGCGGAGTACCTTCGTGCATGCCGGGACGCTGTTCCCTCGATCGTCGCGGACTATCGCGCAACCGCGACGGTCGACATCGAGCATGACCAGGCCGACCTCGACGCGGGCAACCGGCTCACCATGCCGGTGACTGTCGTCCAGCAGGACTGGGGCCGGCAGTTGGGGTTCGACGCCACCGCGATCTGGCGGCCGTGGGCCAGCGACCTTCAGCACTTCACCACCCAGGCGGGCCACTTCATGGCCGAGGAGGCTCCGGAGGATGTCGCCACGCTGATCCTGAACCTGGTGAAGCGATGATCGCCACGGACGGGCCGATGTCGGTCGAACTCGCCGGAGGCCCTGACGCGCTGCCTGAGGTGGGGCCGTGGTGACCCGTTCCAACGCTCCGCTGAGCCTGGAAGGACGACGGAGACTCGTCGAATCGTTCCTCGGTCCCACATCGCAGCCCGAAGGCCACCCCGCACTGGGTCGTCGAACAGATCGAGAGCTGGCGGCGGGACCACAAGCGGTCCGCCCAACGGATCACCGACGAGCCGGCCGACCTCGGCTACGTGATCAACCGCCGCACCGCCACCGGACACCTCACGCGGTTGGGGCTGGGCAAGCCGCCGATTCCTCGACCCCAACGGCGAGAACAACCGCAAGCCGCGCAGGATCATTGCCCGCTGGCCCGGCCACATGGCCCACCTCGATGTGAAGAAGGTCGGCCGAATCCCCGAGGGCGGTGGCTGGCGCATCCACGGCCGCGACAGCGACGAAAATCGAGCCGTCAACCGTGCCAAGACCGCAGGTGCAAGACGCGGCTACATCTACTAACGCATCCTGGTCGAAGAACTCCTCTACGCCCGCGAGTTCGCCAGCGAGGACGAGCGGACTGCCGCGCTCAGCGTGTGGAACATCCACTACGACTATCACCGACCGCACAGCGGAGCAGGCGGTCAGCCACCCGCATCACGGCTCCGGATCGGCGTCACCAACGTCCAGCCCTCCTACACCCAGCCAGCCCTCCAGCTCTGCCCGCACCCGCCGGTCGAGGGCCAGGCCGAGCTCCGCCTCGACGACCTGTTTGGCGAGCGGAGCCAGGCGGGCGAGCAGGTCGTTGAGCTCGGCCGGGTCGGTGGTGTGCTGCTGGGGCAGCAGGTGGGAGCGGAAGATGCGGGCGAAGGTGGCGGCGATCTCGTCCGTCTGGGCGCGCAGTTCGCGGGCCGCCTTCAGTACGTCGGCCAGCGGGATGCCCTTGGCGACCAGTTCGGCGGAGCCCTCCAGCAGGCGGCGGCTGGTGTGGACGAACTCGTCGCCGTCGATGGCGACATAGCCGAGGTCCAGGGAGGCGGCCAGGTTCTCGGCCGTGACGTCGCCCTGGAAGTAGTCGGCGAGCTCCTCCGGGCTGAGGCGGACCGGGGTCTCCTCGGAGAACGGCGTGAACACGGTGCTGTCCAGCCCCATGACCTCGGCGGCCGAGCGTACGTCGCGCCCCTTCTCGAAGGCGTCCAGCAGATCGGCGATGCCCCCGAGGGTGTGGCCGCGGGCCAGCAGCGCGGTGATGCTGTGCAGCCGCGCCAGGTGGTGCTCGCCGTACCAGGCGATACGGCCCTCGCGGCGGGGCGGCGGGAGGAGTTTGCGTTCGCGGTAGAAGCGCAGCGTGCGCGCTGTGATCCCGGCGGCCTCCGCCAGCTCGTGCGCCCGGAACTCCCGCTTGCGCGCGGGCGGCTCGACGGATGTGCCCCCGCCCGGC
>NZ_JADKMA010000227.1 GCF_017676365.1 Streptomyces oryzae
CCCCCCACTCCCGGCCCTCCGCCAACCCCCGGCAAATCGCCCATATCTGTGACGCTTGTCTCCAACGGCTATGTCACACCCGGCCGAACCGATCTCCGGGCAACCGCATCACCAGCACAGATGCCGCCGTTGGGTGTCAAGCGGCTTTAACGATCTTTGCTGCCCTTAATTGGAGCATTCGGACAGCTCGTGCTTACGGTCGCTCCCGCTCGACACGTTCGCCTCGAACTCGCAGGCGGACAGCCGCGACCGAAGGAAAGAAAGAGCATGCTGTTCTCCGGCAAGGGCCGTCACCGTCGTACCGGCAAGGCCGCCCGTATCGCCACCGTCACCGGCGTCGCAGGCGCTGCGGTCGCCATCCCGCTGGTCTCCGCCACGGGCGCGCAGGCCGCCTCGGTGGACACCTGGGAGAAGGTCGCCCAGTGCGAGTCCTCGGGCAACTGGCAGGCCAACACCGGCAACGGCTACTACGGCGGCCTCCAGTTCAACAACTCCAGCTGGGCCGCGGCCGGCGGCACCAAGTACGCGCCGCGCGCCGACCTGGCCACCAAGGACCAGCAGATAGCCGTCGCCGAGAAGCTGCTGAAGATGCAGGGCCCGGGCGCCTGGTCCTGCGCCGGCGCGGGCGGTCTGACCTCGGGCGGCCCAGCGGCCGATGTGAACCCCGACGGCGGCGGCAACAAGGCGCAGCCGCAGCAGGAGTCGGCGCCCGAGAAGGGCCACGGCAACTACACCGTCAAGCCGGGCGACACCCTCGGCAAGATCGCCGACGCGCACGGCACCACCTGGAAGCAGCTCTACACGGACAACAAGTCCACCATCGGCGGCGACGCCGATCTGATCGTGCCGGGCCAGAAGCTCCAGGTCGGCTGAGGCCGCCGGGGTTTCCCCGCCGAGCTGCCGTGGCCCGCGCCTCTTCCCCCGAGGGCGCGGGCCACGGTTCTTTTCATCCCTGATCAGGGGCCGGTGTCCGCGGCTCAGGGCGCGCCCTGTGCCCGGCTGATGTTCTTCGCCAGCCCGGCCGCCGAGCGCAGCCCCGGCTCCTCGGCGAGGCGGTCCGCCTCGCTGCGCAGCTTGCCGAGCGAGGGCGCGGCGGGCAGCGGCTCGGCCGTCGGCTCCGCGGGCTGCGGCTCGGGGCCCGGCGAGGCGCTGCCCTCCCCTCGGCGCAGCGCGTCGGCGAAGTAGGCGGCGACCGCCGACAGCCGCAGATACGGGGAGACGTCCGCGCCCTTCCAGAGGCTGTCGGCGGTCAGCGCCGTGGTGGCGACCTCGTGCGACTTCTCGTGCGGCTTCCGGCTGTCGGGGTCCTGCCAGCGGACCGTCGCGGTGGCGGCCCTTCCCGTCGCGCCGTGCTTCAGCCGGACCGCGTACAGCGCGGTGACCGTGTGGCCGGGACCGACCTCGCCGCCGTCCACCGTGTCGTTACGGAAGTCCTCGTCGGCCACCTTGCGGTTCTCGTAGCCGAGCAGCCGGAAGTCGTCCACCGCGTCCCGGTCGAAGACGACCTGCGCCTTGGCGTCGCGGGCCCGCAGTTCGATGTTGCGGGGCAGCTGGTTGACGAAGACGTCGCGCGCCTCGCCGCGGGTGGAGATGTAGACGGTGCTGCCGTCGCCCTTGTTGGTGAGGCGCTCCATCAGGTCGTCGCCGTAGTCGCTGCCCACGCCGACGCCGAACAGCGAGATGCCCTGTTCCTTGCGGTGCCTGGCGACCTCGCCCAGGATCGCCTTCGCGTCGGTCTCGCCCGTGTTGGCGAGCGCGTCGGACATCAGGACGACCCGGTTGGTGGCCCCGGAGCGGCGGTGTTCGGCCGCCTGCTGATAGCCCTGCTTCATCCCGGCGCCGAGGTTGGTGCTCGACTGCGGCTCCAGCTTGGCCACGGCAGCGCGGAGCCTGCCGCGGCCGCCATCGTCCAGCCGGGTCATGGGCATGACGGTCGTGGCCTCACCGCTGAAGGTCACCAGCGAAACGGAGTCGCTGCCGCGCAGTTGGCCCGCCGCAGTGCGCAGTGCGTCCTTGACCAGGTCCAGCCGCCCCGGCTCGGCCATCGAGCCCGAGACGTCGAGTACGAAGGTGAGCGCGGCGGGGCGGCGCGGCGCGTCCGGGTCGGTCTTCCGGGTCGCCAGTCCGACCCGCATCAGCGACCAGCCGGCCGCGCCGGTGCGGGCGCCGTCCGCCGAGACGGAGAAGCCGTCGCCCTTCGGCCGCTGGTAGCCCTGCGGGAAGCTGTTGACGAACTCCTCGGTCCGCACCGTCTGCGGGGCCGGGCGGGCGCCGTCGCGGAGGGTGCGCTGGGCGTAGCTGTAGGACGCGGTGTCGACGTCCAGGGCGAACGTCGACTTGAAGTCCTTTGGTTCGGTGGGCTTGGTGGGGGCGACCTCGCCCGGTGCGGGGGCGCCCTCGGCGTGGCCGGGGGCGCCGGGTGCGCTGCCCTTCGCGGAGTCGGCCGTCTCCGCGTTCCCCGTGCTGCCGCCTGTGCATCCGGCAAGCACTGTTGCGGCCACCGCGATTGCGGCTGTCGCCGCCAGTCCCCGTTTCATTGCGTCCCCTCACACCGTTGTCGGGCTCCCGTTGCCTCGATGTGACGGGCCTCGTCCTGGCTGGGACCCCTGCGACTGGTCGCGATTTGATGACAACTTGGGACCTGTGTCCCTTGTGGACTGGGAAGGGGCTGCCCCTGCCTGTGCGTTGCAGACTGCGGGTGCGTTGTGGTCGCTCGCGCAGTTCCCCGCGCCCCTCAATTGCCACCCGCAAGCTTGGGCAGTCTGCTCCCCCAGACTTCGTCCGGGAGGTGCCCCCAGGGCGCAGGGTGGGCAAGCGCAGCCCCCATGCGGGGCACGCAGGATCGACGGACAAGCCCTACCGCTGGTACGCCCCCGGCGCCAGCTCTTCCAGGAGGGCCTGGGTCCTCGGGGGGAGGCCGCGCTCGGCGCCGTGGAGTTGGGCGGCGCGGTCCGCGACCCAGTTCACCGCCTCGTCGAGGGCGCCGGGCCGGCCGGTGGCATGGGCGGCCCGCAACAGGGCGTCCCAGAGCCGCTCGTCCGCCGAAGCGCTCCGCAGCGCGGCCCGCACGGCGTCCAGCGCGGCCTCGGGTTCCCCGAACCGGAGGCACTCCGCGGTGAGGGCCAGCCCGACCTCGGCGACGAGCAGCGGGTGCTGTGCCTCGACGACGTCGTGCGCCAGCCACCCGTACCGCCCCTCGGGCCGGTCGGCCAGCAGCGGGCCCCGGGCGAGCTCCAGCGCCTCGGTGAGCTTCTGGCGGCGCACCTGCGCCGCCAGCTTCGCGCCGCGCTCCCCCGTGCAGCCGTGGTGCAGGGTGCGCAGCACGTCCCAGTCGGAGACGACGGAGGGCCGCAGCACGAGCCGCCCGTCCCTGCCGGTGGACAGCCGGGGCGTACCGTCGGTCTCGATCCCGAGCCAGCCGCGCAGCCGTTCGATCAGCGCGTCCCGCACGTCGTCGGTGACGCCCTTGGGCCACAGCGCGGAGGCCAGTACGCGCGGGTGCACACCGTCCCGGTTGAGCAGCAGCAGCGCCAGCGCCTCGTGCAGCAGCGCGCTGCGCGACTGTTCGGGGGGCTCGATGCCGGTGACGTCGTAGTTGCCCATGATCCGCGCGTAGACGGCCGGTCGTCCGTCTTCGCTCAGATCGACACGGAAGCCGGGGCCGCGCCCGCCTTCGCCCCGTTCGCCGTCGCCGTCGGTGTCGGCGAACAGCTCGACCACCGCGGCACGCAGCGGGTCGGGCAGCAGCTGGGCCCGTACCTCCAGCCCCATCCGCGGCGCGGCCAGCGTCCCCTCGGCGTCGATGGTGAACTCCCATACGACGCTGGGCAGCCGCCCGCCGGAGACGCCGACGACGAAGCCGACGCGCGGGCCCTCGCTCTCGGTGACCAGCGCGGCCAGCCTGCGGGCCTCCTCCTTGTCGGGTTCGACGCCGATCAGCACCACCTGCGGTGCCGCCGCCTGCGGGGTCAGCGCGCCTTCCCGCTCCCGCAACAGCGCCGGGACATCCGCCAGATACCGCACCCGCTCGGGGGCGAGCGCGGTCAGTTCGGCACCGAAGCCCACCAGGGTCAGATCCATCCCACGGGACCAGCTTCCGGTGGCGAGTTCGGCGGCGATGGAGGCGAGGACGGCGGTACGCCGGTCCTCGTCCCCCGCCACCGAGACCAGTCCGGGCACCGACTCCAGGTTGAGCAGCAGCCGTGCCCCGCCACGCAGGCCGAGGCTGACCAGCGCCGGGTAGGGCGCGGGGCCGCTGGTGTCCACGTCGAAGCGGGTGAGGGACCGCTGGATGGTCCAGAAGCTGGGGCTCTGGCCGAACCGCCAGGGCGCGGGCGGCCGTTCGCCCTCCTCGGCGAGCTGCAGATGCAGGTCCTGCCCGGTCAGCCAGGCCGCGTAGACGACGGGGAGTTCCCGGCCCGCTTCGGCCAGGTCCTCGGCCAGCCCGCGCAGCGCACGGTCGAGGAAGCGTACGGCGGCCGGGTCGGCACCGACCAGCAGCGCGTCGCGGGCCTGCGCGGCCGGGTCCGACGGGGGCGTGAAGTCCTCGCCCGGCGAGCGCCGGGAGCCGCCGGTGACCGCCTGCCACAGCGCCGTCCGCCGTCGGCGGCCCAGCGCCGCCAGCACTCCTGCGGCCAGCAGCGGAGCGCCGAGCAGCGCTTCGGGCAGCCCGACGGGACCGAGTACGCCGCCGTCCTCCGCCTTCGCGGCGCGGTCGAGCTGGTTGGTGCGGTCGCCGTCCGGGGGCTCGGCGCGGTCGAGCCGGGAGGGGGTGCTGTCGCCGCCCTTGCCGCCGCCCTTCCCGCCGTCGCGGCTGTGGTCCGGTGCCGGGGTGGCCGGCTCGTCCTGCACGGGCGTGTGCGGCGTACCGCCCGGCCGGGTGTCCGGGGCGCCAGGGCGGATGTCGTCCGGCTGGGAGATGCCGGGGCCCGGCAGGCCGTCGTCGTCCTCCGCGTCGCCGAGGTCGTCGGTGCGTGTCGGCTGCTCGGCCGGCCGCTCGGGGACGGACTGCTCCTCGCGGTCGGGCGAGTGCTCGCCGGGCGGAACCTGAAGCTTCTCCTCCGTGTCGGGCCGTACATCGACGTCGGAGTCGCCGGAGTCGTCCGAGCTGCCGTCCTTGTTGTCCTGGCTGTCCTGGCCGCCGGGGCCCGGCCGGTCGCTGGGGCGGGTGTCGTCTTCCGGGGTTTCGGGGATCTCCTGGTCCGGCTGGGTGGGCGACAGGTCTTCGCTGCCGTCACCGCGGTCGTCCTCGTCCGGGACGCTGGGTGCGATTTCGGGGTTGTCGCCGTCCTCGGAGCTGTCGTGGGAGCCGTCCTCGGAGGAGTCCGTGTCGGGCTTGGAGGGGGCCTGGTCCGAGGAGCCCTTCCCGGGAGAGCCCGGGTCCGAAGAGTCGTGGTCCGAAGAGTCGTGGTCCGACGAGTCGTGGTCCGACGAGTCGTCGTTCGGCGTGGTGGGCTGGTCCTTCGCCGGGCGGTCCTCGTCCTGCTGGGAAGGGCGCTCCTGGTGGGAGGGGCGGTCCTGCTGTGGTGCGTTGCCGGGGGCCCGACCCTCCTGGTAGCGCTCGTACTGGGCACGCTCCCTGGCGTCCAGCTCCTCCGTGTCGTCCGGCATCTCGACCAGTTCGCCGCCGTGTGCGTCGGCGGGCATCTCCATGATCCAGCCGGGCCGGATGAGGCTCGCCTCGGACAGCCGGGAGCCGTCCGGCTGTACCCGGTCCTTGTTGAGGCGGTAGATCTCCTTGTAGCGGCGGCCGTCGTCCAGATGCCGCTGGGCGATCTCCCACAGGGAGTCGTGGTGCCGGCCTACCGGCGGCTGGATGCGGTAGAACTTCGTCTTCGCGGCCCGCGAGGTGTCGCCCTGCGCGGACGCCTGCTGCGGCGTATCGGCCTGCCCGCTGCCGCCGCCGGCCAGTACGACCGTGTCCGAGCCGCCCCCTCCCATCACATGCGCACCGGCACCGTCCACCTGCGCCGCCACCTCGCCCGACCGCTGCTGGCCGGGAAGGAGCTGGGCACTGGCCACCGTCTGCGCGCCCTGGTGCGGCTGTACGGAGTGGCCGAGCTGGGCCAGGCCAGGCGCGAAGCTCGCCGTGCTGGAGCCCAGCAGCAGGATGGCGGTGACCAGTTGCCGGGCCAGCAGCTGGCTGGGGCCCGCGCCCGGCACCCGCGCCGGCAGGCCCACGCCGGAGAGCGCGGCCTTCACCTCGACCAGCACACAGGCGGTGAACTGCGCCCAGGCGAGCCAGACGACGACCGTCAGTACGTTGATGAAGACGCCGACGCTGACTTCGTGGCGCAGCATGTCCAGCGACGGCATCCGGTGCGGCAGCGGCCAGCCGATGAAGTAGGCCAGCGCCAGCGGCACCCCGGCCACCAGTACGGCCAGCGCGACGAAGGCGCAGAACGCCTTGAGGACATCCCCGAACGTGCGCCGGGTGCGCACGGGCACGGGCGTGCGCGAGCGCGAGCGGGACCTGGACCCGCCGGGGGCCGGTGCCGGTGTCGAACTGCGGCGCGCCATGTCGTGTGCTCCCAGTGTGAGAAGTGCGGACGTGGATGAGGGGGCGGTGGGTCCTGGCCGGTCACCCGGTCACGGACTCCGCCGTCGCCGTGCCGTGGACGGTGATGGGTGCGCTGTAGAACAGCCCGGTGAGCACCGGACGGTAGGTGAGCCGGATCCGGACCCGCACCTGCTGGGCGCTCGCCGACACACAGCCGGAGGCTGCCACGTCGGCTCCGGAGAGGCCCGACTGGGTGGCGAACTGGTGGACGCGGGAGGGGCAGTTCTCGTAGTTGATGGGCGCGTTGCGGCCCTGGCTGGCGCGCAGCGCCTCCTCGTCGATGTCCTGCGCGGCGTAGCGGGCCGCCTGTTCGGCGATGTCCGCGGCACGCTCGCGCTTGGAGATGGACAGCCCGCCGTCCACCACGAAAGCGGCCAGCACCATGAACAGCAGCGCGAACATGATGACCGCCGCGGCGCCGGACCCGCTGTCGTCGCAGGCTTCCCGCCTGACCCGCAGCCAGTCGTCCGCCCCTGCGCTGAGGGCGCGTCTCCCCCGGCTCATCCGGTCCTCCGGTACGGGTCGATGGGCGAACTGGACCGGCCCGAGATGTCCTTGGCGATGTCCAGTCCCAGCATGCCCAGGCCGCGCACCCGGCAGCTCACCTCGACGGTGAACAGCCCGCCGGAGCGGTAGTCGCTGCCCGCGTCCCGTACGGTCACGTTCCCCGCGCAGGTGCCCTTGAGGGTGGCGTCGGCCGCCTGCTGTGCGGCCGACATCGCCGCGGCGTGGCTGCCGTGCTGGAGCGATCCGGCGCGCGCCGCGTCCCGTGCCGCGCTGTCCACCGCTCCGCGCCCGTCCACGAGTTGGCCGAACGCGACGAGGACGAGGATGAAGAGGATCATCACCGGCGCGAGGATGACGACCTCGATCGTGGACAGCCCCGCGTCGCCGCCCCGGCGAGAGGCCCACCAGTTGCCTGTCATCAGCCACCCCCATCCGGTACGAACCGCTCCACCGGGCCCCGGGAGATGGCGTACACGTCCATGTCGAGACCGGGGAAGACCGAGGGAACCCGGGCGCGGATCTCCACGCCCACGGTGTTGTTGTCGGGGCCGAGCAGCTTCACATCGGGGTTCAGGATCAGTTCGGGGCCGAGCTGTTCGATGTACTCCCCGGAGGTCTGCCGCGCCTTGGCGCGCCAGCCGCCCGGATCCGCGTCCGCCTCCTGCCGCGCCTTACGGGCGCCGGCCTGTGCTGCCGCCTGTGCCACGTGGTCGGCGAAGAAGTACAGCGCGAACTGCACCGTCGCGAAGATCAGGAAGAACAGCACCGGGGTGAGCAGCACGAACTCGATCGCGGTCATGCCGCTCTCGCCGCGCTGGGAGGCTGCCTCCCACCTGCGGCGTACCCATGCGACGAGCCGTCGCTCCGCTCTCACCCCTCTCACAGGCACTCGCCCTACTTGCAGGTGCCGTCCTCGTCGGCGCCGTCGATGCAGTCCTTCACCTTCGTCGCGCCGCTGCGCAGCGCGATGTTGATGATGGCGGCGACCACGCCGACGATCGCCACCACGACCGCGGAGATGATCACCCACTCGACGGCCGACGCGCCCCGGTCCAGCTCGCCGGAGCGGGCGCGCTGAATCCGGCCGCGCAGGAAGGTGACGAGAAAGGTGACGGCAGGATGACTGATCGAGCGAATGGGATTCGGCATCGTTCTCAGTCCTTTCTGGCTTCGGAGTGGGGGGCTCGGAGTGTGGTCAGATCTGGAAGACGCGCATGGCCGCCGGATAGATGAGGAAGACGAGGAAGCCCGCACAGAGCATCAACTGGGCCACCAGCATCGACTGGGACTTCTCGCCCGCGCTGCCCTCGATCTCGGACAGCTCCCGGTGCCGCATGGTCTCGGCGCGGGAGGAGAGCGAGGCGCGGACCTTGGCGCCGTCGTCGGCGACCAGCGCCAAGGATGCCGACAGATCCTTGAGTTCGTCGACCCCCAGCCGGATGCCGAGGTCCCCGAGAGCGGCCCACTGGCTCTGGCCGGTGATCCGCGCGTCGGCGAGGGTGTCGCGGATCCGGCGCAGCGCCCAGCCGTCGCTGACCTCGCTGGCCGCCTTCAGCGCCTCGGGCAGTCCGCGCCCGCCCGCCAGGTTCATGGCCACCAGGTCGAGATAGGCGCCCACCACCCGCCGCAGGTCGCGTCGCTTGGCGGCGGCGTCGCGGCGCACCTCCAGGTCCGGCAGCATGAAGAACAGCCCCGCGAAGAACAGCGCCAGCCACAGCGGGATCAGCGGGCTGCGGCCGAAGCCGATCAGCCAGCCGATCGAGAACAGGAACGGCCCGAAGAACAGCCCCGCTGCGCCCAGCAGCACCTTCGTGGCGAGGAAGTTCTCCCAGCGGCGCTCCAGCACCTCCAGGTCGGACCTGAGGCTGCGCAGTTCCCAGCCCTGCCGCAGATAGAACTCCGCGACACGGAGGCCGACCCGCGCCCGGAAAGCGGCGAACCGGCCGCTCTCCTCCGGGTTCACCCCGGTGCCCGGCTGGTGGGCGGCGGCGCGGGCGCGCAGCGCGTCGATCTCGGCGACGGAGGCGACGGCACCCCGCTTGCCGGGGACCAGGGCCCGTACGAGCAGGAACAGACCGAGCCCGGCCACGGCTCCGGTGAGTGCGGTGAGAGTGAAGGTGTTCATCGCTCCAGCGCCTCCGTTCCCCCGACGGCCCGCTCGCCCCGCGACGCCGCGGGCTCACCCCGTCCGGCCTGCTGCCCGCCCCGTTCCTCCGGCTGACCCGCGCGGGCCGCCGGAGCCTGCTGGTCGGCGTGGATCAGGAACCGCTCGGGGGTCTCGATCCGCGACAGCTTGCGCAGCCACCAGAAACCGCAGGCGAACATCGCGCACACACAGGCCAGTACGACCTGGCCGAGCGGGGTGCCGTAGGGCTTGACGAAGTCCCGGTTGAAGACGGCGAGGCCCAGCACGAAGGCGACGCTGACCCCGACGACGATCTGCACGCTGCGCCGGGTGGAGGCGCGCTGTGCCATCACCCGCTGCCGCATGTCCACTTCCTCACGGGCCGACTTGGCCAGCGCCCCAAGCACCTCGCGCAGACCCGGGCCGCGCAGCCGGGAGTTGAGGATGAGGGCCGCGACGACGATGTCGGCCGAGGGGTCGTCCAGCTCGTCCGCCAGGTGCTGCAGCGCGGTGGGCAGCGGCGTGCGGGCCCGCAGCCGGTCGATGAGCGCGTCCAGGTGCGGGCGCAGCGAGGGCGCGGCGGCGCGCGCCGAGGCGGGGATGGCCTGTTCCAGGCCGACCGCGCCCGCGATGGTGTCCCGCAGCGACTCCGTCCACGCGGCCAGCGCCTCCACCCGCTTCATCGCGGCCCGTTCCTCGGCGGCGCCGCCAAAGAGCCGGTCCCATACGAAGACGAGGATGCCGGTGGCGATCGCCGCGACCGGCCAGCGCGTCAGCAGCAGCACCAGCAGCCCGGCGCACACCGCGATGGAGCCGCGCCGGCTCATGAACCTGACCAGCTCCGCGACGCGCTTTCCCGCGTCCCGCTGCTCGTCCGGCGCCTTGGCCGGCAGCCCGCGCAGCGCGACGATCAGCAGCGCGATACCGCCGCCGACCGCGACGCCGCAGGCGAGCGCGTAGAGGGTGGGCAGGGAGAAGATGCCGCCCGTACCACCGTCGAGAGGCACGGTCTCACCCCCAGTTTCCGGTCGGCTGGTATCCGTGGACCGCCAGCTCCTGCGCGCAGGTGACCGGCGCGTGCGCCAGCAGCCGCCCGTCGGGTGCCTCGGCGAAGACCTCGCTGGAGAGCACCCGGCCGTCCACGCCGTTGATCTCCCGTACGGAGGTGACCGAACGGGACAGCCGCCCGCCGCTGGCGAAGGCGTTGCGGCGCTCGATGAAGACGACGAAGTTGATGGCCCCCGCGATCAGCATCTGGGTGGCCTCGATGGGCAGCCGCTCGTTCGCCTGCAGCGCGTAGGTGGAGATGCGGTTGAAGACCTCGCTGGAGCTGTTGGCGTGGATCGTGGACAGCGAGCCGTCGTTGCCCTGGGACATGGCGTTGAGCATGGTGACGATCTCGTCGCCGAGCACCTCACCGACGATCACCCGGGAGGGGTTCATGCGCAGTGAGCGGCGGACCAGTTCGGCCATGCTGATGGTGCCCTGGCCCTCGGAGTTGGGCAGCCGTTCCTCGAACGCGACCACGTTCGGGTGCAGTTCGGGGAACTGGTCCAGGCCCAGCTCCAGCGCGCGCTCGACGGTGATCAGCCGCTCGTGCGGCGGGATCTCGTTGGCGAGGGCGCGCAGCAGCGTCGTCTTGCCGGCGTTCGTCGCGCCCGCGATCATGATGTTCTTACGGGCCCGCACCGCCGCCGTCAGAAAGCTGCCCAGCTCCGGGGTGAGCGTCCCGTTTCCCATCAGGTCGGAGACGAAGACCTTGCCCATCCTGGCGCGCCGGATGGACAGCGCGGGGCGCCGCGTCACATCCATCACGGCCGACAGCCGGGAGCCGTCCGGCAGCCGCAGGTCCAGCTGCGGGTTGGCGGAGTCGAATGGGCGGGAGGACAGGCCGGAGTAGGCGCCGAGTATCTGGATCAGCTCGATCAGTTCCTCGTCCGACTCGGCGACCGGCTCACCCCGCACCTCGCGGCCGTCGGCGTAGCCGACGAACACCTGGTCGTAGCCGTTGACGTCGATGTTCTCGACCTCGGGGTCGTCCAGCAGCGGCTGGAGCCGCCCCACGCCGAACAGCGCGGCGTGCACGGCCGCCGCGTACGCCTCCTCGGACTGCGCGTCCGGCGGGGTGCGGCCCGAGGTGATCTCCGAGCGCGCGTACTCCTCCAGGATCTGCGCGATCACCGCACGCGCGAACTGCCGCTCGTCCTCGGTGGTCATCGGCGCCACACCGGACGCCTGGTCTATTCGCCGCTGCTCGGCGATCCGGTCCCCGGCCTCCTGCCGGAACCGCTTCACCAGCTGATGGTCGACCATGTTCCCGCTCACGAAGCAGCCCCCTCGTCCCGTGACCGCTCCCCGCTCCCGGGCAACGGAAGGGGCGGCGTGGGCGCGGGCGCTGCCGCCTTACGCCGCCCCCTGAACCCCCTGAGCC
>NZ_JADKMA010000228.1 GCF_017676365.1 Streptomyces oryzae
GGCCGGTGGTAGACGGGCATGCCGTACAGCGTCACCGCAGGTGGGAGGCGGGGTCCAACACCTGTTGGGCGCCCTTTGACTCACCTGCGTTGTCAATTGCGGGCCGCCCGCTTACGGTCTTCCGGTGTCCGGCGATCTCTCCCCGCGGCTGCTGCGGGCGTTCGTGGCGGTCGCGGAGGAGCTGCACTTCACCCGCGCCGCCGCCCGGCTGTACGTGGCACAGCAGGCGCTCAGCCGGGACATCCGCTCGCTGGAGCGGGAGTTGGGCGCCGTGCTGTTCGTCCGCAACACCCGGCGGGTGACGCTCGCTCCGCAGGGCGAGCAGCTGCTTCCCTACGCCCGGCAGGTGTTGGCCGCCCACGACGAACTGGCCGCCGCCTTCGGGCGGGGCCCGGCGGCGGGGGACCGGCCGCTGGCCGTCGATGTGGCGGCGCCCGTCTCCACCGGGCAGCGGGTGCTGGAGGCGGCGCGGGACGCCGAGCCCGGCGTGGAGTTCGTCGCCCGCTACTACAGCGGACTGACCGCGGCCGCCGCCGACATCCTCGCCGGCCGCCTGGACGTCGCCTTCGGCCGGGTGGCCGGGCTGCCGGGCGAGACGCTGACCGGGCTGGAGCACCAGCTGGTGCGGTACGAGCGCGTCGCCGTACTGCTGCCGGAGGGGCACCCCTTGGCGGGGCGGGCCCAGGTGCCGCTGGCGGCGCTGGAGGGGGAGACGCTGTACGCCGGTGCCGGGAACCCGGACACCGCCGAGTGGACCTCCTACGCGCGCGCCCTGTTCGCGGGGCGCGGCATCCGGCTGGCGGCGCCGTTCCCGAAGATCGAGGGGGAGCGGGAGTTCGCCCGGGTGGTGCGGGGCAAGGGGTGGTCGGTGCTGGCGACCGAGGTCTTCATCGGCATCGCGGGCATGGTGCTGCGCCCGCTGACCGGTCCGGTGCCGCTGTCCCCGGTCTCCATGGTGTGGCGCCGGGGCCTGCACCATCCCGGGCTGACCGCATTGCGGGACGCCGCACGGGAGTTGGGCGCCCCCGCCGGGTGGCTGCGCCGCCCGGCGGGGAGCTGGCTGCCGGACGAGGACGAGGCCCTGTGCCGCTGAGAGCCGAGCCCTGTTTCCGCCGAGGGCCGCATGCGGGGCCCCTTGTGTTACTTGCGCGCCTCGCTCGGCGGGCGGCGCGGCGCCTCCAGGTTTGATGATCAAGCAGCGGGATCCTGGCCGGCGTCGTCCTCAATTTCTGCTTGAGGACGACGCGCAGCCGGTTTTCAGATCACCAGGACCCGGCGCCCGCGTGTGTGACCGGCCTGGCTGTCGATGTGCGCCGCCGCGGCCTCGGCGAGCGTGTACGACTTCTCGACCGGGATGTGGAGCTTTCCCCGCGAGATGAGGCCGACGGCTTCGGCGAGCGCGTCCGGCACGCTTCCGGCCACGCCGGAGAATCGCACACCCAGCTCCGGCGCACCGAGATCGGCGATGGAGATCACCTTCTGCGCGTTCCCGGTCAGTTCGACGAGCTCGCGGATCACGCCCGAGCCGGCCAGATCGAGGGCCGCGTCGACAGGGCCGAGCTGCCGCACCCGCTCGACCCAGCCTTCGCCGTATGTCGTGGCGAGGGCGCCCAGGCTGCGCAGATAGTCCTGGTTCGCGATCCCAGCCGTGCCGATCGCCGTGATGCCGCGGTCGCGGGCGATCTGCAGCACCGCTGAGCCGACTCCCCCGGATGCGCCGCTGACCAGCAGCGTCTGTCCGGGCTGCACACCGACCTCGCGGATGATGCGCAGCGCGGTCTCCACCACGGAGGGGTAGCCGGCCGCCTCTTCGAACGTCAGCCCCTCGGGCATACGGGCCCAGGCCGACAGCACGGCGAACTCGGCATACGTGCTCGTGCCTTCGCCGAAGACGCGGTCGCCGACCTCGACCCCTTCGACGCCTTCACCGACCTCGTCCACCACCCCGGCGGCGTCCTGCCCGACTCCGGCGGGCAACTCGATCGGGTGGGCCCCCAGCTTCTGGCCTTCACGGAGCCTCCAGTCGACGGGGTTCACCCCTGCCGCCCGTACGGCGATGCGTATCTGGCCGGGGCCCGCGTGGGGATCCTCGGCATCTATGAGTTGCAGAACGTCCGGACCGCCGAACTCGGCGAAGCTCACCTTCTTCATGCGGCGACCATAACACTAACGGTTAGGGTTTTGAATTCGTTATGGATTTGTACCTGATAGTGTGAGGGCATGACCGTGCCGACCGGACGCCGTGAGCGCAAGAAGGCCGCGACCCGCCAGAAGATCGCTGACGCCGCCCTGCGGCTCTTCCTCGAGCGCGGGTACGACGCGGTGGGCATCCGTGACGTGGCCGCCGAGGCCGACGTGGCTGTGACCACGCTCTTCTCCCACTTCGCCTCGAAAGAGGCCCTGGTCTTCGAACAGGACGAAGACTTCGAGCAGCGCCTGACGCGGGCGGTCACCGGCCGGGCGGCGCACGAGCCGCTCGTCCCCGCGCTGCGCCGCGAGATCCAGGCCTTGGTGCGGCATTGCACGGCGGACAGCGCCGCCCCGATCTGGCGCATGATCGACGCATCACCCGCCCTGCGGGAGTACGAAGAGTCGATGCGGCTGCGCCACGCGGAGTCGCTGGCAACGGCCATCGCCGCCGATCCCGGCCTGTCGGTGACCCCAACGGCCTCCCGGGCGATCGCGAGGTTCGTGATCGACGCCTATTCGCTGGCCCGTGAGGCTGCCGATCCGCAGGCCGCGGTGGGCGAGATCTTCCAGATGATCGAGGCGGCCTGGGACGTCACCTGTCCCTCCGGAGACTCCGCCGGCACGGCCACCGGCACGGCCGGACCGTAGTCAGGACTCGGACCTGCCCCGCGCCGTTTCGCCGAACCCCAGCCCACAGAGCAGATCAGCGGGCGAGCCGACCTTGACCTCTGACCGGTAACCGGGGACGCACAGCCTTTCCGGCGGTCGGGCTGCGACGGGCCCTATGAGCAGGGCCGGCCGATGCCCTTCGGGGCCACCTGCCGTCAGCAATACCGGCGGGACCCCTATGCTGCCCCGATGCAGCCGTCCGACCCGAAGCCGTACTGGAACACCAACGTCGCCCGGCACCCGGGCATTCTGCGGTCTGTTCCCGAGGGGTGCGGTGACGCGCTGGACGTCGGCTGCGGTGACGGGCTGCTGGCCCGGAAGCTGACCGGCCGGGCGGAGCGCGTCACCGGCGTCGACAGCTCACCGCACATGGTCTCCCGCGCCCGTGAACTCGCCGCGGGCCACCAGGGGCTGACCTTTGTCGAGGGCGACTTCCTCACCGCCGCCCTCCCCACAGCGGGCTTCGACTTCATCTGCTCGGTCTCCACGGTCCACCACATGGACTTCGAGGCGGCCCTGACCCGGATGCGCGAGCTGCTCAGGCCCGGCGGCACCCTGGTGGTGGTCGGTCTGGCCCGCGAGGCGACCGCGGCGGACTGGGCGGCGCGGATCGCGACCCTCCCTCTCGTGCGGATCACCAAGGTGCTGCGCCGCGCGCACAGTCCGGCGGGGATGCCGGCCGCCGACCCGCACATGAGCTACGGGCAGGTGCGGAGCGCTGCGCGGCTGCTGCTGCCGGGTGTGCGGTATCGCTGGCATGTGCTCCGCCGGTACTCGCTCACCTGGCAGAAGCCCGCCGTCTGACGCGGCGCCCCGCCTTTGGCCGGGTAACGGGGCGCCCCTGCCGGACGCGCTTGCGGCCGGTCAGGCGTTGGTGCCGCCGTCCACCGTGAAGACCGACCCCGTGGTGCCGGAGCCGTCGGGGCCCGCGAGGTGGGCGACTATCGCGGCGATGCCCTCGGGGGTGCCGTAGCGGCCCAGGGCGCTCAGGGCGCGCTGTGCGTCGGCCCGCGCACCGCTGTCGGCGGGGTTCATCTCGGTGTCCGTCGAGCCGGGCTGTACGAGGTTGGCGGTGATCCCGCGGGCACCCAGATCGCGGGCCAGCCCCCGAGTGAGGCCGCTGAGCGCGGACTTGGAGGCGGCGTAGAGGGTGATGCCGGGGCCCGGTACGCGCTCGGCGAGGTTGCTGCCGATTGTGACGATGCGTCCGCCGTCCGTCATGTGCCCGGCCGCCGCCTGGGCGCCGAGCAGCGCGGCCCGTACATGGATGGCCAGGGTGCGGTCGATCTCCGCCACCGTGACGTCCGCCAGCGGGCCGTTGGGGAAGATGCCGGCGTTGTTGACGAGGATGTCGAGGCGGCCGAACTCCCGCGCCGTACGGTGCACCGCCTCCACCGGGTCGGTGGCCGACGCGCTGTCCGCCTGGATCGCCAGGGCCCGGCGGCCGGTGGCGCGGATGTCCTCGGCGACCTCCTTGGCCCGGCCCTCGGCGCTGACGTACGTCAGCGCCACATCGGCGCCGTCCGCCGCGAGCCGCCTGGCGACGGCCGCGCCTATCCCCCTGCTCCCGCCGGTGACCAGCGCTGCCTTGCCGCTGAGGGGGAGTGTCGATGTCGGCGTCATGGGTGTCCTCGTTCCGTCTCGCGATGCGGTGGCGCGCCCGCGCAACCATTTCTGTAGCGAGCGCTCAATAATTAACGCAGCGAGTATCCTCAGCAGTCAAGGGTTTTCGGTAGCGAGCGCTATATAAATTCGATCCGGGCGGCAGGAACGGGCAGGAACAGGCAGCAGGAAGGGGCCGGTGATGGCGGCAGCACGCGGACGGCCACGCGCCTTCGACCGGGACGCAGCGCTCGAACGGGCGATGCACGTCTTCTGGGAGCGCGGATACGAGGCGACGACGATGGCCGAGCTCACCGAGGCCATGGGCATCAGACCGCCGAGCCTGTACGCCGCCTTCGGCTCCAAGGAGGGGTTGTTCCGCGAGGCGGTCGAGCTGTACGAGCGTACGGACGGCACGGTCAGCCGCGACGCGCTCGCCGGGGCGCCCACGGCGCGGGAGGGGGTGCGGGACGCGCTGCGCGGCAACGTCATCCGCTACACCGCACCGGACAGGCCGCGCGGCTGCATGATCGTCCACGCCGCCACCAACTGCGCCCCGGAGAACGAGGGCGTCCGCGCCCTGCTCGCCGAGGACCGCCGGGCCACGGAGCGGATGTTCCGCGAGCGCGTGGACCGCGGCATCGCGGAGGGCGACGTCCCGCCCGGCACCGGCAGCGGAACGCTGGGCGCCTTCTACGCGACCGTCCTGTTCGGCCTCTCCATGCAGGCGAAGGACGGCGTCCCGCGCAGCGAACTCCTCGCCGTCGTGGACGCCGCCGTCGCAGCCTGGGACACCCTCACGGCGCCGGGTTCCTGAGAGGTTTCCACGCGGCCCGGCGGCGGGGCGTGAGATGCCGTTCGCCGTCCGGCGCAGCCGGGCTCGGGGCCCGGGGCCCGTTCCGGCGTGTGGAACGATCGTCGCGTTGCACAGCGCGGAGAGGGGAAGTCCATGGCCGGCCGGGCCGAAGACCACAGCGACGATGCGAACAGCGCCGGGGGCGCGCAGCCGGTGAGCAGTACGGAGGATCGTACGGAGGAGCCTGCCGGCCTGGGCGTCACCGTGGCTGAGCGGCTGCGCCGCGTTCAGGGGAGTCTGTCCCGGGCCGAGGTGAAGATTGCCCGGGAGCTGACGGCCAACTACCCGGCAGCCGGGCTGGATTCCGCTTCCGGGCTGGCCGCGCAGGCAGGGGTCAGCGCACCCACCGTCGTGCGCTTTGTCGCCCGGCTCGGGTTCGACGGCTACCGGCAGTTCCAGCAGTCGTTGCGTGAGGAGGTGCAGGCGCGTCAGGCGTCGCCACTGACCCTGGCCCCGGTGATCGGCGCCGACTCACCGACCTCCGAGCTGGTGGAAGCGGCGCGGCGGGTGGGCAGTGCCGCGCTGGGGCAGACGTTCACAGCGTTGCCCGAGCAGGAATTCGACCGCGCGGTGGGTCTGATCTGCGACCAGGGCAAGCGGATTGCATGCTTCGGCGGCCGGTTCTCCCAGCTCCTGGCCGAGTACCTCGATCTGCACCTGCGGTTGCTGCGCCCCGGAACTGTCGTGCACACCCCCTCCCCGGGGCGGGACGCGGGGTTCCGGGTCGATGTGGGCCGGCGGGACGTGTGCGTGGTCTTCGACTTCCGCCGCTATCAGGACGACACCGTGGAGCTGGCCCGGCACGCCCATGAGCGGGGGGCGAAGATCGTGCTCTTCACGGATCCGTGGCTGTCGCCTGCGGCCGAGTTCGCCGATGTGGTGCTCCCCGCGCGGGTCGAGGCGCCCAGTCCGTTCGACAGCATCGTGGCGCCTCTGGCGCTGGTCGAGACCCTGGTCGCTGCCGTGCACGCGCGTCTGGGCCACGCGGCCGAAGAGCGGCTGCGTGAGGCCGAGGAGCGGCTGCGCGAGGCTGAGGACGCATCGCGGGGCGGGGGGCGCTGATCGCCCGGAGGATGAAAAATTTGTTTCATCACTCCCATTGACGTGGACTGTGCAATGAATATTTCATGAGGGTGTTCCCGGGCTGCATCCCCGCGGCCCCCCTCCGCTCGGGAGTACCTCGTGCCCGATCACCCTCATACCCCTCGTAAACTCCGCTTGTGGGAGGCGTTGGCCCTCTCCGTCGGCCTCATGGGCCCCACCCTGGCCATGGGTCTCAACGGCGCCGGCGTCGCGGCCACCGTGGGCAAAGCGGTGCCGCTCGTCTTCGTGCTCGGCCTCCTCGGCGTCGCTTTCGTCGGCTACGGCTTCTGGCGGCTGACCCAGAACTTCCACCACGCCGGATCGGTCTACGCACTGGCCGGGGCCACCATCGGCCCCCGGGCCGGGTTCTTCGGCGGCTTCGCCCTGCTGGGCACCTACCTCGCCTTCCTCGTGTGCACCCTCGCGGCGACGGGAGTCTTCGCCCACTCCTTCCTGCACGCCCTCGGCGTGACATCCACCGGCCCCTGGATCGCCGTGGCGCTCATCGCCGGCATCGGTGTCACCGTGCTCAACTCACGTGACACCCGGATCACCGCCCGCACCCTGCTGTTCGTCGAGGGCATCGGCATCGTGGCCATGCTGCTGCTCGCGGTCGTCGTGCTCGGGCGCACCGGCAGCGGGTCGGCCCCGCGGCACCAGTCGATCGACCTGTCGGTTTTCACCCCCGGCGCGGCCAGCTACGGCGCCGTCATGACCGCGACCGTCTTCGCCTTCTTGTCCTGGGCCGGGTTCGAGGCATGCGCCTCCCTGGGCGAGGAGACCGACAACCCCCGGCGCAACATCCCCCGTGCGCTGGCGGGCAGTGTGCTGCTCACCGGTGTTCTGTACGTGCTGATGATGTTCGTCCAGACCATCGGTTTCGGCACCGACGACAAGGGCGTGAGCGCCTTCGCCGAGGCGGAATCGGCGTTGGTGACGCTCTCCGGGAGCTATATAGGGACCTGGTTCTCGCTCGTCGTCGCCTTCACCGCCGTGGCCTCCGCCTTCGCCGCCGCGCTGTCCTCTTCCGCCGCCGCCTCCCGCATGGTCTTCGCCCTGGCCCGCGACGGATTCGGACCGGCGGCGCTGGCCAGGACCGACCCCGCCACCGGCGCACCCACCAGGGCGCTGTGGCTGTGCGGCGGCGTGGGAGGCGCGCTGACCGCATCCATGTACGGCGTGGGCACCTCCGCGTTCGACACCTACTACTGGTACGCGACCATCGGCGTGCTGTGCGTCCTGGTGGTCTACGCCCTCGCCGGAATCGGCGTGATGGTCTTCACCCTCTCCGGCCGCGGCAGCATCCCCAAACGCGAACTGCCCATCCCGCTCATCGGATTGGGATATCTCTGCTTCGTCCTCTACAAGCAGGTCGCGGAGCAGACCGCGCCCTTCACCTACTTCCCCTGGATCGCCGGCGCCTGGTGCCTGACCGGTGTCGCCATCATCCTGCTCGCGCCCTCGCTGGCACGGCGCATCGGCACCCGCCTCACGAGTGAGCTGAACGGGACCACCGGCGCCGGAGGGGAAGACACCGGAGGGGAAGAACAGGAACAGGGCCCTGAGCCGATCGCTGACAACACAAAGGTGACTTCATGACCTTCCTCGCCGACGGCTCCACCACGGTCTTCGTCGCCACCTGCGACCTGGCCGGGCTGGTGCGCGGCCGATCCGTACCCTCTGCTGCGCACGACGCGGTCCTGCGCAGCGGCACCGGATGGGTCCCCGCGAACCTCGCGATCTCCTCGTTCGGGCCGATCGCCCCCGACAACGTCTTCGGCTCCCGGGGCGACCTTCGACTGGTCCCCGACGCCGCCACGGCGGTCGCCATACCGGCCGACGGCGCCGACCCCGGCATGCAGCTCTACCTCGCCGACCAGACCCTGCCGGACGGGCAGCCCTGGGCGTGCTGTCCGCGTACCTTCCTGCGCGACGCCCTGACAGAGCTGCGCGAACGCACCGGGCTCGAGGTCGTCGCGGCTTTCGAGCACGAATTCGTCCTCGGCGCACTGCCCGAGAGCGCCCCGTTCTCGCTGCGCCGCTTCCGGGACGCCGAACCCTTCGGCACGGATCTGGTGCGGCTGCTGGAACACGCGGGACTGGAGCCGGAGACCTGGATTCCGGAGTACGGCGACGGCCAGTTCGAGCTCACCCTGCGTCCCGCCGAAGCGCTGGTCGCGGCCGACCGCGCCGTCCTCCTCAAGGAGCTCGTCCGTGACCTGGCCCGGCGCAGAGGGCTGCCCGTCACCTTCGCCCCCCTCCTCGCCGGCGACGGGGTCGGAAACGGGGTGCACATCCACCTGAGTCTGCGCGACGCGTCCGGGCGCCCCGCCCTCTACGACCCGCAGCGCCCCGGACGGCTCTCCACAACCGGTGCCCGGTTCAGCGCCGGGGTCCTGGCCCACGCCCACGCCCTCACGGCCCTGACCGCACCCAGCCCGGTGTCGTTCCTGCGCCTGACGCCGCACCGCTGGAGCGTCGGCGGGGTGTACCTGGCCGAGCACAACCGCGAGGCGCTGCTGCGCATCTGCCCCACCACCGCACTGGGCGGCTCCGACCCCGGCGCCCAGTTCAACCTCGAATACCGGGCCGCTGACGCCACCGCCAACCCCTGGCTCGCGCTGGGCGCCCTGATCCGCGCCGGTCTGGCGGGCCTCACCGGCAGCTACGACGAGCCCACCGTGTGGCCGGAGGAGACCGACGAATCCGGGCTCGCCCACGTGCCGCCCCTGCCCGCGAGCCTCGACGAGGCCCTGGACGCGTTGGAGAAGGACCAGACCGTCCGCTCCTGGTTCGACCCCCAACTCCTGGCCACCCACCTGTCCGTCAAACGCTCCGAAATCGCCCAGCTCGACGGCCTGGACGACGCGGAGCGCATCCAGAGAGTGCGGAATGTCCACTGACCTGCTCACCGCCGAGATCGAACAGCTTCCTCTCGTCGACCATCACGTACACGGCGCCCTGCGTGACGAAGTCGACCGTGCCGCACTGGAACAGCTGCTCACCGAGTCCGACCGCCCGGTCCCCGCGTGGATGACGCAGTTCGACTCGCAGCTCGGCTTCGCGATCCGCCGCTGGTGCGCCCCCGTTCTCGGCCTCGCACCGCACGCCGATCCCGGGTCCTATCTGGCCCGGCGCCGCGAACTCGGCACGGACGAGGTCAACCGCAGGCTGCTGCGGGCCTCCGGCATCGGCCACTACCTGCTGGAGACCGGCTACAAGGGGGACGACATCCTCGACGTCCCCGGCATGGCCACCGCCTCCGGCCGTCGCGTCGATGAGGTGGTGCGCCTGGAGACCGTGCTGGAAGACCTGGTGCGCGCCGGTGTCACAGCAGACGCGCTCCCCGACCGATTCCGCGAGACCCTGGCCGCGCGCACGGCCACCGCGGTCGGCCTCAAGAGCATCATCGCCTACCGTTACGGCTTCGACTTCGACCCCGAACGCCCTCATGACATCGAGGTGGCCGCCGCCGCGGATACCTGGCTCGCCGCGTGCGAGGACACCGGCACCATCCGTGTCGACGACCCGGTCCTGCTGCGCTTCCTCCTGTGGTGCGGTGTCGACCGCGGTCTGCCGATCCAGCTGCACGCCGGGTACGGCGACCCGGACGTCGAACTCCACCGGTGCGACCCGCTGCTGCTGACCCGCTTCATCAAGAACGTGGAGCCGTACGGCACCGATCTCTTGCTGCTGCACTGCTATCCCTTCCAGCGCAACGCGGGCTATCTCGCCCAGGTCTTCCCGCACGTGTACTTCGATGTCGGCCTCGGCATCAACTACACCGGGGTGCGCTCCGACGCCGTCATCGCCGAGTCACTGGAACTCGCCCCCTTCGCCAAGATCCTTTTCTCTTCGGACGCCTGGGGCCCGCCCGAACTGCACCACCTCGGAGCCCTGTTGTGGCGCCGCGGCATGGTCAAAGCCCTCACCGCGTGGACCGACAGCGGGGAATGGGACGTGGCGGATGCCCGCAAGGTGGTGCGCATGATCGGCCACGACAACGCCTGCCGGGTCTATGGGCTGGAGACCCCGGAATGAACGAACACCACCTCGCCACGCTGTCCGCCGCGCTGGAGGAGGAGCTGCCGGCCGCTGTGGAGTTGCGGCACCGCATCCACGCACGCCCCTGCCTGTCCGGTGCCGAAGCTCCCACCCGCGATCTCGTGCTCGCCGCACTGCCCGCAGGCTCCACCACCAAGGTCGCCGATACCGGGGCCGTCGTCCGGGTCGGCGGCCCGGGCCCCGCCGTCGCCGTACGCGGCGAACTCGACGCGCTCGCCGTGCAGGAGTCAACGGGCGCACTCTGGACGTCCGAACACCCGGGCATCATGCACGCCTGCGGGCACGACGTGCACCTGGCCGCGCTCACCGCGCTCGCCCGCGCCGTCGAGCGGGTCGGTGGCCCGGCCCCGCTGCTTGCCGTCCTGCAACCGAGGGAGGAGACCTACCCTTCCGGCGCCCAGAGCATCGTCGAAGACGGCCTCCTCGACCGCGAGCACTGCCGAGCCGTGATCGGGGCACACGTCCAGCCACTGCTGCCGGCCGGCACCGTTGCCTGCACCCCCGGGGGCGTCAACGCCTCGGCCGACGAGTTCACCATCGAAGTGCGGGGGCGTGGCGGCCACGCCGCCTACCCGCACCTCACCCGCGACCCCGTCGTCGCCCTGGCCCACATCGTCGTCGCCCTGCAGAGCCTGGTCAGCCGGGGCACCGACCCCATGGCACACGCCGTGCTCAGTGTCGGGACCCTCGCGGCCGGTACCGCCGCCAATGTCATTCCTGCCACCGCCGAAGCCCGCGGCACGCTGCGGGCGCTGGACGGCGGCGACCGCGACACCCTGCACCGGCGGCTGGCCCGGACCGCGGAACTGGTGGCGCAGACCCACGGTTGCACCGCGGAGGTGACCATCGACCACGGAGAGCCCGTACTCCACAACGACGAGGCGCTGGCGGCCGCGACCCTGCCCGTGCTCGGCAGCCTCGGTCTGCGTGCCGCCGACGATCTGCGCTCCGCCGGCTCGGACGACTTCTCCTTCTTCTGCGAACGCCTGCCCTCGCTGATGATGTTCGTGGGTACGCACGGGGGCGCCGAACGGTTGCACTCACCCACCTTCCTGCCCGCCGACGCGCGGATACGGGACGTCGCCCGCGCCCTGCTCGCCGGCTATCTGGCCGCGGCCGAAATAACCGTCTGACCCCTCCCAAACCC
>NZ_JADKMA010000229.1 GCF_017676365.1 Streptomyces oryzae
GTCCCACCCGTCTGCGACCGGTACCGGGCGCGGACGAGCGGGCGGACGAGCGGGAGTCGTTCGAGGCGGCGGACCGTTCTTCCCCGGCCTTCCGCGCCGGGAGACGCCGCAGGGCGGGCGCCCGGCACCTGGTCAGCGGACGAGGCCCCAGCGGAAGCCGAGCGCCACCGCGTGCGCGCGGTCCGAGGCGCCGAGCTTCTTGAAGAGCCGCCTGGCGTGCGTCTTGACGGTGTCCTCGGAGAGAAACAACTCACGTCCGATCTCCGCGTTGGAGCGGCCGTGGCTCATGCCTTCGAGCACCTGGATCTCGCGCGCGGTGAGCGTCGGCGCCGCGCCCATCTCGGCCGAGCGCAGCCGCCGGGGGGCGAGCCGCCAGGTCGGGTCGGCCAGCGCCTGGGTGACGGTCGCGCGCAGCTCGGCACGGGACGCGTCCTTGTGCAGATAGCCGCGTGCACCGGCGGCGACGGCCAGTGCGACGCCGTCGAGGTCCTCGGCGACCGTCAGCATGATGATGCGGGCGCCGGGGTCGGCGGAGAGCAGCCGGCGCACGGTCTCCACTCCGCCCAGGCCGGGCATCCTCACGTCCATCAGGATCAGGTCGGACCGGTCGGCGCCCCAGCGGCGGAGGACTTCCTCGCCGTTGGCCGCCGTCGTCACACGCTCGACGCCGGGCACGGTCGCCACCGCGCGGCGCAGGGCCTCTCGGGCGAGCGGGGAGTCGTCGCATACGAGGACGGATGTCATGGCCGCCCTCCGCTGCTGATGCGCATCACCTTGAGCCTCCAGGCTGCTTCAGAATCGTCACCTGCGCGATTGACGGCCTCGGACGTGAACGTCCCGGCCGGTTCCGAGCCAATCGCTTTCGCTCTCTCAACGACGGTCACCCGAAAGAGTTACGGCTTCCGGCCGTCGACATCAGCACTCTACGTGAGCGTCCGTACACAGAGCAGCAACATCCGAGGTTTGTAGCGCCCGACGCACCTTCCGTCCATAAGTGCCCTATTCAGATGCATTTCTTTGGTTTTGCGCGATTGCTGGCTAAATTCGCGAAAGAGTCATATTTACGCACGAGTGACAGATCACACCCCCAGCAGCACTCAGGAGAGACGCGATGGCAGACTTCTCCCGCCTTCCTGGCCCCAACGCGGATCTGTGGGACTGGCAGCTTCTGGCCGCCTGCCGGGGGGTGGACAGCTCGCTGTTCTTCCACCCCGAGGGGGAGCGCGGCGCTGCCCGCAGTGCGCGGGAGGCGTCGGCGAAGGAAGTGTGCATGCGCTGCCCGGTACGCGCGGAGTGTGCGGCGCACGCGCTCCAGGTGCGGGAGCCCTACGGGGTGTGGGGCGGGCTCACCGAGGACGAGCGTGAGGAGTTGCTGGGGCGGGCGCGCGGTCGGCTGGTGACTTCGCAGAATGCCGCTGAGCCGGCCCGCGAGGACTAGGGCTTGCTCCGCAGTTCCGTCGTAGCCCGCGTAGGGGGCTGCGCTTGCCCACCCTGCGCCCTGGGGGTACCCCTGCTCGAAGCAGCTTGGGGGAGCAGACTGCCCAAACTTCGCGGAACAAGAGATCAGCGTTGGGCTGCTGTCGCGAGGTGGTGCAGCATTGCTGCGACGGAAGGGACCCGGGCGAGGTCGGGCAGGGTGAGAGCGACCACCTCGCGCTGCACCGCCGGGGTCACCCGGACCGCACGCGTTCCCCGGGGGCGTACGGACTCCACGGCCAGCTCCGGCAGCACCGCGACTCCCAGGCCCGCGCCGACCAGGCCCACCACCGCCGGATAGTCGTCGGTCGCGAAGTCGATCCGCGGGGTGAAGCCTGCCGCCTCGCACACCTGGACGAGGTGCCGTCGGCAGCGTGGGCAGCCCGCGATCCAGGGCTCCTCGGCCAGGGTGCCGATGCCCACCTCGTCGGCGTCCGCGAAGGGATGCCCCTCGGGCACCAGACCGACCAGTCGGTCTGTCAGCAGAGGCCGCACCACCAGGTCTCCCCATTCAGGCTCCGCCTCGTAGCGGAACGCCAGGGCGATCTCGCAGTCGCCGGCGCGCAGCATCTCCACCGAGCGCGGCGGCTCGGCCTCCACCAGCGACACCCGGGTCCCGGGGTGGTCGGCCCGCATCGCCGCGACGGCGGTGGGCACCAGCGTGGAGCTGCCGCTGGGGAAGGAGACCAGCCGTACCCGCCCGGCGCGCAGCCCGGCCAGCGCGGCGACCTCCTCCTCTGCCGCCGCAAGGCCCGCCAGGATGCCGCTCGCGTGCCGTACCAGTGCCTCGCCCGCCTCCGTCAGCCGCATCTCGCGGCCCGTCCGCACCAGCAGCGGAGTGCCTGCGGCGCCTTCCAGGGCCTTCATCTGCTGGCTGACGGCAGGCTGGGTGCAGCCCAGCTCACGCGCCGCTGCGGAGAACGAACCGGCGCTGGCGACCGCGCGCAGGACGCGCAGGTGACGGGCCTCGATCATGGGCCCGAGCATAGGCGAGCATAAGGTTTCCTTGGGGAGTCGCCGGGGAAACGGGATCGCGGCTTGGAGGAGGGGGCGGATAGCCTCGGCCCATGCAGCTGCTTTCCGTGAACATCGCCAAGCCCCACCGCTCGGAGCACACCGACGCCGAGGGCCAGTGGACCGGCATCGACAAACAGCCCGTCGAGGGCGCCGTCACCGTCACCGCGCCCGGACCGCGCGGGACCGGCGGCAGCGGGCTGGCCGGTGACACCATCGGCGACCTGCGGCACCACGGCGGTGAGGAGCAGTCCGTCTACGCCTTCGCCCGCGAAGAGCTCGACTTCTGGGAGGGCGAGCTGGGCCGGAAGCTGCCCAACGGGGTCTTCGGCGAGAACCTCACCACCCGTCAGGTCGCGGTCGACGACGCCCTGATCGGCGAGCGCTGGCAGCTCGGCGCTCCCGGCACCGGGCCGCTGCTGGAGGTCTGCTCCATGCGGATCCCCTGCCGGACGTTCGCGGGCTGGCTCGGCGAACAGGGCTGGATGAAGCGGTTCATGAACCGGCGCATGCCCGGTGCGTATCTGCGGGTCATCGAGCCCGGCGAGGTGCGCGCGGGCGACCCGGTCTCCGTCGTCCACCGCCCGGACCACGAGGTCTCGGTCAGCCTGCTGTTCCGCTCGCTGACCCTGGAGCCCGAACTGCTGCCTCGCGTCCTCGCGGCCGGCGAGGCGCTGGACCCGCTGGCGCGGGAGAAGGCGCTGCGGCGTACCGGCTCCTGACGGGCTCCTCCTGACGGGCCCACCTCCGGCCCACCTGACGGGCCGCCATGGCTGCTGCAGCGTACGGCGGTTGCGGCGGGCGGTCCGGCCGGTGCGGGGGCCGATAGCGTGGCCGTATGACGACTGCACTCATCACGGGAGCCACCGCCGGCATCGGCGCCGCCTTCGCCCGGCGGCTCGCGGGCCGCGGCTACCACCTCGTGCTCGTTGCACGGGACACCGACCGGCTCTGGCGCGAGGCGACCGAACTGCACGACCGGCACGGCGTGGAGGCCGACGTCATCACCGCCGACCTGGCGACGGAGAAGGGCATCACCGCCGTCGAGGACCGGCTGCGGGACCGCGAACACCCGGTCGATCTGCTGGTCAACAACGCCGGGTTCGGCAACAAGGGCCGCTATCTGGAAGTGCCCGTCGCCGACGAGGTGAAGATGCTCAAGGTGCACTGCGAAGCGGTGCTGCGGCTGACCTCAGCCGCAACGGAGTCCATGTGCGAGCGGGGGCGTGGCGGGGTCATCAACGTCGCGTCCGTCGCCGCGTTCTTCCCTCGCGGGACGTACGGGGCCTCCAAGGCGTGGGTCACCCAGTTCACCCAGGGTGCGGCCAAGGACCTCGCCGGTCAGGGCGTGCGGCTGCTGGCGCTGTGTCCCGGGTTCGTCCGTACGGAGTTCCACGAGCGGGCCGGGATGGACTCGGGAGACATTCCCAAGTGGCTGTGGCTGGACGCGGATCAGGTGGTCGAGACGGCGCTGCGGGATCTTGCGCGCGGGCGGGTGGTGTCCGTGCCGGACCCGCGGTACAAGGCGCTGCTGGGGGCTTCGAAGCTGCTTCCGCGCGGGGTGCTGGCGCGGGCCTCTTCGAGTACGGGGCGGAAGTACGGGCCCAAGTAGGGAGCCGCCAGCCCGGCGGAGCGCCCGGAAAGCAGTGAGGGCGCCCCCGCAGCGGGGTGCGCCCTCACGAAAGACGGCGTGCCTCAGTGGGCGTGGCCGTGCCCGTGGCCGTGGCCGGCGGCCGGCTCTTCCTCCTCGGCCGGCTTCTCGACGACCAGCGTCTCGGTCGTGAGCAGCAGCGAGGCGATCGAGGCGGCGTTCTCCAGCGCGGAGCGGGTCACCTTGACCGGGTCGATGACGCCGGCCTTGATCAGGTCGCCGTACTCGCTGGTGGCGGCGTTGAAGCCCTGGCCTGCCTCCAGCTCGGCGACCTTGGCCGTGATGACGTAGCCCTCCAGGCCCGCGTTCTCGGCGATCCAGCGCAGCGGCTCGACAGCGGCGCGGCGCACGGTGGCGACACCGGTCGCCTCGTCGCCCTCCTTGCCGAGGTTGCCCTCCAGCACCTTGACCGCGTGCACCAGCGCGGAGCCGCCGCCGGAGACGATGCCCTCCTCGACCGCGGCGCGGGTCGCGGAGATGGCGTCCTCCAGACGGTGCTTCTTCTCCTTCAGCTCCACCTCGGTGGCGGCGCCGACGCGGATGACGCACACGCCGCCGGCCAGCTTGGCGAGCCGCTCCTGGAGCTTCTCGCGGTCCCAGTCGGAGTCGGTCGTCTCGATCTCGGCCTTGATCTGGGCGACGCGGCCCTGCACGTCCTCGGCCTTGCCGGCGCCGTCGACGATCGTGGTGTCGTCCTTGGTGACGGTGACGCGGCGGGCGGTGCCCAGCACGTCGAGACCGGCCTGGTGGAGCTTGAGGCCGACCTCCTCGGCGATGACGGTGGCGCCGGTCAGCGTCGCCATGTCGCCGAGCATGGCCTTGCGGCGGTCACCGAAGCCGGGCGCCTTGACGGCGACGGCGTTGAAGGTGCCGCGGATCTTGTTGACGACGAGGGTGGAGAGGGCCTCGCCCTCCACGTCCTCGGCGATGATCAGCAGCGGCCTGGAGCCGCCCGCCTGCATGATCTTCTCCAGCAGCGGCAGCAGGTCCTGGATGGAGCTGATCTTGCCCTGGTGGATCAGGATGTACGGGTCGTCGAGGACGGCCTCCATACGCTCCTGGTCGGTGACGAAGTAGGGCGAGAGGTAGCCCTTGTCGAAGGCCATGCCCTCGGTGAAGTCCAGCTCCAGGCCGAAGGTCTGGGACTCCTCGACGGTGATGACGCCGTCCTTGCCGACCTTGTCCATCGCCTCGGCGATCAGCTCGCCGACCTGCTTGTCCTGCGCGGACAGCGCGGCGACGGAGGCGATGTCCTCCTTGGAGTCGATCGGGCGGGCCGTGTTGACCAGCTCGTCCGAGACGGCGCTGACGGCGGCGTCGATGCCCTTCTTCAGGGCGGCAGGGGAGGCGCCGGCGGCCACGTTGCGCAGGCCTTCGCGGACCAGGGCCTGGGCCAGCACCGTGGCGGTGGTGGTGCCGTCACCAGCGATGTCGTTGGTCTTGGTCGCCACCTCCTTCAGGAGCTGGGTGCCCAGGTTCTCGTACGGGTCCTCGACCTCGACCTCGCGGGCGATGGTGACACCGTCGTTGGTGATGGTGGGGGCGCCGAACTTCTTGTCGATGACGACGTTCCGGCCGCGCGGGCCGATGGTCACCTTCACGGTGTCGGCAATCTTGTTGACACCGCGCTCAAGGGCGCGCCGGGCGTCCTCGTCGAACTTCAGGATCTTCGCCATGGAAGCTGTTGTGTCCTCTCACACGTCTCGCACGTCGGTACGAGCTGCGCCCTGGCCCCTGCTACCTCATCGGGAGCGGGCACCAGGGCGCGGGTCGCTGCAAACTGTGCGGCTGAATTACTTCTCGACGATCGCGAGAACGTCGCGGGCCGAGAGGACGAGGTACTCCTCGCCGCTGTACTTCACCTCGGTGCCGCCGTACTTGCTGTACAGCACGATGTCGCCGACGGACACGTCGAGCGGCAGACGGTTGCCGTCCTCGAAGCGGCCCGGGCCCACGGCCAGGACGGTGCCCTCCTGGGGCTTCTCCTTGGCGGTGTCCGGGATGACCAGGCCAGAGGCCGTGGTCTCCTCGGCGTCGAGCGGCTGGACCACGATGCGGTCCTCGAGCGGCTTGATGGCAACCTTGGAGCTGGCGGTCGTCACGATCCGACCTCCCCCTTCGGAGATCTCAATACGTCAAACTGAGGGCTTATGTCTGGGGTGGCGACCTGGTAGATCCGTCGTCGCGGGTGCCGGATCTGCCCGTCGCGTACTGCTGGCACTCCCATGGGGAGAGTGCCAAGGTTGAGATTATGCCTGGCTTAGCACTCGGTCAAGCGGAGTGCTAGCCGCACCGGCTTGTGGCGATGTGAGAGTGCCCCCTCCCTGCGCTTCGCGCCTCTGCCGAGACTCGCCGTGAGGGTGGTGCCGTCCGCCGGGTGCGGCGCCGTCGTGGCCGTGGGGGCTCCTCCCGGCCGGAGTCCCCCAGCCTTCGGCCGGGAGGTGCCCCCAGGGGAGCAGTTCCCCGCGCCCCTGACGGGGCCTCCCTGGCGGGGCGCTCCTGGTGGGGCGGGACAATGGGTGGGTGGATGGTGAGGTGTTCGCGCGGCTGCTCTCCGACGAGGGGCAGGCGCTGCTGCGTGAGGTGCGGGGTGTCGAGCCGGCACAGGAGCTGGCCGTGGCCACGCGGCTGCGGCAGCGGTACGAGCCCGCGCTCGTCTCGGCGGCCATGGCGCAGAGCCGGCTGCGCGGCCGCGCCGAGGCGAAGTTCGGCCCGTCCGACGCGCACTCCCTCTATTTCACTGCGGACGGTCTCGAACAGGCCACCCGTGCGCCCGTGGCTGCCCACCGGGCGCGGCGGATGCGCGAGCTCGGCGTCCGTACGGCCGTCGACCTGTGCTGCGGCATCGGTGCGGACGCGCTCGCCCTCGCCCGGGAGGGCATCCGGGTACTGGCCGTCGACCGCTCGCCGCTGACGTGTGCGGTGGCCCGCGCCAACGCCGGGGTGCTGGGCCTCGCCGGCCTCGTCGAGGTGCGCTGCGCCGACGTCACCGAGGTGGCGACCGAGGGCTACGACGCGCTCTTCGCCGACCCGGCGCGGCGCACGGGCCGCGGCCGCGTCTTCGACCCCGAGGCGTACTCCCCGCCGCTCAGCTGGGCCGTGGAGACGGGACGCGCGGCACCGCTGGCCGCGCTGAAGGTGGCGCCCGGTATCCCGCACGAGGCGGTGCCGCCGGAGGCCGAGGCGGAGTGGGTGTCCTACGGCGGGGACGTCAAGGAGGCGGTGCTGTGGTTCGGCACTGGGCGAGGGTCCTCGGGCGGGGTGCGCGCGACGCTGCTCCCCGCCGGTGACACGCTGGCCGGCCGCGGGCTGCCGGACCCGGAGGTGGGGCCGGTGGGCCGGTATCTGTACGAGCCGGACGGTGCCGTCATCCGTGCGCACCTGGTCGCCGAGGCGGCGGAGCAACTGGGCGGGCGGCTGATCGACCCCACGATCGCCTACGTCACGGCGGACACCGCGCACGCGACGCCGTACACGACCGGGTACGAGATCACCGACGTACTGCCGTTCAACGTCAAGAAGCTGCGGGCGCTGCTGCGGGCGCGCGGTGTCGGCGTCGTCACCGTCAAGAAGCGTGGCTCGGCGGTCGAGCCGGAGGAGTTGCGGCGGAAGCTGAAGCTGGAGCCGAAGTCGGCGTCCGGCTCCTGCACCGTCTTCCTCACCCGCGTCGCGGGCGCCCCGAGCATGCTGCTGGGCCATCCGCTGGCCTGATCACCTGGTCCCGGCTAGCGCGTACGGGAGAAGTCGCCGCGCAGGACGCGTTCGGTCAGGGTGTCCTCCGTCAGGGAGCCGTAGCCGGTGGCGGCCCAGAGGCTGTCGGCGGGCGGGACCTCGAAGTACGGGACCGGGCGGTCCTCGTGGGTCTGGGTGAGGACTTCCGGCGCGCGGCGTGCCGCCACAGCCGCGGCGCACTCGGCGCAGGCCGCGACGTCCAGCGACTCGCGACGGCCCAGCGGACGCCAGCGGACGCGTTCGGCGGCCGGACCGTGCAGCGGGTGGAAGAAGCACAGCGGCAGCGCCGCAGTGCTGCGCGCCGCCCCGGTCGCGTCGGAGCGCCGCAGCGCGTCGCGGCCCTCGTGCAGCAGCGCGAGTACGCCCGCGAGGTCGGGTACGTCGCGTGCGCCGTCCAGCACCGTGCCGGCGGCGGCGTAGGCGTCGAGGGAGAGCTGGAGCAGCTCGGTGTCGGCGTCCTCGCCGGAGTCGCCCGGCTCGTGGGCGAGCAGTTCCTCGTTGTACGCGAGGAGTTCGCGCTGGGCGCGTTTGCGCAGGTCGCGCACGTTCGCCTTGCGCGCCGTCGCGAAGACGGAACGCGGTGGGGTGAACGGCGCCCGGGTGGAGGTGCGCAAGCGGCGGGCCCGCAGCACCAGTACGGCCGCGACCAGCACCGCCAGCGCCGGGACGATCAGCGCCGCGAGCAGCAGCGGGGAGGGGCCGCCATCGGCTTCGTCTCCGTCCGCCGAGGGGGTGTCGCCTTTACGGAGGTCCTTGGTGGCCCGCTCGTACTGCTTGTTGCCGTTCCCCGCTTTCACGATCTCCAGCGCGCGGGAGAACTTCGTGTAGAGGCTCTTGCCCTCCATGTCGTCCTGGTGGCCGACGGCGGCCACGCCCCAGAACGCCTGGTGTCTGCCGTTGTGCGGGAACTCATAGCCGTTCAGGAAGCCCTCGGTCCTGCTGAGGGTCATATAGACGGCTTCCTTCTGCCGGCTCTCCCCCAGCCGGTCGCGTACGACGTCGACCATCTTCTCCGGCTCGCCGCCCCAGGGGTCGCCGGAGACGAACGGGATGACGATGACCCGGACCGGGATCCCCGACGCCTTGATCTTCTTCGCCAGCCGGCGCTGCTGGTCGGCAGGGAACGCGTCCCGGTACGACGGGTCGACGTAGACGGGTGACTTGCGGAGCCCGTCGGCGATCCGCAGGCCCGGCTCCTGGCCGGCGGCACCGGCCGGTCCCGCCGCACCGAGCAGCAGCACGAACGCCAGCGCGGCGACGACGGACGCCAAGGGGCCGAGGAAACGAACGGAGCGGACGGAAGGGGCGCCCGGCGCGGCGCTGAGCTCAGTGGACACCTAGCTGCTCCCGTACTCGGCGGACAATCTGTTCGACGGTCAGGCTCTGGCTCCGGTCGGTGCCCTGCGTGGCATCGAGCGGGCCCGGAACGCGGTAGTAGGGCTCGTACGGGGCTGACCGGCCGGAGCCGGGGGCGCGCAGACACAGCAGCTGCGACGCGACGACGCCCGCTGCGCGTTCCGCACGCGCTCTCCGGGAGTCGGACCCCGCCCCGTCGCGTGCGTCCAGCGCGGTGCGGCACTCCGCGCAGACCGGACGGGACCGGGCAGCGCCGCCCTCGCCGGGGAGCTTCAGCTTCCGTTCGGCGGACCAGGGGCCGTGCAGCGGGTTGAGGGTGCACAGCTTGAGCTGTGGCGCGGTGGCTGTGGCCCGGTCGGCCAGCACGGCGCGGCCGGCCCGGATCAGCGCGAGACCGGTGGCGAGGGTGGGCGGGTCGGCGTCGGCGTCCACCCGGTTGTCGCCCTCCTGGTCGAGGAGCAGGGTGGCGGCGTCCAGACAGTCCCAGGCACGCGTGCGTACAGCCTCCGGCAGCTCGCCGGAGAGCCGTTCGAACTCGTCGTTCATCTCGTCCAGTTCGCGCCGTGCCGTCCTGCGCAGCCAGCCGGCGGAGGGGCGGGCGGGGGCCTGCGGGACCGCGTCGTGCGCGGCAGCGGTGCGGGCGGCAGCAGCAGTACGGGTGGCAGCGGACGCGCGGGTGCCGGCGGAGGCGCGGGCACCGGCGGACACCCGGGCACCTGCCGGCAGCGTGCCGAGGCCGGCGCGCCGCGCGATGGCCAGCCCGGCCGCCGTCACCCCGAGAGCGGCCAGCGCCGCGACCACGCCCATGAACGCTCCGGGCCCGAAGTCCCCCGAGTAGAGGGAGGGCAGCTCGTCCTCAGCGACGGGGTCCTCGGCTGCCATCGGGTCCAGATAGGGGCCGCTGCGCGGGCCGGAGGGGGTGCGGCCGATGATCCGCAGGGCCTCTTCCAGCCGCGGGTACAGCCGCCCGTCGCCGTTCTTGCTCGCCTTGCTTTCCTTGCTTCCCTCGTATGCGCCGAAGCGCAGGTCCTCCGTGTCGTCGTACAGCTTGGCGCTGTCCAGCTTCGCGCCGTAGTTGACGACCTCCAGCTCACCGTTCTCGGCGGCGTCCGCGATCACATAGACGCCGTCGCCGCTGGGGGCACCTCCCGGACGAAGTCTGGGGGAGCCCAGCCGGCTGTGCAGCCGCTTGGCGAGGAGTTCGCCGTCGCCGCCCGACTCGTCCGGTGTGTCGAGCGGGACGACCGCGATGTGCACCGGCACCTCCAGCCGCTCCGCGCGCTTCCGCAGCCGGTCCAGCTCGGCCGGGCTCAGCAGCCCCGCCGCGAGGGGGTCGACGTAGACGGGATCGTCCCGCAGCCCGTGCGCGACCCGGACGGTCCTGGCCTTCATATCGGCGGCGGTCGGCAGCGGGTCGCCGTCCGAGCGGGTGTCGCCGTAGACGAGCGGCGCACCGACGCCGATGACCAGCGCCACCCCGGCCGCGACGGGCATCAGCAGCCGCAGCCCGGGCCCCTTGCCGCCCCGCCAACGGCGTACGTACCAGCCGACGGAGACGAGGAGCACCGGCACCCCGGTCAGCAGGATGCCGACCAGGAAGCCCTGGTTCTCACGGTCGGTGCGGGTGGTGTACAGCTTGTCCGGCTCCTCGCCGGCCCGGCTGGCGTCCGCGCCCTGGCCGGCGCGCTGCGCCGCGTCGCCGGAGCGCAGCACGTCGACGAAGTGCCGGAAGGTGTCCAGCGTCCCCGCGTCGTAGGGCAGTTCGAAGGTGGTGGCCATGGCGGCGTCCCGGGCCGGGACGTCCACACCGAACGTGCCCACCTCCGGGCTCCCGCCGTCCCCGCCGAACAGCAGATACAGCCCATCCTTCCCGAGCCGGTCGTGCACCGCCGCCAGCAGCCCGTCCCCGTCCGGCCCTCCGGTCCCCGACCCGGGAAGCACCAGCACATAGGTCGGTACGCCGGTGCGCTTCGCCTCCTTGACGAAGGCCGGCCGGGCGGAGAGGGGGTTGGTGCGCGGGAGCTGATCGGAGAGGTAGACGGGGCTCTTGCGCAGCTGCTCCGCCAGATACGCCGCGGGCGTCGCGGGCGTGGGCTGTTCCTCCTCGGCTGCCGCACCGGTTCCCGCGGCCCAGCCGAGCCCGGCGGCGGTCACCAGGAACACTGCCCCGATACGCGCCCACCACCGAGCGCCTCCCGCACCCCTCCTGCGCATCCCGGCCCCCCGCGAATCAGCCTTCCCGACCCGCCCATAGTGCCGCGTAACTCACCGTGAGCACACCCAGCTCACTCGTCACACCCGCTCGAACCGCCACCTGTGCACCGGCCGTGCCGTCAACTCCTC
>NZ_JADKMA010000022.1 GCF_017676365.1 Streptomyces oryzae
GGGTGTGCCGGTTCAGCTTCGCCGTGCCGCGTCCACTTTCCGCACCATCTTCGCCGCGTGGTCAGCAGAGTCGGCCAAGTTCCGGAGTGCGTGGGAGACCCGGCTGAGGAACTCCACAACGTGGTCGGCGAGGGCGTCCTGCTCGGTGCTGGCGCGGAAGGTGGTGCTCTCGGCCATGGTCGGCTCCTCGGGGAGGGGTGCGGGGTGTGCTGCGTCCCCTGTGGCACCGGGGACTGACATGCGGGGCGGAAGCACGACATCCCCCACCCGAACCGGGCAGGGGGCTGTGGCACCAAGTGACGCAGCGAGGGGCGGTCAGCGGTGGCCGATAGATCACCCCTCATGCTTCCTGCGGCACGAGAAGTGCTCGGGCAGCCCTTCGGGTCCTGGAAGGCTTGCGGGCTGACCGCAGCCGAAGCGGCAGAGCGGGATCGCTTGACCCGACGCGTCGACCGGAACCCTGGCGGCCTCGGTTTCCCGGGGGCGGGACTCAAGGACGATCGCGCGGCTGCCGCGTCTCTGCTTCGGTTCAGCCCGCACCTCCGAAGCCGGACGGTCCTCGGTGCACCTGCCGCGCCGGTCCCCCTGCCGTACGGATGGCTGGAGCTCCTTGTCGTCCAGGGCGGGCCCGTTCGCCTCGAGGTACTGCTGCCACTGCCGTGCGGGGAGCCAACCGTGGTGGCCGCCCCGCTGGAACGGGATCCGCTCACCGGCCGCAGCTTCCACGATGAACCGGGTGAGGGTCAGGCCGCCTTCCCCTGTGAAGGTGCTCGACTGATGGGCTGGCATGAGGACGCGGTGCCAGCCCCCGCAGTACCCGGCGTCGGTGGGGTTCTCCGGGTCGTAGGGCTTCTCCGGGCACCGGGTGAGCGCGCCGTTTTGGCTGCACTGCCCCTCCTCCAGGACGAAGTTGCCGTCCTGGACCGCGACGGGGTTCTTCTGCACGCGGATGACGGAGGCTGGCAGGTTGGGCGTGCGGACGTAAGGGACGGTGCCGATGCCTGCGTGGTCGGGGTCGGCGAAGTCCCAGACCGACTGAATACCGCCGCGGCGCCGGAACCTTTCCCGTGCCCGCATTCCGCGGGCTGTCTGGGTGCTCAGCTGAGGCTCGTAGCCCAGGACGATGCCGTTGGCGCCGTTGATGCGTACATCGAGGCGCGCGTGCCCGTCGGCGGTCTGCGACTCGATGTCGGCGTGGAAGCCGTGATCTTCGGAGTCCTTCGCGACGCGTTCCTTGCGGGCGAGGTGCTCGTCGGACTCGTGGCTAATGGGTTTTTCCCCGGGTTTCCGGTAGTGGGAGGCGAGCCATACGCCGTCACGCTGGACGAGGTACATGGGGACGCGCCGGCCGCGGAGGTCCCGGCAGTCGGGGCAGATGAGCCCGCGCTTTTCGACGGGGACACGTCCTCGCATGCGCAGGAGCACGTTCAGGAGGTCTTGGCCTTGCGGGACGCCGAGGTCGGGGCGGTCCAGGTCGAGGTTGCGGCCGGCCGGTTCATAGAAGACGGGGTTGCGGAAGAGGTCATCGTCGCTGTCGATCTGAAGGTCGTCGTCCACTGGTGCTCCCCGCAGCCGTCACGAGTAGGACTCACAACGCTACGGGCGGGGTCTGACAATCGGGGCTGAACTGCGGAAACAGGACGCGCTGATATGGGGCATACGGACACGGTGGCGTCTTCGCCGTCAGGGTCCCCGGGGACTGCGAGGCTTGGCGCGGCGGGCCGACCCGTCACGTTAGAGCCCTGGATGACGACGTCACCTGCTGAGGCCGAGAGGACCAAAGAGTGTCCAATAATCCGCCTGGTGAGCCAGCGTACGTCCATCCTGGGTGCATGACTCAGTCCGAACCCTCGCTGGCTCCGCGTAGCACGCCGAGAATCACGGCGGTGACGCGACGCGGCATCTTTGACTACCTAAGCGGCGAGGGCGGCCCCTGGTGTGGACGGCTCGACGAGATTGACTTCCTGGAGGGCCTGTACGACCTGGACGGGCTGCCGTCGATGGACTCCCGGTTCACGACGGCGCGTGGCGACATCGTCCAGCACCGGATCAACAATCCATTGGACTTGCCGGACGACTGGGTCTTCGAGGATCCACGCTTCCAACTCTTCGATGGTCCTGATGAGGTGCTTCTCGCCTTCCTGGCACGGCTCGTTCATCCAGAGGTACAGCCCGACGTCGACCAGTCATCCCGACGAGTCGAGGAGCTGAACCGCCTCCTCGGGCCGGACGGCTGGACTTTCCGCGCCTTCGAGTTCCTGTCGGGTCGGCCGATTTACATACCGTTCCCCACGCCGGCCACTGGCCCGATGGTCTCGCTGCCGCTCGCCGACGACGACATCGGCAAACTCGACCTTGTTCTCGGGTACACCTACAGCCTGCTCGATCGCGACGGCGAGGAGGTCGCCCGCGACCTGCTCCGCCCGGCCGTCCTCACGCTGCGCCGTGACGGCGGCATTTACCACCCCATGCCGGGTGACGGATGGACGGTCGATACGTACGAGGCTGTCCTCACCGTGGATCGAACTCTTCTGCCCGCGTTCACAAAAGCGGTCACCGACGCGATCTGGCAGCGACTCGAATCCGTGCTCACCAGACTTCAGCGCGAAGATGTTCAGTCCGTCGTGGTCGAAGGCGACATAGCGCTCCTGCCAGCTGTCCCACCGGACTGGAGGAACCAGACGGCCGAGCCCGATCCACCCGTCGTTCGGCGCCTCCGCATCGGTCCGCCGACCACGGAGTTCAACGTCGCGCTGCAGGACTTCTCGGATCTTGAGATACGCGGCCACGGATTTCCCTACTTCTACGACACGCGCGGGGGCGTCTGATCACCGAATTCGTCCTCGACGACCGGCCGCAGGTGGCCACGTTGTGCCATGTCACCCTCATCAACAAGGACGGCGTCCTCTCGCCCAGGATCAAACTGTGGAAGAAGGACAAGACCAAGGCTGCGAGGACAGCGGCCATGGAGGCGATTCCCGGCACCGAGGCCCCTCAGAGCGTCAAGGCGCTCGTTGACACCAGTGATGTCCACGAGAATTTCTGGAAGGTCATCAGCTTCCTCCAGGGCTGCGTCGGGCTGGATCTTCCCGGAAGCAGCCTGCGGCTGGTCGTTGGCGATGAAGCCGAGTTGGCTCGGCTCCTGGCCGACCAGGACCGCACGACGCTCCTCGAAGCCGTCAGGACTGCTGTCGGCGGTGCCCTCACGGAAGAGGACATCCGGCTGATCAGCAACCGCAAGTCGCAACTCCAACGTTTCAGACAGCTGTTGGCCGACCCGGAGTTCTTCGAGCGGCAGCGCGGCCGGGTGGCAGGACCGGAGGCGGTCTGGCAGGGCTTCTTCGAGGAGAATCCGTGGATCTTCGGGTACGGCCTCACCCTCGTCGCTTGTGGCCCCCTCGATGACGGCAAGCTGGAGCGCATCACGGCTGGCGCTAACATTTTCACGGGGGGCGGGAAAGCGCAGTGATGCCGTCATGCGCTCCAAGGGCTTCATCAGCAGCCTGCTGTTCTGTGAGATCAAGACGCACCGGACACCCCTGCTGGCGAGCGCGCCGTACCGGTTGCCAGACGTCTACCAGGTCTCCAAGGACGTCGTCGGCGCTGTGGCGCAGGTGCAGAAGACTGCACACAAGGCCCTACGCCTGGTCAGTGGTGAACTGCACAGGTACTACCGGGACGACGGCGCCCCGATCGACATCGAAATCTCCACTGCCCGTCCCCGGCAGGTACTGGTGATCGGAAGTCTTAGCGAGTTCAGCGACGGCATGGCGGCGAACCCGGAGAAGATCACCTCCTTCGAACAGTACAGGCGATCTATCCAGGACGTCGAAGTCATCACGTTCGACGAACTCTACGAACGGGCCTGCTTCATTTTGGAGGATCGCTGAGGCGGATCCGACCGCACCGAGGCGTGACCTGATCCCCTGTCCGCGTTTTTGGCCGCAGTCATGGTGTGCGCGGCTGGGCGGCCAGCGGACGTGGGGGGCTACCGCTGTCAGTGCCCGTAGGGATGATGGAGCAGTCAGATGCGATTGGGGCGTTGAGGGGGCGGCGTTGTTTCTGAGCCGTGTGAGCGTTTCCGGGTTGCGGGCGAGTGCGGAGGGGGCGATCGAGTGTGAGCTGCCGGGACGTTTCAGCGTCCTGATCGGTGCGAACGGCGCGGGCAAGACAACAGTCATGGATGCGTTGTACCTGGCCCACACCAGCCGCTTCCCACACCTGCCCCGCCTGGGGACTGCGGTTCTGGGAGCTGATGGCAGCCCCGGCGTAGAGGTGCAGTACAGCCTTGAGCAGGACACCGCAGCTGAAGGACCTCTGGGTCAGCGGATCCAGCAATCCTGGCGTTATACGTCGGACGGTGTCGCGCAGAAATGGTTCACAGAGTTCCAGCGCAATCTGGGAACAGTCCGCGCCAGGGTGGACCGCAACCGAGTGCATGACACGGCACTGGGTATGGACCCCTTCAAGTTCATCTACTTGCCGGCGTGGCGGCATCCGCTCGACGAGCTGGCCCGTCGCGAGACCCGCATCCTCATCGAGTTGCTGAGAGCGGAGCAGCAGCGACTGGACGGCAGCCGCAGCCTCGTGCCGTTGCGCGTCAAAGCGTCCCGCCTGCTGGAGAACTTGGCCAAGGACGGACTCATCGAAGCAGTCGAAGAACGCATCGGCAATCACCTGGCCTCCCTGTCCGCAGGAGTGCAGCGCCAGTGGCCGTACGTGCGGGGCCAAGTCATAGACGACTCCTACCTTGCCCGCGTCCTTGAGCTGATGCTGGCCGTCATAGAAGGTCGTGCCTCGGCCCGTCCGCTGGAGGTCTCGGGCCTCGGGTACGTCAATCTGCTCCACATCGCGGTCACTCTTGCCGCGATACCTGACTCCACCCGCCGTGACCCGGCAGCGGAAGAGCCGCCCCACAGTGGCGAGGCATCTGGAGAAATGACGGACGAAGACGAGCAGCGCCTGGCCCGGGAACGCCTGGAGCAGGCTGCGGCGGAAGCTGAGTCCGAGGCTGATTCGTTCTTCCCTAGCACCCCCTTCCACGCCACAGTGATCATCGAGGAGCCCGAGGCCCACCTTCACCCTCAGCTGCAGCACGCGCTCGTCCGCTATCTACGTAAGGCCGTACGGCAGCGGCCGGAACTGCAAGTGGTCCTGTCCAGCCATGCGACGGACGTCATCACCTCTTGTGATCCGGAACAGCTCGTGGTGTTGCGGCGCGCTGCGGACGGCAGCAGAGTCTGCCGTCCGATCACCAAGATCCCCATGATCAAGCGTGACGAGACGCTGCGTATGGCCCGTCTCCACATGGATGCCAGTCGGTCCGCCGCGTTGTTCGCCGAGCGACTCGTGGTGGTCGAAGGCGTGACCGAAGCCGCCATCATCCGTGACTTCGGCAGGGCATGGGCCGGACAGGACCCGGCGAAGCACACCTTCATCGAGGCTCTCAGCATCGTCTACACCGGGAACAAAGTCGGTCCGTGGACCTCCCGCTTCCTGGCCACGAAGGGGGCCGAGATTTGCACACGATTGGCCGTACTGCGCGACAGTGACAAGCCATTCGTTGAGCATCCAACCGACCCGGACTGGCTGGCCGATCACGACTCAGAGGTCGTACAAGCCTTCATCAATCACCCGACGTTGGAGCCGTCCATCACGGAGGGCAACGAGCGTCTCATAGAGCTGGCCCTGGCTGACATTGGAGCGGAACCGCTCACCGAACCGGTCACCGATCGGGTTGTTTACGACTTGTTCAAGAGTGCGCGCAAGGGCAAGGGGGGCGCCCCGGATACACCGGCGGGTCCCCATGCGAAGGACAAGGGCGCGTTCGCGGATGCCCTCGCCGTTCGCCTCGCTGACGCCATCGAACGTGACGAGCCCATCCATGTTCCGGACCATCTGGTGAAGCTCTTCGACTTCCTCTGCCCGCAGCCCGTGGCGGAGTCGGAGAACGGCCCCGAAGAACAGCAGGCACCGGAATCACAGACACCAACGCAAACCTGGCCCACGGCTCCTGAACCTTTCTCTTTCAGCCCCAGTGCCGTTCCATCGTCCGATCTTCCGCCAGTTGGAACTTGGCCAGCCACTGCTTCTGGCCCTGCTCCTAGTGATCCGTGGGCAACTACCCCATGGGACACCAACGCGTGGGCAACCAAACCTGCGACGGCGGACCCGTGGGAGGAGTTCGGTGGGAACACGGAATGACATCGCTGGCGGACTCACCGGTGAACAACTGGTCGCAGCCGGAACACCGCACCGCCGCGTCTACATCAGAGCAGCGCCGGGTTCAGGAAAGACCGCCGTGGCCGCACAGCGCTTCGGCATCCAGCGCTTTCACGGTGGCGACCAGCGTGCCGTGCTGGCCGTGAGCTTCACTCGCTCCGCCACCGCTGAGCTGCGTGACCGTGTGCTCCGTCAGTGGGGCCCGGATGTACTTGCGTGGCCGCACCGCATTGTCACGCTGGACACCGTCGTCTGTGATCTGCTCGTCTACTTGCTGGATACGGGGCACATCTGCTGGCCAAGCGGACACCGCAGTCTCACCGTCATCGACTCTTGGCCAGTGCAGCTGCCCACCAAGTGGTCGCGTATGGAACCAGCCGTGGCACTGGGCGGCAATCAGGTTGTGGTCCAAACCCTGCGACGGAGCACCCAAGCGAACAGACCCAGCAGACAGGACGTCGCCGCGGCTCTGGCCGAAGGCTTCTGCACCCATCAGGATGCTCGCACTCTCCTCGAAGCGGCGCTGGCACTTCAAGGCGCTCGCGACGCGGTCTTGGCCTGTCTCGCGAATACCGCAGGCGCATTGATCGTCGACGAGATTTTCGACGCGAATGCCTTCGATCTCTCTCTCGTGCGGCTCGCGGTGGACGCCGGGCTCGCAGTCACCGTCGTCGGTGATCCGTGGCAGGCCCTCTACGGCTTTCGGGGAGCTCGACCCGATCTCGTACCGGAGCTGGTACGCGATACCCAGTTCGTCCAGCGCCCACTGCGAAGGTCCTTCCGTTGGACAACTGACGGGCAGAAGCGCCTGGCGGATGAGCTGCGGGCCGGCCATGGAGTGATCCTCCCGCGGGGGCAAGCGGGGGACGTGGACGTCGTGTTGTCGTTGCAGTGGAAGACTCTGTGGAGCTCCGGACCCCACGTCCTTCCGCTGGCGTACGGATCCGCCAAGGGACAAGTACACGAAGCAGCTTGCACGCTCCTGCTCAGCGAAGTGACGAAGCAAAAATTCGGAGTCGACGCCACATTCCAAAAAGAGGCACTCATCACGCTCGGTATTGACGCTGAAGCATTGGAGCGCTTGAGACCCAACTTGCAGCAGCTCATCACTGATTTGGCTGGGACGGCCGGAATCGCGGGGATCTGGTCAGACCTCAATGAGGTCGTCGGGGCGGAGACTCGGCGAAGACTCCCGAAGAAGAGAAATCATCACCACACGGCACGTCTGGAGAACCTCCGTGTTCTTCTGCATGCCGATGGGAATCGACTGATCCCTGCTCTCACGGCTCACCAGGCCAAGGGCCGCGAGTGGAACAACGTCGGCGTTCTCTTGACCAACTCAGAGCGTGAAACTCTGGCAGCAGGGCTCGTCCAGACCAGGGAAGATCATCGCACGCTCTACGTGGCACTAACCAGAGCCAAGCAGGCGACCCGCAGGATCGCGGATAGCGGGTCCATCAGCGGTGAGATTGAGGCGACTTGACACCGCCTAGAGGTAGGTGGCTCGAAAGGGTCGGCTGTCGGCGCTTGCACTTGAGACGGAGCAGACGTTTAGAAGGCGCCTGCTCTACTCAGGGCCTTCCGGGCGCTGACCTGCGTTAACGCGATCACGCGAGTGCACGGCCCAGGGGCCTGTGGGACGTATGTGGGATTCGGTGGTCCCTAGTGTCCTGAGTCGTTAATTCGTGTGCAGTACGCGGCGAGGGTTTCCAGGATCTCGTCCGCGGTCTTGGTCCATACGAACGGCTTGGGTTCCTTGTTCCACTCATTGATCCAGCCACGGATGTCGCGTTCGAGCTCGACGATGCTGCGGTGGGTGGATCGACGGAGTTTGTGGTTGGTCAGTTCGGCGAACCAGCGCTCGACGAGGTTGAGCCAGGATGCGGAGGTGGGGGTGAAGTGGAGATGGAAGCGCGGGTGGCGCAGCAGCCACTTCTTGACCTGTTCGGTCTTGTGGGTGGCGTAGTTGTCCAGGATCAGGTGGAGATCCAGGTGCTTGGGCACAGCCTCGTCGATGAGTTTAAGGAAGCGCAGGAACTCCTGGTGCCGGTGGCGGCGATAGTGCTGGGCGATGACCGAGCCGGACACGATGTCCAGAGCGGCGAACAGACTGGTGGTGCCGTGCCGGACGTAGTCGTGCGTCATCCTCGCGGGCACGGTGGGTACCAGCGGCAGAACGGGCTGCGTGCGGTCAAGGGCCTGTATCTGCGACTTCTCGTCCACCGCCAGCACCAGGGCGTTCTCAGGCGGAGCGAGATAGATGCCCACCACGTCACGCACCTTGTCCACGAACTGCGGGTCGCTGGACAGCTTCCAGGTCTGCACGATGTGGGGCTTGAGCCCGAAGGCCCGCCAGATCCGGGAGACGGCCGACTGCGACATGCCGGCAGCCTGGGCCATCGAGCGCGTCGACCAGTGCGTGTCCCCCTTCGGCGGCGCCTGATCGAGAGTCTTCGCGATCACCGCCTCGACCTGCTCATCGGTGATCTTCCGCGGCGCCCCCGAACGCGGCCGGTCCATCAGCCCCTCCAGCCGGTGCGCGGCGAACTGCGCCCGCCACTTGCGCACCGTCTCCCGCGAGACGCCCAGCATCTGCGCGACGTGCGAGTTCGACGCGCCCTCCGCACAGGCCAGCACAATCTTCGAGCGCAGCACCAGCGATACAGACGCCGTCCGCCGCCGCGACCAGCCCCGCAACACCCGGCGCTCCTGATCGGACAACTCCAGCGGCAACGGCTTTGGACTCGGCATCCACCCACCTCATCAACCACCCAGACGCTTCCAACTCACAGCATTAGAACGCCTGCTGGTGGTCCTCCAGCATGACGTCGAGACGTTCACGGAACAAAGGACGGTCGAGATCGTCGTAAGCACGGGCCCACAAGGGGTGGAGGTCCGGGAGGCCCAGTGGATCCTCGTGGTAGGCGGCGGTGAGTCCCAGAAGAGCGCTCGCCGGACGGCCCGCATCAAGCATCCGGGAGGCGTCGGCCAGGATGGTGTCTGTCTCCCCGGTGAAGGAGGGGTACTCGTCGGCGAAGGCGTCGTTCGGTGCGAGGACGCCGATACCGATGCCGGACGGGTCGGGTTCGTGGCGCCAGCCGGCCGGCGGCGCGAGATCGAGGGGGACCTCCGCGTCGCAGCCGTCGGGAGTGACGCCGTACTCCGGGGTCGGGTGGATGCCGAGTTCGGCCGACAGGCGTGCCACCTGGGTACGGCGGCGCTCTCCTCCACTGCGCAGGGCGAGGGAGAGCAGAAAGGTGAGGCCGTCCAGGGTATTCCGGCCGATGACGCCCGGCTCCTTGTGGCCGAAGGAAGCAACGGGATGGTCGGTGCGCCCGAGTTCCGGCGCGGGGACCACCCATCCGACGCAGGTGCCGGTGCCAAGGTCCGCGAAGGGCAGGAGTTCCGGTACGGACATGAACGGTACGTGGTGTCGGCGGAACGCTTCTCCCGCGTAGCAGTACTCCCACCCCTGGGGCGCGAGGGGTACCTCGCACAGGTCGAAGGGCAAGGCAAAGCTGGTCTGCACGCGGGGAGCATCGTACAGGCCCTCCTCGTACAGGTCCGTCGTGAGGAACCCCTCCTCCCAGGCGATGTCGACCACTTTGGCGAGTGCGGGTGGGGTGGGGAACGGGAACAGGTCGTCGGTCCAGCGTGGTTGTGCCGTCATGGGCAGAGAGCTTCGCAGCCACGTGTGACAGCCGGAGAGAGACCCTCACCACCTACTGCCAACGAATTAACGACTCAGCACACTAGGGCCATGGGACGCTGGTGTGCCCCGGCGGTCCGGAGGCGGCTTCTCACACCATCTTCATTCGCTCGCACGGTCTGACGGAAACAACCTTGCCCCTCCCTGATGTTCTCGATTTTCGGGTCGAGGAGGGGAAGGTGATGGGGCCTGAAGCTGTTCCACACGACGAATAGCGGCGTGACCGAGGTCACGCCGCATCTTGCCGAGGTCGAGGCGGATGTGCAGTGCCTCGTCGAGAGGCGCACCTGGAGGTTCTGACCCGCTAAGCAGCAGGTCAGGCGGGGCGCGGCGGCAGCCGCTGCTCAGATATCCCGGAACGTCTCGATCTGCGCTCCCACTTCGTTGAGGCGCTCCGCCAGATCCTCGTAGCCGCGGTTGATGACGTACACATTCCGCAGCACGGATGTGCCCTCGGCGGCCAGCATGGCGAGCAGGACCACGACGGCCGGGCGCAGGGCCGGGGGGCACATCATTTCGGCGGCCCGCCAGCGGGTGGGGCCTTCGACCAGGACTCGGTGCGGGTCGAGCAACTGGAGCCTGCCGCCGAGCCGGTTGAGGTCGGTGAGGTAGATGGCGCGGTTGTCGTAGACCCAGTCGTGGATGAGGGTCTTGCCCTGCGCCGAGGCGGCGATCGCGGCGAAGAACGGGACGTTGTCGATGTTCAGGCCGGGGAACGGCATCGGGTGGATCTTGTCGATGGGCGCCTCCAGCTTGGAGGGCCGCACCGTCAGATCCGTCAGCCGGGTGCGTCCGTTGTCGGCCGCGTACTCCGCGCTGCGGTCGAAGTCGAGGCCCATCTCCTCCAGGACGGCCAGCTCGATCTCCATGAACTCGGCCGGCACCCGGCGCACCGTCAGCTCCGACTCGGTGACGACGGCGGCGGCGACCAGGCTCATCGCCTCGACCGGGTCCTCGGAGGGGGAGTAGTCCACGTCCGTGTCGATGACGGGCACGCCGTGCACCGTCAGCGTCGTCGAGCCGATGCCCTCGACCCGTACGCCCAACTGCTCCAGGAAGAAGCACAGGTCCTGGACCATGTAGTTGGACGAGGCGTTGCGGATGACCGTGACGCCGTCGTGCCGGGCAGCGGCCAGCAGCGCGTTCTCGGTGACGGTGTCCCCGCGCTCGGTCAGCACGATCGGCCGCTGGGGGGCGACGCCCGCCTCCACCTCGGCGTGGTAGATGCCCTCGGTCGCGGTGACCGCGAGGCCGAAGTGGCGCAGCGCGCTCATGTGCGGCTCGACCGTGCGGGTGCCCAGATCGCAGCCGCCCGCGTACGGAATGCGGAAGCGGTCCATCCGGTGCAGCAGCGGGCCGAGGAACATGATGATGCTCCGCGTACGGCGGGCCGCCTCCTGGTCGATGGAGTCCAGGTCCAGCTCGGCGGGCGGCACGATCTCCAGGTCCGCGCCGCCGTTGATCCACCGGGTGCGTACGCCGATCGAGGAGAGCACCTCCAGGATGCGGTAGACCTCCTCGATGCGGGCGACCCGACGCAGCACCGTACGGCCGGAGTTGAGCAGCGAGGCGCACAACAGGGCCACACACGCGTTCTTACTCGTCTTGACGTCGATGCTGCCGGAGAGCCGACGGCCGCCCACCACGCGCAGATGCATCGGTCCCGAGTAGCCCAGCGACACGATTTCGCTGTCCAACGCCTCGGAGATACGGGCAATCATCTCAAGGCTGATGTTCTGGTTCCCGCGCTCGATCCGGTTGACGGCGCTCTGGCTGGTGCCGAGCGCTTCCGCGAGTTGCGACTGCGTCCAGCCGCGGTGCTGACGGGCATCGCGGATCAACTGGCCGATTCGTGCGAGGTAGTCGTCGGTCATGGAGGAAACCGTATCTCAGATCTGAGATAGTCACGCGCTCGGGGGGCACGGGGTGCCCGCAACCCTTCGGCAACCGCCCGAATGCCACAGCCGACTTGCGCGGTGGCTCGGTCCGGAGCAGTGCGCATGCCGGACCGCCTGGTGCCCGCGGCGATATGTCCCCCTGTGTACGTGTCGGCATGCCGTGCGCCGGGCACCCGGGGGCAGCGCATGACCGTCGGGCGGTCGTGTACTAGAGTTATCTCGACATCGAGATAACTGGCGACGGCATACGTCGCGGTCGCTGTCGCAGGGCGAGAACAGGTTGGCATCGGTAAGGATTGGTAAGGCTTACCTAACTTCATGCTCCGCTCACCATAGCGCACCGGCGGCCGATGCACTCAAGGCACTGAAGGAGACTGTCGTGTCGGCGAACAGCTTCGACGCCCGCAGCACGCTGCAGGTGGGCGACGAGTCGTACGAAATCTTCAAGCTGGACAAAGTAGAGGGTTCAGCGCGGCTGCCCTACAGCCTGAAGGTCCTGCTGGAGAACCTGCTCCGTACCGAAGACGGCGCGAACATCACCGCCGACCACATCCGCGCGCTCGGCAACTGGGACCCCTCGGCCAAGCCCAGCCAGGAGATCCAGTTCACCCCGGCCCGGGTGATCATGCAGGACTTCACCGGCGTGCCCTGCGTCGTGGACCTGGCGACCATGCGTGAGGCCGTCAAGGAGCTGGGCGGCGACCCGAACCGCATCAACCCGCTGGCCCCGGCCGAGCTGGTCATCGACCACTCCGTCATCGCCGACACCTTCGGCACCTCCGACGCGTTCAAGAAGAACGTCGAGTTGGAGTACGGCCGCAACCGCGAGCGCTACCAGTTCCTGCGCTGGGGCCAGACCGCCTTCGACGAGTTCAAGGTCGTCCCGCCCGGCACCGGCATCGTGCACCAGGTCAACATCGAGCACCTGGCCCGCACCGTCATGGTCCGCAATGGCCAGGCATACCCCGACACCCTGGTCGGCACCGACTCGCACACCACCATGGTCAACGGCCTCGGCGTCCTCGGCTGGGGCGTCGGCGGCATCGAGGCGGAGGCCGCGATGCTGGGCCAGCCGGTCTCGATGCTCATCCCGCGGGTCGTCGGCTTCAAGCTCACCGGCGAGCTGCCGACCGGCACCACCGCCACCGACCTGGTGCTCACCATCACCGAGATGTTGCGCAAGCACGGCGTCGTCGGCAAGTTCGTGGAGTTCTACGGCGAGGGCGTGGCCTCCGTGCCGCTCGCCAACCGCGCCACGATCGGCAACATGTCGCCCGAGTTCGGTTCCACCGCGGCGATCTTCCCGATCGACGAGGAGACCATCAACTACCTCAAGCTGACCGGCCGCAGCGCCGAGCAGCTGGCGCTGGTCGAGTCGTACGCCAAGGCCCAGGGCCTGTGGCACGACCCGGCGCAGGAGCCCGAGTACAGCGAATACCTGGAGCTGGACCTCTCCACGGTCGTCCCGTCCATCGCCGGTCCGAAGCGCCCGCAGGACCGGATCGCGCTGTCCGAGGCCAAGCGGCAGTTCCTCGCCGACCTGCCCAACTACATCTCCGAGCACGACACTACGAAGGCGTCACCGGTCGACGAGGCGAGTGACGAGTCCTTCCCGGCCAGCGACGCCCCGGCCTACGGCCGTGAGGAGAACGGCGCGGGCCGCCCGAGCCACGCCGACCTCGTCTCCGCCGCCGGCGAGGGCCCCAGCAACCCGGTCCAGGTCACCAGCCCCGACGGCACCGCCTACGAGCTGGACCACGGCGCCGTCGCCGTCGCGGCCATCACCTCGTGCACCAACACCTCCAACCCGTACGTCATGGTCGGCGCCGCGCTGCTGGCCAAGAAGGCGGTGGAGAAGGGCCTGACCCGCAAGCCCTGGGTCAAGACCACCCTGGCCCCCGGCTCCCAGGTCGTCATGGACTACTACGACCGCGCCGGGCTCACCCCGTACCTGGACAAGCTGGGCTTCAACCTCGTCGGTTACGGCTGCACCACCTGCATCGGCAACTCGGGGCCGCTGCCGGACGAGGTCTCCAAGGCCGTCAACGACAACGACCTGGCCGTCGTCTCCGTCCTGTCCGGCAACCGCAACTTCGAGGGCCGGATCAACCCCGACGTCAAGATGAACTACCTGGCGTCCCCGCCGCTGGTCGTGGCCTACGCCATCGCCGGCTCCATGAAGGTGGACATCACCACCGAGGCGCTCGGCACCGACCAGGACGGCAACCCGGTCCACCTCGCCGACCTGTGGCCCTCCGAGCAGGAGGTCGAGGAGGTCGTCGCCTCCTGCATCGGCCAGGAGATGTTCACCAAGGACTACGCCGACGTCTTCGCCGGCGACGCCCAGTGGCAGGCGCTCCCCGTCCCCACCGGCAACACCTTCGAGTGGGACACCGAGTCCACCTACGTGCGCAAGCCCCCCTACTTCGAGGGCATGGGCATGGAGCCGGCTCCGGTGCAGGACATCTCCGGCGCCCGGGTGCTGGCCAAGCTGGGCGACTCGGTCACCACCGACCACATCTCCCCGGCCGGTGCCATCAAGGCCGACACCCCGGCGGGCAAGTACCTGACCGAGCACGGTGTCGAGCGCCGCGACTTCAACAGCTACGGCTCGCGGCGCGGCAACCACGAGGTCATGATCCGCGGCACCTTCGCCAACATCCGGCTGCGCAACCAGATCGCGCCGGGCACCGAGGGCGGCTTCACCCGCGACTTCACCCGGGAGAGCGAAGCGGGAGGTGCCCCGGTCTCCTTCATCTACGACGCTGCGCAGAACTACCATGCGCAGGGCACCCCGCTGGTCATCCTCGCGGGCAAGGAGTACGGCTCCGGCTCCTCCCGCGACTGGGCGGCCAAGGGAACCGCGCTGCTGGGCGTGCGCGCCGTCATCGCCGAGTCCTACGAGCGCATCCACCGCTCGAACCTCATCGGCATGGGCGTCCTCCCGCTCCAGTTCCCCACCGGCGGCTCCGCGCTCGACCTGGGCCTGACCGGCGAGGAGACCTTCTCCGTCACCGGCATCACGGCGCTCAACGACGGTGATATCCCCGCCACGGTGAAGGTCACCACGGACACCGGCGTCGAGTTCGACGCCACCGTCCGCATCGACACCCCCGGCGAGGCCGACTACTACCGCAACGGCGGCATCCTCCAGTACGTCCTGCGCTCGCTGATCCGCGACTGACGCGCGAGAGCGCTCGTACGACGGGCCGTACCCCTGCAACGGGGTACGGCCCGTCGTCGTGTACGCACCTTGCCGAGGCGCTCCGAACTCGTGGGCAAAAGCAGCACTGTTGGATGGAGGTCTCAACTCGGGAAAGATGGCGGGCCAGGCCGTTCTCGATCTTGCCCAGGTGGCGAAGAGTGGACTATACCTGTCCGCACCTTGAACGGTACCCGTGCGCGGGCGCCGTATCACTGGCGCACCATCCGCAAGATCCGCACCACCCAGCTTCAACTGACCCGCGGTGTCGGGCCCTTCGCCGGTGGCGAGTTGACGGGAGACCGGTACACCGCCTGAGTCCTGGAGAAGGCGAGGACTTGAGCATGGGAACCAACAGCGTCAACCGTCGCGATGTCGTCAAGGCCACCGCGGCCGGACTGCTCGCCGTGCCGGCCCTCGGCTCGCTGACGTCCTGCGCCACCGGTGGCGGTTCCGACGACAAGGCCGAGAAGGGCAAGAAGTCGGCCAAGAATCCGCTGTCCGTCAAAGAGGACGCCCCTCTGCAGGCGTACATCTTCAACGGCGGGTACGACGACAAGTACGCGCGGTTCGTCAGCGACATGTACGAGAAGCGCTACCCCAAGGCGAAGGTCGACCAGAAGAAGACCGAGCGGATCGCCACCCAGGTCCAGCCGCGGATCATCAAGGGCGACCCGCCGGACGTGGTCAACAACTCCGGCGCAGAGATGATGTCGATCTCGAAGCTCGTCAAGAACAAGCAGGTCAGCGACGTTACCGAACTCCTCGACGCGCCCAGCTGGGACGACCCGGACGTCAAGGTGCGCGACACCCTGGTGCCCGGCGTACTGGAGATGGGCCAGTTCGGCAGCGACGCCTGTTACCAGCTCAACATCGCCCAGACCGTCTACGGCATCTGGTACTCGGACACGATGCTCCGGGAGAAGCTGGATGCCGAGTACCCGAAGACCTGGGACGACATGCTGGCCCTCTGCAAGAAGGCCAAGAAGAAGGGGATGCACGGCTGGACGTATCCGGCGGGCCACCCGCGTTACATGTTCTTCAGCATGTACGCCATGTTCGGCCAGGCGGGCGGCCGCAAGCAGCTCGACGCCTTCGACTACCTGGAGCCGAACGCCTGGAAGACCGACGCGGTCAAGCAGGTCTTCGAAGCCTATGAGGAGCTGCTCGCCAAGAAGTACGTGCTGACCGGTTTCGACGGCAAGAACGCGCACATCGAGGCGCAGACCGCCTGGACGAAGGGCAAGGCCGTCTTCATCCCGGACGGCTCCTGGGTGGAGAACGAGGCGAAGGACACCACGCCCAAGAACTTCGAGATGCGGGTCGGCGCGACGCCCTCCTTCGACAAGGGTGACCCGATGCCCTACGGCACCCTCTACGCCCCGCCCGGCGAGCCCTACATCATCCCGGCCAAGGCCTCGAACCGGCAGGGCGGCCTGGAGTGGATGCGGATGATGTACAGCAAGAAGGCCGCGGTGAACCTCTTCCGCGAGGTCTCCTCGATGCCCGTGGTCAAGGGCGCCATCGACGGCATGGAACTGCCGCCGGGTGTGAAGAGCGCGCAGCAGGCCGTCAAGGCCGCCGGCGACAACATCGTGATCGCGTTCTTCAAGGAGTGGTACGCCGATCTGTGGCGGGTGGACTTCGACGAGGTCGTCGGGAAGTTCATGAACGGCGAGAGCTCGGTGAAGGAGGCCATGAACGCGATGCAGAAGGCCGCCGACCGTACCGCCAAGGACCCCGACGTCACGAAGATCAAGAAGTCCTGAGCGGCCGGGCAGCGGCGGAGTCCCGGGGAGAATCGGAGCGGCGTGAAGACTGAGACACGGCCGGCCACGGGCGGGCAGACGAGTGGGAAGCAGCCTCCCGGACGAACGAGGACGAGCAGCGGACTGGCGTTCGCCCTGGCCGTCGTCCTGCCGCCCCGGTTCACCCCGGAGCGGGTGCGCACCGACCGCAGGTACCGCACCCTGGACAAGTACCGCTTCATCGTGGGCTTCCTGGCCCTGCCGCTGCTCTTCTACACGGTTTTCGTCATCTCCCCGTTCCTCCAGGCGATCTACTACTCGTTCACGGACTGGGCGGGCGGCACCACGGCGAACTTCGTCGGCGGTGACAACTACGTGAAGATGTGGAACGACGAGAAGTTCTGGGACTCCCTGGAGTCCAGCCTGCTGCTGCTGGTCGTCGTTCCGCTGATCACCCTGACGCTGGGTATCTTCTTCGCCTACATGATCACCGCAGGCGGACGGCACCGCAGGGGCCGGGCGGTCTCGGGCGTGGCAGGCTCCTCGCTCTACAAGATCGTCTACTTCTTCCCGCAGGTGCTGTCCATCGCGCTGATCGCCGTGGTGTGGCAGCAGGTCTACAGCTCCCGCAGCGGCCTGCTCAACGGTCTGCTCGGCTCCGTGGGGCTGGAGAGCCTGGAGCAGCGCTGGCTCGGCGGTGACTACAAGCTCGCCCTCTTCTCCACCATGGCGGTGATCGCCTGGAGCTTCGTCGGCTTCTACGTGGTGCTCTTCTCCGCAGCCATGGGCGCCATCCCCAAGGACATCTACGAGGCGGCGCTGCTGGACGGCGCGGGGCGCGTCGCCACGTTCTTCCGGGTCACGCTGCCGCTGATCTGGGACACCGTGCGCACCGGCTGGATCTACATGGGCATCCAGGCCCTGGACGCCTTCGCGGTGGTCCTCATCATGGTGCCGCCGCACGCGCTGAAGGTGACCCCGGTATACCTCTACGAGCGCTTCCGGGAGGGCCAGTTCGGCTATGCCACGGCCATCGGCGTGGTGCTCCTCGTGCTGAGCATGATCTTCACGCTGATCGTGATGAGGATCGGGCGCCGTGACCAGATCGAGTACTGAGAAGCGGGAAGCGAAGCGATGAGTGCCGAACCGATGCCCTCCGACGCCGTGACCGACCAGCCGGATGCCTCAGGGGCGGGGGGAGGGTCCGCCGCCTCCGCCGCACCGGCCGCCGGCCGGCGGTCCGCCGACGACGGGGCCAAGAGCGCCGGACGCGGCCAGAGCGGCGTGCTGAACGTCTTCTCGCACGCCTTCCTGATCGCCTGGGTCGTGATGGCGGCCGGCCCGCTGGTGTGGGTGGCGCTGACGGCCTTCCGGCCCACCGCCGACTTCCTCAACGACCCGATGGGGCTGCCGACCTCCATCCACTGGCAGAACTTCGCCAACGCCTGGACCGAGGCGAAGATCGGCAGGTACGCCTTCAACTCCTTGATCATCCTGGCGGGCTCGCTGACCGGCACCATGCTGCTGGGCTCGATGGCGGCCTACGTCATCGCCCGGTTCACCTTCCCCGGCAACAGGCTCATCTTCCTGCTGTTCGCCGGGGGCATGATGTTCCCGGTGATCCTGGCGCTGATCCCGCTGTTCACGATCATGGACAACATGTCCCTGCTGGACACCCGTCCCGGCCTGATCATCGCCTACATCGCGTACTCGCTGCCGTTCACCACCTTCTTTCTCACCTCGTTCTTCCGGACCCTGCCCAGCGGGGTCCAGGAGGCGGCGATGATCGACGGTGCCTCGCACACCCGCACCTTCTTCCAGGTCATGCTGCCGATGGCCAAGCCCGGACTGGTGAGCATCGGGATCTTCAACTTCCTCGGTCAGTGGAACCAGTACCTGCTGCCGCTGCTGCTCAACAACGAGGACGAGAACAACTACGTCCTGCCCCAGGGCCTGGCGGCGCTCACGGTCTCCCAGGGCTACGCGGGGGACTGGGGCGCCCTGTTCGCGGGGCTGACCATCGCCATGCTCCCGGTGCTGGTCGTCTACGCCGTCTTCCAGCGTCAGGTGCAGGCCGGACTGACCGCGGGCGCCCTCAAGTAGGCAGCCCGAACCGGCTGCGGCGGGCAGTGATTTCAGGTTGGCCACGAAAGTGGCCTAGACCTGTGCGGCGGAATATGCCGTGAGTAGTCTCTGCGCCGTAGCGGCACGGGGATCACCTCGCCAAGCAGTCGGGGCTCTCCTCGCCCGACGTTGCCTGGGGGATCCGGGTCGCGCCCGGAGTGACGTATCACCTGCGAGCAAGTCGACACCGATGTCGAAGGGTTGAGCAACATGAACAAGAGAGCAGCGGCGGCCGGTGCCGCAGTGCTCGCCATGGCACTTGGCGTCACCGCCTGTGGCGGAGACAGCGGTGACTCCGGGGACAAGAACACCATCAAACTGGTGGCCGCCGACTACGGCGACAAGAAGTCCAACGCCTCCAAGATCTACTGGGACGCGGTCGCCAAGGACTTCGAGAAGAAGCACAAGGACATCAAGGTCGACGTCCAGGTCATCAACTGGAACGACATCGACAAGCAGGTCAAGACGATGATCCAGAGCGGAAACGTTCCGGACCTGCTGCAGACCGGCGGCTACGCCGACAAGGTCGCCGACGACCTGCTCTACAAGGCCGACGACGTTCTCTCGCCCAAGACGAAGAAGAACCTCATCCCGTCGTTCGCCAAGGCCGGCGAGGTGGACGGCACCCAGTACGGCATCCCGTGGGTCTCCTCCTCCCGCGTGCTCTTCTACAACAAGAAGGTCTTCAAGAAGGCGGGCATCAAGAACCCCCCGAAGACCTGGGACGAGCTGGCCGACGCCGCGAAGAAGATCAAGGACTCCAAGGCCGCCGACACCCCCTACGCGCTGCCCCTCGGCCCCGAGGAGGCGCAGGGCGAGACCATGATGTGGGAGCTCGGCAACGGCGGCGGCTACACCGACAGCAGCGGCAAGTACACCATCGACAGCAAGAAGAACGTCGAGACCTTCAAGTGGCTCCAGGACAAGCTGGTCAAGCCCGGTCTGACCTACTCCAACCCGGCCACCACCGACCGCAAGACCGCCTTCGCGGACTTCGCAGCCGGCAAGGTCGGCATGCTCAACGGTCACCCGAGCCTGGTCCAGATGGCCAAGGACGGCAAGGTCGACTACGGCGTCACCTCCATCCCGGGCAAGGAGGGCCCGCTGAAGTCCACGCTCGGCGTCGCCGACTGGATGATGGCCTTCAAGGACGGCGGCAAGCAGAAGCAGATCAAGACCTTCCTCGACTTCGTGTACTCGAAGAAGATGCTGAAGTTCGATGAGATGTACAACTTCCCGCCGGTCACCCAGGACGCGCTCAAGACGATGCAGTCCAACGGCAAGCACGACGACCTGAAGCCCTTCTTCGACGAGCTGCAGAACGCGAAGTTCTACCCGCTGGGCGACCCCTCCTGGGACGTCGTCTCCGCCGAGATCAAGAAGACCGGCGGCAAGGCGGCCAAGGAGGACCCGAAGAAGGTCCTCGGCGACCTGCAGAAGAAGGCGGAAGAGGCGGCCGCCAACAAGTAGGCCCCGTATCGGTCGCGTCCGCCGCCGGGCCCTCCCGCAGCCTCCGGCCCGGAGGTGCTCCCGGATCCTTCAGGGAGGGCTCGGCGGCGGCGCAACCGCACCATGCGGCTCGCGCCGCAAGCTTCAGCACGTATCGCAAGGAGTCCCCGTGTCATTGAAGGCCCCGCCGGTCCGCCGCTCGCGCGGCGGGCTGGCCCGGCTCGGCCCGCTTCCCTGGATCGCTCCCGTCGTCCTGCTCATTGCCGTTGTCGTCGTCTGGCCCGTCATCGAGCTGGTCAGGACCTCGTTCCTGAACATCAGCATCGCGGGGATCGTGCGGGGCCCGGCCGGCACCGACAAGTACAAGAAACTCTTCGACGAGACCGATTTCTCCCACGTCATCCTCTGGACCGCGCTGTGGACCGTGGTGGTCGTCGGCGTCACGATGGTCGTGTCGCTGGGCCTGGCCCAGCTGTTCAACCAGCGCTTCCCGGGCCGCCGGATCACCCGCTGGGCGCTTATCGCCCCCTGGGCCGCCTCGGTTCTGATGACGGCCATCGGCTTCAAATGGATGCTCAACCAGACGGCCGGTGTCCTCAACACGGCGCTGATCGACCTCGGCATCATCGACAAGTCCAAGGACTGGCTCGGCTCGGCCGGCACCGCCTGGCCGTGGATGATGTTCGTGGCGGTCTTCGTCTCGCTGCCGTTCACCACCTACACCCTGCTGGCCGGGCTCCAGACGATCCCGGCGGACGTCTACGAGGCCGCGCGGATCGACGGCGCGGGCTCCTGGCAGACGTACCGGGGCATCACGCTGCCGCTGCTGCGGCCCGCGTTCCTCGTCGGTGTGGTCATCAACCTGATCAACGTCTTCAACTCGTTCCCGATCATCTGGGCGATGACGCAGGGCGGACCGGGCAGCGACACCGCGACGACCACGGTGTTCATGTACAAGCTCAAGGAGACGGACATCGGCGAGTCGGCGGCGATGTCGGTGGTCAACTTCCTGATGGTCGTCGTGCTCGTGCTGATCTTCCTGAAGGTCAGCCGGTGGAACGAGGAGGACTGATGGCGACCGCAACACAGACCGCCGGATCCGGCTCGGAACCCGGACCCGGGACCGTCAAGACAGCCCCCACGGGCCCCGTCAAGCGCTCCGTACGGCCGCCGAAGCGCACCTTCCGGCCGCGCACGCTGGTGATCACCGCTGTCGCCTGGCTGCTCGCGGCGCTCTTTCTCGCGCCGTACCTGGAGATGATCGTCACCGCGCTGCGGCCGGCCGACGAGCTGCGTGACCGCACCTATCTGCCGGACAAGCTGCACTGGTCCAACTTCATCGACGTCTGGAAGGAGTCCTCGCTCGGGGACAACCTCCAGGTGACGCTGCTGATCTCGGGCGGTGCCACGGTGCTGGTGCTGCTCGTCTCGCTGCCGGCCGCGTACTACACGGCGCGGATGCGCTTCAAGGGACGCAAGTGGTTCCTGCTGCTGGTGCTGGTCACCCAGATGTTCCAGCCGACCGCGCTGCTGGTGGGCCTGTACCGGGAGTTCCACCAGCTGGAGATGCTCAACTCGGTCTGGACGCTGATCCTGACCAACGCCGCGTTCAACCTCGCCTTCGCCGTATGGATCCTGACCGCCTACATCGGGTCGATCCCCGCCGAGCTGGAGGAGGCCGCGATGGTGGACGGCACCAGCAGGTTCGGGGCGATGATCAAGGTGACGCTGCCGCTGGCGCTGCCCGGTGTCGTCACCGCGGTGATCTTCACCTTCATCTCGTCCTGGAACGAGTTCGTGATGGGGCTGACCCTCTCGACCGAGCCGGACAAGCAGCCGCTGACGGTGGGGATCAACAACTTCATCGGCGCCTACACGGTGCAGTGGAACTACCTGTTCGCCGCGTCCGTTGTCGCCATCGTGCCGGTGATCGTCCTGTTCGCCTTCATCGAGCGGCATGTGGTCTCCGGACTGACGGCGGGCTCCGTCAAGTGATGTGAGCGCAACGCCCCGCTGGGTCCCCGGCCACCGGCCGGGGACCCAGCGCGTCCGCCCTGCTCCGCTCCGTATGATGTGCCACAAATGAGCGCCAGCCGGTCCCAGCCGAGCTCAAAGGGCTTGACGGGAAGAACCGCCGGGGCTCTGCTTAGGGTTCAGATGTTGGAGACAAACGGGGAGTGAACAGTGGTGGAGACTCCTGGGTCGCAGTCCTCGCTGCACCGGGCAAACCTGGAGCGCGTCGTGCGGGCCGTCCGCATGGCCGGTTCGCTCACCCAGGCAGAGATCGCCCGGACCACCGGGCTGTCCGCCGCGACCGTCTCCAACATCGTCCGTGAGCTCAAGGACGCCGGAACCGTCGAGGTCACCCCCACCTCCTCCGGCGGTCGCCGGGCCCGCGCCGTCTCGCTGAGCGCCGACGCCGGGATCGTCGTCGGCGTCGATTTCGGCCACTCCCACCTGCGGGTCGCCGTCGGCAACCTGGCGCACACGGTGCTGGCCGAGGATGCCGAGCCCATCGATGTGGACGCCTCGGCCGACCAGGGCTTCGACCGCGCCGAGCAGCTGGTGCGGCGGCTGGTGGGGGAGAGCGGCATCAGCCCGGCGAAGGTGATCGGCATCGGGCTGGGCGTGCCGGGCCCCATCGATATCGAAACCGGAGTGCTGGGCTCCACCGCCATCCTGCCGGGCTGGGTCGGCACCAATCCGCGTGACGAGCTCGCCGCCAGGATGGGTGTCCCGGTCTATGTGGACAACGATGCCAACCTCGGTGCGCTCGGCGAGCAGGTCTGGGGAGCCGGACACGGCGCCCGGGACCTGGCCTACATCAAGGTCGCCAGCGGCGTCGGTGCCGGGCTGGTGATCAACGGCCAGATCTACCGCGGCCCGGGCGGCACCGCCGGGGAGATCGGCCACATCACGCTGGACGAGTCGGGTCCGGTCTGCCGCTGCGGCAACCGCGGCTGCCTGGAGACGTTCACCGCTGCCCGCTATGTGCTGCCGCTGCTGCACTCCAGCCACGGCACGGATCTGACCATGGCCCGCGTGGTACGGCTGGCGGCCGAAGGCGACCCCGGCTGCCGGCGCGTCGTCGCCGACATCGGCCGGCACATCGGCAGCGGCGTCGCCAGCCTGTGCAACCTGCTCAACCCTTCGCGGGTCGTGCTGGGCGGCGACCTCGCCGAGGCCGGGGATCTGGTGCTGGGGCCGGTGCGGGATTCGGTGGCGCGGTACGCCATCCCCAGCGCGGCTCGCCGGCTGAAGGTGCTGCCCGGCGAACTCGACAGCCGTGCCGAGGTGTTGGGGGCGCTGGCGCTGGTGCTCGACGAGATGGGGGACGCCGCGTTGGTGGACGCCGCGGCGTCTGCTGTCGCCTAGCTGCGTTGGGTGCCCCGCCGTAGGGGTCGGCGCCGTTGCCGGGTGCGGCGCCGTTGTGGTTGGTGGGGGTACCCCCTGCTCGGAGAGCTTGGGGGAGCAGTTCCCCGCGCCCCTGAATTGCTCCCCGCAAGCTCGGGCAGTCTGCGCCAGGGGCGCAGGGTGGGCAAGCGCAGCCTCCATGCGGGGCAAGCTGAGACCCGCCGTTGCGCGCTTGCTTCGCTGCCGGGTGCGGCGCCGTCGTGGTCGCTCGCGCAGTTCCCCGCGCCCCTTGATCGTTGCGCCGCGAAGCCTGGGCAGTCCCTCCCCGCGCCCCTGACGGGGCGCTCTCGGGGTGCCATGGGTTTCGGTCTTCAACGGATGGCATCGTTGTCATCTCGTTAAGGATTTGCTTATTGACCGCTGAGTCAGCTCGGAGTTGACTTCCCGCTACCTCGGCCGCAACGCCGCGGCCCCGTCAGGGAGGTCTCTCAATGCACGCAGCGCTGCGCGGCATCGTCCTCGGCACCGTCACACTCTCGCTCGCCCTCACCACGGCCGCCTGTGGCAGTGCCGACCAGGCGGACGGCAAGGACAGCGGCAAGTCCAAGAAGGGACCGCTGACCATCGGGCTGCTGCTGCCCGAGAACCAGACGGCGCGCTACGAGCGCTTCGACAAGCCGCTGATGGAGAAGAAGCTCAAGGAACTGGCCGGCAAGGACACCAAGATCCTCTACGCCAACGCCAAGCAGGACGCCAACGTCCAGCAGCAGCAGGTCGACACGATGATCGCCAAGAAGGTCGACGTGCTGATCCTCGACGCCGTGGACGCCAAGTCCGTCTCCAGCTCGGTCAAGAAGGCCGACGACCGAGACATCCCCGTCGTGGCCTACGACCGCCTCGCCGAGGGCCCGATCAAGGCGTACACCTCGGTCGACAACCCGCGCGTCGGCCGGCTCCAGGCCAAGTCCCTCCTCGACGAGCTGGGCGACAAGGCCGACAAGGGCAAGATCGTCATGATGAACGGCTCCGTCACCGACCCCAACGCCAAGATGTACAAGGACGGCGCCCACTCCGTGCTCGACGGCAAGGTGAAGGTCGGCAAGGAGTACGACACCAAGGAGTGGAAGCCGGAGAACGCCAACGAGAACATGAAGGGCGCCATCTCCTCGCTCGGCAAGAAGAACATCATCGGCGTCTACTCCGCCAACGACGGCATGGCGGGCGGCATCATCACCGCGCTCAAGCGCGCCGGCTTCGACAAGGACAAGCTGCCCCCGGTCACCGGCCAGGACGCCGAGCTCAACGCGGTGCAGCGGATTCTGGCGGGCGAGCAGTTCATGAGCGTCTACAAGCCGTACGTCCCCGAGACGTCGGCCGCGGCCGAGTTCGCCGTCGCGCTGGCCCGCGGCGAGTCGCTGGACAAGATCGCCTCCACCAAGACCGACAGCGAGTCCGCCAAGGACGTCCCGACGAAGATCGTCACGCCGCTGCCGCTGGTCAAGGAGGACATCAAGAAGTACGTCGGCAAGTCCGGCTTCTTCACTGCCAAGGAGATCTGCACCGCCAAGTTCAAGAAGGCGTGCGCCGAGGCGGGCATCAAGTAATCCGCGTAAGGAGTGATTCACGTGTCCGCTACGCCCGTGCTGGCGTTGCGCGGGATCTCCAAGCGGTTCGGCGCCGTCCAGGCGCTCACGGACGTCGAGCTGGAGATCCACCCCGGAGAGGTCGTCGCGCTGGTCGGCGACAACGGTGCAGGGAAGTCCACCCTGGTCAAGGCCATCGCGGGCGTCGGCCCGGCCGACGAGGGCACTGTCGAATGGGACGGTGAGCCCGTCCGTATCGAGCGGCCGCACGACGCCCAGGAGCTGGGCATCGCGACCGTCTACCAGGACCTCGCGCTGTGCGACAACCTCGACGTCGTCGGCAACCTCTTCCTCGGCAACGAGATCAAGTCGCGCACCGTGCTGAACGAGGTGGAGATGGAGCGCCGCGCCCGCGAGCTGCTGTCCACCCTCTCCATCCGGATCCCCAGCGTCCGCGTACCGGTGGCGTCGCTCTCCGGCGGACAGCGGCAGACCGTCGCGATCGCCCGCTCGCTGCTCGGCGAGCCCCGCGTCGTCATCCTGGACGAGCCCACGGCGGCGCTCGGCGTCGAGCAGACCGCGCAGGTCCTCGACCTGGTCGAGCGGCTCCGCGAGCGGGAGCTCGGCGTGCTGCTGATCAGCCACAACATGGCCGACGTACGAGCCGTCAGCGACCGGGTCGCCGTACTGCGCCTCGGCCGCAACAACGGGACCTTCACGGTGAGCGAGACCACCCAGGAGGAGATCGTCTCCGCGATCACCGGGGCGAGTGACAACGTCGTCACCCGCCGGAACGCCCGGACCGCAGACAATGCGCGCACGACGGAGGTGCACAAGTGACCACCGGCACCCCCACCGACGGCACCCCCGCTGACGACACGCCTGCCGACGACACGCCCGTGAACGTCTCCAAGGCCCCGAGCGAGGCGGGCGGCAGCGGGAGACCGGGGAGCGGGGCGGCGGAGAAGGGGGCCGCTGAGAACGGGACAGCGGCCCCGGACGCTTCCGTCGCCACCGTGGACCCCCGGCTGCTGGTGCGCCAGAAGGGCTTCGCCGGCTACCTGGAAGACCTGCTGCGCCGGCTGCGCACCGGCGAGCTGGGCTCCGTCCCGGTCATCGTCGGCCTGCTGGTCATCGGCGCGGTCTTCCAGCTCCAGGACTCCGCGTTCCTGAGCTCGAACAACCTCAGCGACCTGTTCGTGCAGAGCGCGGGCACCGGGCTGATCGCCGTCGGCATCGTCTTCGTCCTCATCCTCGGCGAGATCGATCTGTCGGTCGGCTCGGTCAGCGGGATGTCGGCCGCCGTGCTGGCGGTCCTCAACATCAACCACGGGATGAACGAGGTGCTGGCGGTTCTGCTGGCCCTCCTCACCGGTATGGCGGCCGGCGCCATACACGGCTTCTTCTTCGCCAGGATCGGCGTCCCGGCCTTCGTGGTCACCCTGGCGGGCCTGCTGGGCTGGAACGGTCTGATGCTCCAGATCCTCGGCCCCAGCGGCACCATCAACCTCGACGACGACGGGCTGGTGGCGCATCTCACCAACTACTACTTCGCCGACAAGGCGGCGGCCATGGGCCTGGCCACCGTCTGCGTCCTGGCCTTCCTCGGCTTCTCCCTGCTGGACCAGCGCCGCCGCAAGGCCGCCGACGTGCCCAGCCGCCCGCTCAGCGAGATTCTGCTGCGTACGGTGGTGCTGGCGGTACCCGCGTATGTGGCAGCGGCCGTCTTCAACTCCTACAAGGGGCTGCCGCTGGCCGTGGTGATCTTCCTGGGCGTGGTCGTCATCGGCGACTTCGTGCTGCGCCGCACCAGCTACGGCCGCCAGGTCTTCGCCGTCGGCGGCAGCAGCGAGGCGGCGGGGCGTGCCGGCATCAATGTGCCCATGGTGCGGATCACCGTCTACGCCATCGCCGGGACGATGGCGGCCGTCGGCGGGTTGTTCTTCGCGTCACAGATCAACGCGGCCAACCAGTCCTCCGGCGCCGGCAGCCTGCTGATGAACTGCATCGCGGCGGCCGTCATCGGCGGCACCAGCCTCTTCGGCGGCCGCGGCAAGACCTGGTCGGCGCTGCTGGGTGCGCTGGTCATCCAGTCGATCAACTCAGGCATGGCCCTGCTGGGCACAGGGTCGGCCCTCCGCGACATGATCACCGGCGCGGTGCTGCTGGCGGCGGTCGTGATCGACTCGGTCTCCCGCCGGACCCAGAAGACCGCTGGTCGAGCCTGATCCTTCCGGAACCGGGTCACTATCGAACGTACGTACTGTTCGACAGCGGCTCGGCCGGAACCCGAGGGGCGCCCCGTGCAATCTGCGCGGGGCGCCCCTCGCATGCGTCCGGACGCCCCGGCAAGAACCCTGCATTCGTGTGAGTGAGATGGCACCGTCCGGTGAATCCGGGTGGAGGCGGAACATTAGACTTTGGGGGCACCTCCCCCGGGTGGTGCCCCCAGGCCGGAGGTTGGGGACGAATCGGCACGGCCCGAAACGACGGCTCGACAGCGTTCGATCACGCTAGACGCAAGGAGGTACGGGTGGCGTTGCTGACCCGCATCAGGGGACCACGCGATCTGGACCAGCTCACCCCGGAGCAGCTGGAGCGGCTGGCAGAGGAAATCCGCACCTTCCTGGTCGAAGCGGTCTCCAAGACCGGTGGCCATCTGGGCCCGAACCTCGGTGTGGTCGAGCTGACCATCGCCCTGCACCGGGTCTTCGACTCGCCCAACGACAAGGTGCTCTTCGACACCGGGCACCAGTCCTATGTGCACAAGCTGCTGACCGGACGGCAGGACTTCTCCAAGCTGCGGGCGAAGGGCGGTCTGTCGGGCTATCCGTCGCGGGCCGAGTCGGCGCACGATGTGATCGAGAACTCGCACGCCTCGACGGTGCTGGGCTGGGCGGACGGTCTGGCGAAGGCGAACGAGGTGCGGGGCCGGGACGACCATGTGGTGGCGGTCATCGGCGACGGAGCGCTGACGGGCGGGATGGCCTGGGAAGCGCTGAACAACATCGCGGCGGCCAAGGACCGTCCGCTGGTCATCGTCGTCAACGACAACGAGCGGTCGTACTCGCCGACCATCGGCGGCCTGGCCAACCACCTGGCGACGCTGCGCACCACCGACGGCTACGAGCGTTTCCTGGCGCGCGGCAAGGACGTGCTCAACCGCACCCCGGTGGTGGGCAAGCCGCTGTACGAGACGTTGCACGGCGCGAAGAAGGGGCTGAAGGACTTCATCGCGCCGCAGGGGATGTTCGAGGACCTGGGGCTGAAGTACGTCGGCCCGATCGACGGGCACGACATCGCGGCGGTCGAGTCGGCTCTGCAGCGTGCGAAGCGGTTCGGCGGTCCGGTGCTGGTGCACTGTCTGACCGAGAAGGGGCGCGGCTATCAGCCGGCCCGCCAGGACGAGGCCGACCAGTTCCATTCCGTCAGCGTGATCCACCCCGAAACCGGACTGCCCGTCAAATCCTCCGGCGCCGACTGGACTTCCGTCTTCAGCGACGAGATGGTCGAGCTCGGCCGGGAACGTAAGGACATCGTCGCCATCACGGCAGCCATGATGCGGCCCGTCGGACTGCACGCCTTCGCACAGGAGTTCCCTGAGCGCGTCTACGACGTGGGCATCGCCGAGCAGCACGGCGCGGTCTCCGCCGCCGGGCTCGCCACCGGGGGGCTGCACCCGGTCTTCGCCGTCTACGCCACCTTCCTCAACCGCGCCTTCGACCAGCTGCTGATGGATGTCGCCCTGCACAAGTGCGGCGTCACCTTCGTGCTGGACCGGGCAGGGGTCACCGGCTCGGACGGCGCCTCGCACAACGGCATGTGGGACATGTCCATCCTCCAGTGTGTGCCGGGCCTGCGGCTGGCCGCGCCCCGCGACGCCGACCAGGTACGCGCGCAGCTGCGCGAGGCCGTCGAGGTGGACGACGCGCCGACCGTGGTGCGCTACTCCAAGGGCGCCGTCGGCCCGGCCGTCTCCGCGGTGCGCCGGGTGGGCGGCATGGACGTACTGCGCGAGCCCGCCGACGCCGCCGGGGCCGACGTGCTGGTCGTCTCCGTCGGCGGCCTCGCCCCGCTGTGCCTGGAGATCGCCGACCTGCTCGACAAGCAGGGGATCACCGCCACCGTGGTGGACCCGCGCTGGGTCAAGCCGGTCGACGAGTCGCTGCCGCCGCTGGCGGAGCAGCACCGCGTTGTCGTCACCGTGGAGGACAACTGCCGTGCGGGCGGCGTCGGCTCGGCCGTGGCGCAGGCGCTGCGGGATGCCGGGGTCGATGTGCCGCTGCGGGACTTCGGTATCCCCGAGCGGTTCCTGGACCATGGGTCGCGTAAGGAGATCATGGCGGAGGTCGGGCTCACCGCGCCGGACATCGCCCGTCAGGTGACGGGGCTCGTCGCGAAGCTGGACGGGCGCTTCGACGCCGCGGAAGTGGCTCGCGACTGAGCATGGCGGGGTGCCCCCTGTCCCTGGAGCCGGGGAGGGGGTGCCCCTGGCCGTCGTCTGCGGTCTGCGGGTTGTTTGTGGTTCCTGGGGACACCTCCCGGCCGAAGGCTGGGGGAGCAGTTCCCCGCGCCCCTGACGGGGTGCCTGGGCGCAGCCCCCATGCGGGGTGCCGTTAAATTGGGGGGATGCCGTTGTCCCCTGCTGCGGAGCGCGAGAGCGCTGTTGCGCGCGTTGTGGGAGCCCCGGCGGCGAGGCTCGTCGTGGCGCTGCTGGCCCTGACGGTTCTCACCCGGCTCCCCTCCTTCGCGCGTACCCCCTGGAACCCCGACGAGGGGTACCTGGCCACGCAGGCGCGGCAACTCGCCGATGGGGGAGTGCTCTACGACACCGTCGTGGACCGGAAACCCCCCTTCGTGCCGCTGCTCTACCGGGGCGCCTTCGCGCTGTTCGGGGACGACTCGCTGTGGCCGGTGCGGTTGGCGGCCATCGCCGCCGTCGTGGTGGGTGCTGCGCTGGCCGCCTCCCTCGCGGGGCGCCGCTGGGGTGAGCGGGCGGCGTGGACGGCGGGGATCTGCTACGTCTTTCTGACGGTCGGGCTCAAGCCGGAGGACACCCAGGCAGCGACGTTCGAGGTCTTCATGCTGCCCTGGACCGTCGCGGCGATGTGGTACGCCGACCGGGGACGCTGGCTCGGTGCCGGGCTGTCGGTGGCCGGAGCAGTGCTCTCGAAACAGACCGGTGGTGCCGTGTTGCTGCCGGTGCTCTTTCTGCTGTGGCAGGCCCGCGCGGGCTGGGCGGCCTGGATCCGGACCACTGCCGGAGCAGCGCTCCCAGTGGTGAGCGCTGCTCTCGCTTTCGATCCGGGCCGCTTCCTGTACTGGATCGCGACCGGGTCGGGCTCGTATCTCTCCGCCGACGGAGCCGGATTCAAGCCGCTGCTGCGCGCGCTCGCGGGCACCGGGCTGCTGACACTCGCCGCCCTCCCCCTCGTCGCCGCCCTCATCCACGCCGCCCGCTCCCGCAATGCCGCCCGTTCCCGCACCACCGCGCGCTCCCGCAACGCGACCCGCTCCGCGGTGCAGCGTGCTCCGCTCGACGGCACCGGCGATCTCTGGCTGTGGCTCGCCGCCTCGCTCGGCGCCGCCATGGTCGGGTTCCAGTTCTTCGGGCACTACTTCCTGCAAATGGTGCCACCCCTCGCCCTGCTGGGCACAGTGGCGCTGCACGAGCTCACCGCGCGGGCCGCCACCATGGCGCTGGCCGCCACCGCGTTCCTGGCGTGTGGCTTCATCGGCTGGGGCTTCACCGACAGCCGTGCCGAGGTCGACCATGCGCGCCGGCTGGCCGACACCGTGCGCTCCTACACCGACCGCAAGGACCGGGTGCTGCTGTGGGGCATGCACCCGGAGGGCTACTGGCTGGCCAAGCGCTCGCCCGCCTCCCGCTATCTGACCGCGGGGTTCCTCACCAACTTCAGCGGCGGCCGGGGCGAGGCGCGGGTCGGTGAGCGGTACGCGATGGACGGCGCCTGGCCGCACTTCGAACGCGAGCTGCGGCGCCGCCCGCCCGAGCTGATCGTCGACGACTCGCGCGGCAAGCGGTACGGCGTGCAGCAGATCCCCACACTGCGCCGCCATCTGGCCCGCCACTACGAGAAGGTGGCCACCATCGACGGCTCCTCGTTCTATCTGCGCAACCGCCCGGAGATCCGCTCCTCCCGGGCGAGCGGGGCTCCCCACTGACCCTGGGTGGCCTCTGCCCCGCTGACCAGGTGTCCTCGCGATTGTTTCCCGGTTGTTGCCGAGTGCTGCCGATTGTCCAGTTGGCGCTCTCTTGCTGATCGTCTGCTGTTTCCCTGCGGAAGTTAGGTTCGCCGCCCCGCGTGCGTCAGGCCGTCGTACGCGGAGCAACTCGCACGGGGCAGGGAACGGGAGGACAGCTTGTCGTTCGAGCAGGAGTGGGCCGGCCTCAAGGCCGCGTACGCGCCCGAGAGCAAGGCGCACATGCGGCTCGCCGGGGCCGGTCCGCACGGGGGCGGCACCGCGGGCGGCGGTGCCGGACGCGGAGCGAACGGACAGCCGCGGCTCCATGTGACGGCCCATGTGCTGCGGGGCCGCGCAGGCCACGCCGAGACGGTACGGGGCCAGTTCCTCAAGGCGGACGACGAGGTCATGAAGGAGACCGGGGAGATCACCGGCACCCTCAAGGGATTCCGTACGGACACCGCGATCGCCACCTTCCAGGAGCGCTGGCGTGACCAGATGTCGTACGTCAAGCAGCAGTTCACCGGAACGGCCTCCGCGCTGCGCAGCGCAGCGGGCGCCTTCACCTCGGAGGACCACCGGCGCAAGGCGGACATTGACGCGGCGGCGGGCGGCCATGGCAGGAACGGCGGGAACGGCGGGCACGGCACGGGGGCGAAGCACGGCAGCCACGTACCGGCCGGAGGCAGCCGCTGATGACCGGCAGGCTCAGCTACACCGACGTACGGCACGCCGACCTCACCCCGCTGGACGAGGCCGTGGGCAAGTGGAAGAACGCACCCGGCAAGTTCCAGCAGGTGGCCACCAACTTCAACACCGATGTCATCAAGGGCCTGGCGAACTCCGACTGGGAGGGCGAGACGGCCGAGGCGGCGTGGCGCAAGTTCCGCGGGGTCAAGGCGCAACTGCTGGCCGCGCAGGAGGAGTCCAGGCGGGTGCACACCGTGCTGTCCGAGGCGCTGGCGAAGTTCCGCGCGGCCCAGAAGGAGCTCAAGACCATCGAGGACGAGCTCGAAGGGCACAAGCACCTCAAGCTCGACAAGAAGACCGGCACCGTGGAACTGCATCTCACCGACGAGGAGGAGAAGGCCAGGTCCGCGTACCAGCAGGCGTACAGCGCCGTCATCGCCGGCTACTGGGACCGCACCAGCGCCGCGCTCGACAGCGCCGACCAGGCGGACCAGGACCTCGCCCATGCGCTGACCACCGACGTCAACGGCACCGCACGGGGCTTCAACGACCAGGCATACAACGGCCTCAAGGACGCCCGGGAACACGCGGCCCAGGACCTGAGGGAAGCCGTCCACCTGGCGAAGGCCGAGAACGGCAAGATCTCCTCCGACCAGCTGGAACGCCTCACCACGCTGATCACCCGGCACAGCCGGGACCCGCAGTTCGCCGAGCAGTTCGCCACCAGGCTCGGTGCCGAGCGCACCCTGAAGCTCTGGTACAACGCCACCCACCCGCACAACATGGACCACCCCGACACGAAGATCGACGACAAGGCGTGGTGGAAGTCGGCCAAGACGCTCCAGGACTCGCTGAGCACCACGCTCGCCACCGCCTCGCATGTACCCACACCGGCGATGCGGCAATGGCAGCACGACATCATCGCGCTGGGCGACAAGCGCCTGGAGAGCAGCGGCGGTACGACGCACCCGTACGGCTTCCAGCTGATGAGCAACCTGATGCACAAGGGCACGTACGACAGCCGCTTCCTCAACCGTTACGGCGACCGGCTCGTCGACTGGGACAAGAAGCTCAACACCCACGACAACTACGCCTACTGGGCCAACAGCGCCGACACCGACAACCTCAATCCGAATGGCGAACCCGGCGACACCGGACACGACGCGATGGTCGGTTTCCTGGACGCGCTGGGTCACAATCCGGACGCCGCCACCGATTTCTTCGCGCAGCCGGCCGATGTCAACGGAGTCGTGGACCGGGATTCCGAACTCAACGACCGGCTCAAATATCTGACCAAGGACCGCAACTGGATCTTCGACGGCGTCACGCAGGGCGGTCCGCGCCGGCTGCCGGGACATGAGGCGCTCGGCCACGCGCTCACCGCCGCCACCACCGGCTACGCCTGGGACGACCCCCAACTGACCGGGAAGAACCCGGAGCTGTTCGAGCACGGCGGCAACCGGCGCACCGCCGCGACGGCAGGCGTCATGGAGCAGGTCGTGCACGTCTACGGCGGCTCCGAAGGACCCAAGCTGCTGCACGACCAGCCCGCCATCGCCCCCAGCCTCGGTGCCATGGGCGGCGCCTACGTGGACGACATCAACCGCGCCGTCTCCGGGGTGGGCGACTCACTGCAGAGCGACGGAGCCTTTCCGCCCGGCTACCGCGGCGCCGCGCAGCTCAGCCGCGACCAGGCCGTGGATTTCCTCAGCGTGCTGGGCCAGAACGAGACCTCGCACGGCCTCATGAACCAGGCCGAACACCTCTACACCCTCGACAGGTTGGCGCAGCACCCGCCCTCCGAGAGCGACGAGAGCTGGGCCGCGGGGCGCCGGGTCCTGCTGACCGAGGCCGAAGCGCGGGGGACGCTGGACCACTCGCGGGTCCAGCAGATCGAGGCGCAGTACGCGGCCGACAGCGCCGATGCGCAGAAGGCGTTCGCCGCGTCGGCCGACTGGACCCGCGTGGGAATGAGCACCGCCGCACCGGCGCTCGCCAACGGCGTACTGAGCGTGGTCGGCAAGAGCGGGCCGTGGGGCGTGGTCATTCCGCTGGTCCAGGCGGGCGGGGTGGAATGGGCGAAGCAGTTCCACGACGACGTTGTTTTCGGCGGGCCCCATGAGCCCGATCCGCCGCAGAACAAGGATCAGTTCTTCGCCCGCGGCGAGCACGATCTCGGCGCCACCGCCGGGAAATACCTGGAGAAGTACGGCAAGGGCCCCGATGTCACCGGTGACCTCGCCGACGACATCAAGTCCAAGTACCTGGCCATCGGCCCACAGGGCAACGCCTTCGAAGGCCGCGAGCCTTATACGAAGTGACCTGTGCGACCTGACCTGTACGACGTGAAAGAGCCGCTGCTCTTCCCTCCCGAATCCGGGGCCGAAACTCAAAAGAATCGGCGAAGGGAAGAGCAGCGGCTGCTGCCGCATTCCCGGAAGCTACTGCCTCATTCCGGGATGCTGGCGAGACCGGGAGCCAGGAAACGGCGGCCGGTCACCCGCTCGCTGACGCCCTCGCGGTCCAGATAGGGCGTCACGCCGCCGAGGTGGAACGGCCACCCGGCACCGGTGATCAGGCACAGGTCGATGTCCTGGGCCTCGGCCACCACACCCTCGTCCAGCATGAGGCGGACCTCCTGCGCGATGGCGTCCAACGCTCGATCGCGCACCTCCTCCTCGGTCAGTACCGTGTCGCCGACCTGGAAGAGCTCGGCGACCTCCGGGTCGAGCTCGGTCGTGCCGGGCAGGTACAGGTTCCGCTTGCCCGCCGCCACGATCCGGCCGAGGTTCTTCGAGGTGCCGAACCGCGCGGGGAACGCGTTGTGCAGCGTCTCCGCGACATGGTGCGCGACGGCCGGGCCCACCAGCTCCAGCAGCTGGATCGGCGACATGGGCAGCCCCAGCGGCGCCAGCGCCCGGTCGGCGACCTCGACAGGCGTGCCCTCGTCGATGGAGCGCAGCACCTCGCCGAGGAACCGGGTCAGCACCCGGTTGACGACGAACGCGGGCGCGTCCTTGACGAGTACGGCCGTCTTCTTCAGCTTCTTGGCGACACCGAACGCGGTGGCCAGCGCGGCGTCGTCGGTCCTCTCGCCCCGCACGATCTCCAGCAGCGGAAGGATCGACACCGGGTTGAAGAAGTGGAAGCCTACGACCCGCTCGGGGTGCTTGAGCTGAGAGGCCATCTCGCTGACCGACAGCGAGGAGGTGTTGGTGGCGAGAATGGCGTGCTCCGGCACGGCGGCCTCGACCTCGGCGAACACCTTCTGCTTGACGCCCATCTCCTCGAAGACGGCCTCGATCACGAAGTCGGCGTCGGCGAACGCGGTGGCCTTGTCCAGGGAGCCGGTCACCAGCGCCTTGAGCCGGTTGGCCTTGTCCTGGTTGACCCGGCCCTTGAGGAGCAGCTTGTCGATCTCCTCGTGGCAGTAGGCCACCCCCTTGTCGACCCGCTCCTGGTCGATGTCGGTCAGTACGACCGGCACCTCCAGACGGCGGGCGAACAGCAGCCCGAGCTGCGAGGCCATCAGCCCCGCGCCGACGACACCGACCTTGGTGACCGGACGTGCCAGGTCCTTCGACGGAGCGCCGGCCGGCCGCTTGGCGCGCTTCTGCACCAGGTTGAAGGCGTAGATGCCGCTGCGCAGTTCGCCGCCCATGATCAGGTCGGCCAGCGCCTGGGTCTCGGCCTCGAAGCCCTTGCGCAGGTCGCCGTTCTTGGCGGCGGCGATGATGTCGAGGGCGCGGTAGGCGGCCGGTGCCGCGCCGTGCACCTTGCTGTCGGCGATCTGCTTGCCGCGCTCGACGGCCGCGTCCCACGCCTCGCCGCGGTCGATCTCGGGGCGTACGACCTCGGTCTCGCCCTTGAGGACACCCGCGGTCCAGCGCAGCGACTCCTCCAGGAAGTCGGCGCCCTCGAACAGGGCGTCGGCGATGCCCAGTTCGTAGACCTGCTTGCCCTTGAGCTGGCGGTTCTGGTTGAGCGAGTTCTCGATGATGACGCTGACCGCGCGGTCGGCACCGATCAGGTTCGGCAGCAGCGCGCAGCCGCCCCAGCCCGGCACCAGGCCCAGGAAGACCTCGGGCAGCGAGAAGGCGGGCAGCGCGGCCGAGACGGTGCGGTAGGTGCAGTGCAGCCCCACCTCGACACCGCCGCCCATCGCCGCGCCGTTGTAGTACGCGAACGTCGGTACGGCCAGGTTGGCGAGCCGGACGAAGACATCGTGGCCGCCCTTGCCGATGGCGACCGCGTCCTCGTGCCGCTTCAGCAGCTCGACGCCCTTGAGGTCGGCGCCGACGGCGAAGATGAAAGGCTTGCCGGTCAGCCCGATGCCGACGATCTCGCCGTCCGCCGCCTCCTTCTCCACCTGGTCGATGGCGGCGTTCAGATTGGCCAGCGACTGCGGCCCGAAGGTGGTGGGCTTGGTGTGGTCCAGCCCGTTGTCCAGCGTGATCAGGGCGAACCTGCCGGCCCCGTACGGCAGGTCGAGGTGGCGTACGTGCGCCTGGGTGACGACCTCGTCAGGGAACAGCTCGGCCGCACCCTTCAGCAGCTCAGCGGTGCTCATTCTTACTTGCCCTCCCAGTGCGGGTTCTCCCAGATGACGGTCCCGCCCATGCCGAAGCCGACGCACATGGTGGTCAGGCCGTAGCGGACGTGCGGCTGCTCCTCGAACTGGCGGGCCAGCTGGGTCATCAGCCGTACGCCGGAGGAGGCCAGCGGGTGACCGAAGGCGATGGCGCCGCCGTACTGGTTGACGCGCGGGTCGTCGTCGGCGATGCCGTAGTGGTCCAGCAGCGCGAGCACCTGGACGGCGAACGCCTCGTTGATCTCGAACAGACCGATGTCGTCGATCGAAAGCCCGGCCTTGGCCAGCGCCTTCTCGGTCGCCGGCACCGGGCCGACGCCCATCACCTCGGGCTCCACACCGGCGAACGCGTAGGACACCAGCCGCATCTTCACCGGCAGCCCCAGTTCCTGGGCCACGTCCTCGGCGGCGATCAGCGAGGCGGTGGCGCCGTCGTTGAGCCCTGCGGCGTTGCCCGGCGTGACGCGGCCGTGCGCGCGGAACGGCGTCTTCAGCCCCGCCAGGTTCTCCAGCGTGGTCCCCGGCCGCATCGGCTCGTCGGCGGTAGCCAGGCCCCACCCTGTCTCCCCGCCCTCGGGGGAGGTGCGGCGGATCGAGATCGGCACCAGATCCGGCTGAATCCTGTCGTTGGCGTACGCCTTGGCCGCCTTCTCCTGGCTGCGCACCGCGAAGGCGTCGGCCCGCTCCTTGGTCAGATGCGGGAACCGGTCGTGCAGGTTCTCGGCGGTCATGCCCATGAACATCGCCGACTCGTCGACCAGCTTCTCCGAGACGAAGCGCGGGTTGGGGTCCACACCCTCGCCCATCGGGTGCCGGCCCATGTGCTCGACGCCGCCGGCCACGACGATGTCGTACGCGCCGAAGGCGATCGAGCCGGAGGTCGTCGTCACGGCCGTCATCGCGCCCGCGCACATCCGGTCGATGGAGTAGCCGGGGACGGTCTTCGGCAGCCCCGCGAGGATCCCGGCGGTGCGGCCCAGGGTCAGCCCCTGGTCACCGATCTGGGTGGTCGCCGCGACGGCGACCTCGTCGATGCGCTCCGGAGGCAGGTCGGGGTTGCGGCGCAGCAGCTCACGGATGCACTTGACGACCAGGTCGTCGGCGCGGGTCTCGTGATAGATGCCCTTGGGGCCCGCCTTGCCGAACGGTGTGCGAACGCCGTCGACGAAGACGACGTCCCTTGCGGTACGAGGCACTTTGGCTCTCCTCCAGGTGCGGCCAGGGGTCGGTCGCCCCCCATGCTACTTGCCGGTAACCACCTGGCAAGGGTTGCCCTCGTCACGGCTCGGCACGAGGCCCGGCCTGGGAACCGGTCAGCCCCTCACGAAGCCGTCAGCGCGGAGCGCAGCAGCTCCGCGGTCTGGGCGATCTGCCACTCGCGCGCGCCCAGCGCGCGCAGCGCGCCCGAGACGGACTCCACCGTCACCTCCGCCGGCGGCTCCCAGCACAGGCGCCGCACCGTGTCCGGGGTCAGCAGATTCTCCTGCGGCAGATTCAGCTCTTCCGCGTGCTGGGTGACGGCGGCCCGCGCCGCGGCCAGCCGGGCCGCGGCGGCCGGGTCCTTGTCGGCCCAGGAGCGGGGCGGCGGCGGGCCGTTGGTGGCCTGCGACTGCTGCGGCAGCTCCTCCTCCGGCAGCGCACGGGCCCGCTCGACCGCCGCCTGCCACTGGTCGAGCTGCTTGCGGCCCACCCGCTGGCCGAAGCCGGGCAGCGCGGCCAGCGCCCTGGCGTTCGGCGGCATGGCCAGCGCCGCCTCCACGATCGCCGCGTCGGACAGCACCTTGCCCGGTGACACATCCCGCCTGCGCGCCACCGCGTCCCGCGCCTGCCACAGCTCCCGTACGACGGCCATCTGCCGGCGCCTGCGCACCTTGTGCATGCCCGAGGTGCGCCGCCAGGGGTCCTTGCGCGGCGGTGGGACCGGCGCGGCGGCGATGGCCGCGAACTCCTCCTGGGCCCACTCCAGCTTCCCCTGCCGGGACAGCTCCTGCTCCAGCGCGTCCCGCAGATCCACCAGCAGCTCCACGTCGAGCGCGGCGTACCGCAGCCAGGGGTCGGGCAGCGGGCGGGTGGACCAGTCCACGGCGGAGTGCCCCTTCTCCAGGGCGTAGCCGAGCACGTTCTCCACCATCGCGCCCAGCCCCACCCGCGCGAAGCCGGCGAGCCGCCCGGCCAGCTCGGTGTCGAAGAGCCGCGTGGGCCGCATACCTATTTCCCGCAGACACGGCAGATCCTGGCTGGCGGCGTGCAGCACCCACTCGGTGCCGGCGAGCGCCGCGTCCAGCGCCGACAGATCGGGGCAGGCGACCGGGTCGATCAGCGCGGTGCCTGCCCCGTCGCGGCGCAGTTGAACCAGATAGGCCCGCTGTCCGTACCGATAGCCGGACGCGCGCTCGGCGTCGACGGCCACCGGGCCGCTGCCCGTGGCAAAGGCGCCGGTCACCTGCGCCAGCTCCTCGGGCGTCACGGTGACAGGCGGGATGCCCTCGCGTGGTTCCAGGAGTGGGACCGGCGCCGGGGCGGAGTCCTGGAGGGGGGCCTGAGCTGCGGATGCTGATGCGGTCTCTTGGGCGTCGGTCACCAGTCAAGGGTATCCGCGCGCACCCAATGGCGAACGCCCGCCGACGGAACGTTACGTCGACGGGCGTCCGGAAAGCGGAAGCGTGGGGGGAGGACGGAGCGGAACCGGAGAGTAGGGGGGCAGGGGCCGAGGTCAGTGGATGATGCCCGTCCGCAGTGCGACGGCGACCATGCCCGCGCGGTCGCCGGTGCCCAGCTTGCGGGCGATCCGGGCGAGGTGGCTCTTGACGGTGAGTGCCGAGAGGCCCATGGAGACGCCGATCGCCTTGTTCGACTGGCCCTCGGCGACCAGGCGCAGCACCTCGACCTCGCGCCCCGACAGCTCCCGGTAGCCGCCCGGATGGCCCGGACCGCCGGGTCCGCCGCCCGGCCTGCGGTGCATCCGCGCGGCAGCGGCGGCGCCGATGGGTGCAGCACCGTGCCGGGTGGGCAGCGGGCCGCCCAGGTTGGTGCGGGTGCCGGTGACGACGTAGCCCTTGACGCCGCCGGCCAGTGCGTTGCGTACGGCGCCGATGTCGTCGGCGGCGGAGAGCGCCAGGCCGTTGGGCCAGCCCGCCGCTCTGGTCTCGGACAGCAGGCTGAGCCCGGAGCCGTCGGGCAGGTGGACGTCGGCCACGCAGATGTCGCGTGGGTTGCCGATTCGGGGACGGGCCTCCGCGATGGACGACGCCTCGATCACGTCCCGTACTCCGAGAGCCCACAGGTGGCGGGTCACGGTGGAACGGACGCGGGGGTCGGCCACGACGACCATGGCCGTCGGCTTGTTCGGGCGGTAGGCGACCAGGCTTGTGGGGTGCTCAAGGAGAACAGACACCGGGCCTCCTGAGGGAGTGGCTGTGGGGGACGGAACCGAACGAGTCGGGTATTCCGTGTGAAGGGTCACAGACTCCTTCGGCACCTTCTCCACACCGCTTTAGAGAAAGATCACGAATTAGTGACCCGAATTTCCACAATCCGGTTTCCTTGGTCATTTTCCGTAGCCAAAAGATTCCTTTGTCTACACAGAGACCGGCCGGGCGGTGACCGGAATTGTGCAGCGTCTTTGTAGACAAAACGCCGCACCCCGGCGGGAGCGGCTCCCGCCGGGGTGCGGCGATGAAGAAGCTGAGGCGCCAGGGGCGAAGGGCTAGCGCGGGCCCCTGCGCTGCGGCAGCTGGACGACGGAGGAGCCGTCGCCCGTCTCGGGCGGCAACCCCGCGCACTGGCAGAGGAGTTCGCACCAGGCGGTCAGATGCGCGGCGGCGTCCGGGGTGCTGCCCTCGGGCGTCCAGCTCGCCCGGATCTCCAGCAGCTCCTCCGCGGCACGCTCCGCCAGCCCGCCGAAGAAGGCCGAGCTGGACCGCGTGACCGTACCGCTCGGCTCCCCGTACCCGGCGCCGCGCGCCTCCAGCGCTCCGGTCAGCCAGGTCCAGGTGACCTCGGGCAGCAGCGGGTCACCGGCGATCTCCGGCTCCAGCTCGGCCCGGACCAGCGTGACCACGCGGAAGGTGCCGTGCCACGACTCCTGGCCCTGCGGGTCGTGCAGCAGCACGAACCGCCCGTCGGCCAGTTCGGTGTCCGCGTCGTCAGGGTCCGCCACGGCCGCCTCCAGTGCGAACGAGTACGGCGCCAGCCGCCGGGGCGGAGGGAGGGTGGCGAGCCGGATCTCGGGGCGCGGGCGGGTCTCGTTCAGCGCCGCGACAGCCGCCCGGAAAGGCGGCGGCACCGAGTCCCCGCCCCCTCCGCCGGAGCCTTGCGTCCCGCTGGTCTCTTCCACTCCGCCGGAGCCTCCCGCCTTCGCCGCCCGAGCCGCAGTCATGGGCCGAAGAGTAGGCGGACGGCGGGCTTCAGGCTGGTAGGGACACCCCATTAGGCCATGGGAGACTTCGGGTGTGAGTGGAAACGACCGCCCCGAGGGCCAGCCGACGCAGACACCGAACCCCGCAGCGAGCGCCGTGGCGGATACGGCGTCTTCTCCGTTCCTCCGCGCGTGCCGCCGCGAGCCGGTGCCGCACACACCGGTGTGGTTCATGCGCCAGGCCGGCCGCTCGCTGCCCGAGTACCACAAGGTACGCGAGGGCATCACGATGCTGGACTCGTGCACGCGGCCAGAGCTCGTCGCCGAGATCACCCTGCAGCCCGTGCGCCGGCACAAGGTGGACGCCGCGGTCTACTACAGCGACATCGTCGTCCCCCTCAGGGCCATCGGCGTCGACCTCGACATCAAGCCGGGCGTCGGCCCCGTGGTGGAGAAGCCGATCCGCACCCGCGCCGACCTGGAGCGGCTGCGGCCGCTGGACCCCGAGGACGTCTCGTACGTCACCGAGGCCGTCGGCATCCTGACCCGAGAGCTGGGCGCCACTCCGCTCATCGGCTTCGCCGGGGCGCCCTTCACCCTGGCCAGCTATCTGATCGAGGGCGGGCCCTCGAAGAACCATGAGCGCACCAAGGCGCTGATGTACGGGGACCCGGAGCTGTGGGCCGAACTGCTGGACCGGCTCGCGGACATCACCGCCGCCTTCTTGAAGGTGCAGATCGAGGCCGGTGCCGCCGCGGTGCAGCTCTTCGACTCGTGGGCCGGCGCGCTCGCCCCGGAGGACTACCGGCGCACTGTCCTGCCCGCCTCGCGGAAGGTCTTCGAGGCCGTCTCCGGCTACGGGGTGCCGCGCATCCACTTCGGTGTCGGCACCGGTGAACTGCTCGGCCTCATGGGAGAGGCCGGGGCCGATGTCGTCGGCGCCGACTGGCGGGTGCCGGTCGACGAGGCCGCACGCCGCGTGGGCCCCGGCAAGGCGATCCAGGGCAACCTGGACCCGGCCGTCCTCTTCGCCCCGCGCCCGGCCGTGGAACGGCAAGCCGCCCGCATCCTGGAAGCCGCACGGGGGCTGGAGGGCCACATCTTCAACCTGGGCCACGGGGTGCTGCCCCAGACGGACCCCCAGGCCCTGACGGACCTGGTGGCGTACGTCCACGAGCACAGCCGCCGCTGAGGGCGTTCGCGCCGGCCGCGGCTGTCAGCCCGCCCGTACAGCGGCCGCGGCCTTGCGGGCGGCGATCAGCACCGGGTCCCACACGGGGCTGAACGGCGGCGCGTAGCCCAGGTCGAGGGCGGTCATCTGTTCCACCGTCATGCCCGCGTGCAACGCGACAGCCGCGATGTCGACCCGCTTCCCCGCATTCTCGCGGCCCACGATCTGGACGCCGAGCAGCCGCCCCGAGCGGTGCTCGGCCAGCATCTTGACGTGGATGGGCTGGGTGCCGGGGTAGTAGCCGGCCCGGGTGGTGGACTCGATCACCACACTGGCGAAGCGGAGCCCCACGGCGGCGGCCTGCGCCTCCAGCAGCCCGGTCCTGGCGATCTCCAGATCGCACACCTTGCTGACCGCCGTGCCCACCACCCCGGGAAAGGTGGCGTAGCCGCCGCCGATGTTGGCCCCGATGATCTGCCCGTGCTTGTTGGCGTGCGTGCCCAGCGGTACGTGCTGGGGGCGGCCGGAGACGAGGTTGAGGACTTCCACGCAGTCGCCGCCCGCCCAGATGTTCTCCTGGCCGCGTACCCGCATCGCCAGGTCGGTCAGCAGCCCGCCTGAGGCGCCCAGCGGCAGCCCCGCCTCGCGGGCCAGCGCGGTCGCGGGTCGTACGCCGAGGCCCAGCACGACCACGTCCGCCGGGTACTCGGCGTCCTCCGTCACCACGGCGCGGGCCCGCCCCTGCTCGTCGGTGCGGATCTCCGTGACGGCGGCGCCCAGCACCGTCTCGATGTCCATCGAGCACATCGCCTCGTGCACCAGCTTGCCCATGTCGGGGTCGAGGGTGGACATCGGCTGCTCGGCCTTCTCCAGCACCGTCACCTCGTAGCCGCGCTTCACGAACGCCTCGGCCATCTCGACGCCGATGTAGCCGGCGCCGACCACGACAGCCCGGCGCCGGGAGTCACCGCCGGGCTCCACCAGGCGCTCCAGCGAGTCCAGCAACTCCTGGCCGTCGTCCAGCGTCTGCACCCCGTACACGCCCTCGGCGTCGATCCCGGGCAGCGGCGGGCGCACCGGGACGGCGCCGGTGGCCAGCACCAGCTGGTCGTACCCCTCCCAGCGCTCGGTGCCCTCCGGGTCCCGCACCCGTACCCGCTGCCCGGCCACGTCCAGCTCGACGGCCTCGGTACGCATCCGCAGATCGACACCGAGCGAGCGGTGCTCCTCGGGCGAGCGGGCGATCAGGCTGTCGCGCTCGGGCACGTCGCCGGACACCCAGTACGGGATGCCGCAGGCGGAGTACGAGGAGAAGCTGCCCCGCTCGAAGGCCACGATCTCCAGCTCCTCGGGCCCTTTGAGCCTGCGGGCCTGCGCCGCGGCGGACATCCCCGTCGCGTCCCCGCCGATGACCACCATCCGCTCCGCTGCCGCCATCGCGGACGCTCCTTTCACCGAGCGGACCCTGCCGCCCACCGGACGTGCTGCCACTGACAGGGCCCACGCTATGCGCCCGGTACCGTTCTGCGAGACTTGCCGATATGCACGTACTTGTCATCGGGGGCGGAATCTCCGGGCTGGCCGCCGCGTACCAACTGCTGGCGTCCGGCGCGCGGGTGACCGTGCTGGAGGCCGGCGCCCGGCTCGGCGGCAAGCTGCGTGCGGGCAGCATCGCCGGTACGGCCGCCGTCGATCTGGGCGCCGAGTCGATGCTGGCCCGCCGGCCCGAGGCCGTGGACCTGGCGCGCGCCGTAGGGCTCGGCGACCGGCTCCAGCCCCCGTCCGTCTCCGGGGGCGCCATCTGGACGCGCGGCGCCGTACGCCCCATGCCCAAGGGTCACCTGATGGGCGTACCCGGCGACCCGGCAGCGCTCGGCGGGGTGCTCTCGCCCGAGGGGCTGGCCCGGATCGCCGAGGACGGGCGGCTGCCGCGTACCGAGGTCGGCGACGACGTGGCCATCGGCGAGTACGTCGCCCGGCGGCTCGGCCGCGAAGTGGTCGACCGGCTGGTGGAACCGCTGCTCGGCGGGGTGTACGCAGGTGACGCGTACCGCATCTCGATGCGCGCCGCCGTCCCGCAGCTGTACGAGGCAGCGCGCGCCGAGCGCTCCCTGCTGGCCGCGGTGCGCGCCGTACAGGACCGCGCCGCCGCACAGCCCGCCTCCCACAGCCCCGTCTTCCTGGGCATCGAGGGCGGCATCGGGCGGCTGCCGCAGGCCGTGGCCGAGGCGTGCACCGCCAAGGGCGCGGACATCCGGCTGCATACGCCGGTGCGCGAGCTACGGCGCGGGCCCTCCGGTGTCGGCTGGCTGGCCGTGACCGACGCCGAGGCGCTCAGCGCCGACGCCGTCGTGGTGGCCACCCCCGCACCCGCGGCAGCGCGGCTGCTGGCCCCGCACGCCCCCGGCGCCGCCGCGCTGCTGGACGAGGTCGAGTACTCCTCGATGGCCCTGGTCACCCTGGCCTTCCGCAGGTCCGAGGCCGACCGTGTCCCGGACGGCAGCGGCTTCCTGGTGCCCCCCGTGGACGGCCGCGCCATCAAGGCCGCCACCTTCTCCGCGCACAAGTGGAGCTGGGTCGCCGAACAGGACCCCTCACTCTTCGTGCTGCGCACCTCGCTGGGCCGCTACGGCGAGGAGCAGCTGCTGGAGCGGGACGACGCCGAACTGGTGGAGCTGTCGCTGCGCGACCTGCGCGCCGCCACCGGGCTGGAAGCGCGCCCCGTCGACACCCTCGTCTCCCGCTGGGACGGCGGCCTGCCGCAGTATCCGGTCGGACACCCCCAGCGCGTCGCCGCCATCCAGGCGGCCACCGACGCGCTGCCCGGCCTCGCGGTGGCCGGCGCCGTCTACGAGGGCGTGGGCATCCCGGCCTGCGTCGCCAGTGGGCAGCGCGCGGCCCGGCACGTACTGGAAGCACCCGCATCAGCTGAGTCGGTCAACGAGAACGGTGAGAAGACAAGCCATGAGTGAGGCACCGCAGAAGTCCCCCAACGCGGGCAAGAAGGCCAAGGACCTCAACGAGGTCATCCGCTACACCCTCTGGTCGGTCTTCCGGCTGCGCGACGTCCTGCCCGAGGACCGCGCCGGGTACGCGGACGAGGTGGAGGAGCTGTTCGCCCGGCTCGCCGACAAGGACGTGGTCGTCCGCGGTACGTACGACGTCTCCGGGCTGCGGGCCGACGCCGACCTGATGATCTGGTGGCACTCGGAGGACTCCGACGCGCTCCAGGACGCCTACAACCGCCTCCGCCGCACCGAGCTGGGCCGCGCGCTGGAGCCCGTCTGGTCCAACATGGCGCTGCACCGCCCCGCCGAATTCAACAAGTCGCACATCCCGGCCTTCCTCGCCGACGAGGAGCCGCGCGCCTACGTGAGCGTCTACCCGTTCGTGCGCAGCTACGAGTGGTATCTGCTGCCCGACGAGGACCGCCGCCGGATGCTCGCCGACCACGGCAAGATGGCCCGCGGCTTCCCCGACGTGCGGGCCAACACCGTGCCCGCCTTCTCGCTGGGCGACTACGAGTGGATCCTCGCCTTCGAAGCCGACGAGCTGTACCGCATCGTCGACCTGATGCGGCACCTGCGCGCTTCGGAAGCGCGCAGGCATGTGAGGGAGGAGATTCCCTTCTTCACGGGGCGCCGCAAGCCGCTGCGCGAGCTGGTCGCGGGGTTGGCTTAGGGCTTGCCCGGGGGGCTTCTTTCCGGGGAGGGGGTGCCCCTTGGTCGCCGTTGCGGGCTGCGAGTGCCGTTGTGGCTTGTCGCGCGGTTCCCCGCGCTCTTTCGGGGCGCGATTCCTCAGCGGAGTGCCCGCGTGCCGGCGCCCGGCGATGGCTGTTGCCGGGCGCCGGGCTTCGGTTCGGGGCGTGCGGGGCACTCCGCGTCGGACCCGGGGGTCCTGCCCTCGAAGAGGTACCGCTCGATGTGTGCGTCCGCACAGGGGTTGCCGCCGCTCACCCCGTGATTGCCCGCGCCGCGCTCGGTCACCAGTGAGGAGCCGGCCAGGCGGCGCCGGGTCTCCAGGGCGCCGGTGTAGGGGGTGGCCGCGTCGCGGGTGGAGGCGACCAGCAGGACGGGAGGGAGCCGGCCCGCGTCGGCGCGTACCTCCGTCGGCCTGGCCGATTCCGTCTTCCAGTAGGCGCACGGCAGGTTCATCCAGGCGTTCTCCCAGGTGTTGAACGGCGCCACCGCCGCCGTGGCGGTGTTGTCCCGGTCCCAGCGCGCCCAGTCACGCGGCCAGGGCGCGTCCTGGCACTCGACCGCGTTGTAGACCGCGTTGCCGTTCTCCTCGCTCTTCGCCTTCTTCATCTTCGGCGCCGCCACCTTCACCAGCGGCCCGGGCTCGCCCCTGCGGAAGTCGGAGAGTGCCTGCGCGTACGGGGCCCAGGCCGCGTCCGCGTACCCGGTGTCCAGATACGCGGACACCAGCTCCTTGGAGCCGACCGTCCCGCCCGCCGGCTCGCGGTCCACGGCCGCCCGAACCGCGTCGAACGACGCCTGCACCTGCTGCGGCGTACGCCCGAGCCGGTAGGTGCCGTCGTGCCGGGCGACCCACGACTTCCAGTCGCTCCAGCGCCGCTCGAAGGACCGGTTCTGGTCGAGGTTGGCCTGATACCACACGTTGTCGGTGGCCGGGTCGACGATGCTGTCCAGCACGAGGCGGCCGACGTGTCCGGGGAAGAGCGTCGCGTAGACGGAGCCGATGTACGTGCCGTAGGAGACCCCGAGGTAGTTGAGCCGGCGCTGGCCCAGGGCTGCGCGGAGCACATCCAGGTCGCGGGCGTTGTTGGCCGTCGTGTAGTGCCGCAGCCGGCCCGGCTGCGCCTTGGCGCACCCGGCGGCATAGGCGGCGGCCTTCCGGTTCATGGCCTGTTTGAACGTCCAGGAGGGGTGCTGGGGGGAGTGGTTGGGGCCCTTGAGGAAGGCTTCCGGGTTCTGGCAGGAGAGCGGTTCGGAGCGCCCGACGCCGCGGGGCGCGTAACCGATGAAGTCGTAGCGCGCGTTGAGGCGCTTCCACAGCCCGCCGAGCTTCGGATAGAGGGGGAAGTTCATCGCGTTGCCGCCGGGGCCGCCCGGGTTGTAGACGAGCGGGCCCAGATGGTCCGCGGATCTGCCGGTGGCGCGGGCCCTGCTGACGGTGAGGGAGATCTGCTCACCGTCCGGCCGCGTGTAGTCGACCGGGACCCGGAAGGTGCCGCACTCGGCGGTCTTCGGCAGGTGCTCGGCGGCCGGGCAGAGCCGCCACCTGATGCCCTCGTCCGCGGCGTCCTCGGCCGCGTCCCGTACCCCGACCGCTTCCGGCACGCTGCGCGCGGAGGGGGGCGCTCCGTGTGGTGCCTGGGGTGGCGCGGCCGAGGCCGCCGCCGAGGCGGAGACCAGGGTGAGGGCCAGGGCACCGACTGTGGAGGGGATCGCTGCTGCGCGCATTGAGGCTCCCGCTGGTCTCGCTGTCGCTCCGTCAGCCATGCCCGTGGCACCGCCGTTCATATTGGATGCTCAGCGGCTCATACGTAGATGTAAAGCAGCGCCCTCGCGGTGTCGCGGAAGACCCCCCGGATGCGCCGGGGCCCCAGGCTCCGCGGGAAGAGAGCGCCTCGAAGGGGCGCGGGGAACTGCGCGACCAGCCGACGACGACGGGTAGCCGGCAGCCGTCGGACAGGGGCACCCCGGAAGCCCCCGGGAGGCACTTCCCCTCAGCGCGGGGCGGGCCCCGTGCGGTGCTTGTACCAGCGCTTGAGCTCCCGGCGCCGGCGGCGCGGAAGCCGGGCCTCCTTCAGCGCGTACGCGGCGAAGTTGAGCGCGTCCCAGCGGTAGTTGGCGTCCATGGGCCGCCCCGTCGCGTACGCGGCGAACAGCCGCCGGTACTCCCTTCCGCCGAGGAGCTCGGGCAGCTCGGGCGCCACCTTGGCGACGACGTCGGCACGCTTGGCCCGCAGCGCCCTGGCCTGGATCTCCAGCCGGTCCGGATCGAAGCCTGGCGGCGCCGGCGCCCCGGCGACCAGCGCCGACAGCAGTGCGGCCTGTGCCCGGCCCAGCCGGGCCCGCGCATCATCGGACACGGGCGGCCTCCAGATCCGCGGAGACCGCGGCCTCCGGGACTGCGGAGCCCGCGGCTCCAGGATCTGCGGAGCGGGCGGCCTGCCGGCCCGCGGACCGCACCACGGCGCCGATCCGGTCCAGCTCCCCTGCCAGCTCGGCGACGGGCGGGAAGTTCTCGTCGCGCTCCAGCAGCACCCCGGGCGGTACCGTCCTGGCGCACAGCTCGGCCAGCACGTCCAGCACGGGCTCGGTCACCGGATGCCCGTGGCTGTCGTGCCAGACGCCGCCGCGTTCGACGCCGCCCGCCACATGGACGTACGCGAGCGCCTCCAGCGGCAGCCGGTCCAGCGCGGCCACTGGGTCCTCGCCGCGGTTGACCCGGTTGGTGTGCAGATTGGCGACGTCGATCAGCAGGCCCACGCCGGTGCGCTCGACCAGCTCGGCGAGGAACTGGCCCTCGGTCAGTTCCTCGTCCGGCCAGCTGAGGAGCGCCGCGATGTTCTCCACGGCCAGCGGCACCGGCAGCGCGTCCTGCGCGATGCGGATGTTCTCGCACAGCACGTCCAGCGCGTCCCTGGTGCGGGGCACCGGCAGCAGGTGCCCGGCCTCCATCCGGGGGAGCCCGGTCTCGCCGCCGCCGGCCCGTACGAACGCGATGTGCTCGGTCACCAGCGGAGTGCCCAGCGCCTCGGCGCACTCCGCGAGCGCCGCGAGCCTGCCGGGGTCGGGGCGCTCGGCACCGCCGAGGCCGAGCGACACCCCGTGCGGCACCACCACGGTGCCGCGCTCCCGCAGCCGCAGCAGCGACTCGGGCAGGTGTCCTGGACAGACGTTCTCCGCGACGACCTCCACCCAGTCGATGCCCGGCAGTGCCTCGATGCCCTCCGCGATCTCCGGCCGCCAGCCGATCCCGGTGCCCAGCCTCTCCATCCACCGCTCCTCCCCGTCGCCGCAGCGCTGTGGCCCCAACCCCCGGCCGCGGCCCGATGTCTGCAAGAGCACTCCTGCTCTCTCGGCGAGGGTTCATGCCCGGCATCCGGCAGCTCAGAGCTGAACTTGAGCTTCAGCCGCCCGGCGGGGTGTCAGGAGCCGCCGGTGGTGCGCAGCGCCGGGTGCTCAGCGACGACCGTGCAGGAGCCGGGCGCGACCTCGGTGAATCCGGCGTCGCGAACCACCGGGAGGCCGCCGCCGGTCAGCTCCGCCCAGTGCGCCTCGTCGCGGGCCGGGCGCACGGCCAGCGGAAAGCCCGCCCGGTGCCAGGCCGTTCGCTCCGCGGCGTCCAGCTGCCACCAGGCCAGCTGCGCGCCGTGCCCGGCCTGGGCCATCGCCTTGCCCGCCGACATCTGAACCGCGGGGTTCAGCCACAGCACCGGCATGCCGGCTCCGGGTGCGGGCGGCGGCTGCGGATCGTCCAGCTCGGTGCCCGACACCTGGAGCCGCGCCAGCTCCTTGGGCCAGCCGTCCAGCGGCACCGGCGGAAAGACCCGCACCTCGGCGGTACGCCCGGCCACGGTGATTCCCTCCAGCGGCTCCGTACGCCGCCACTCGGCACCGCGCGCCCGCCGTACCACCTTGCGGATCTGGCGCTCCTCCCACAGCCGCACCCGCTTGTGCCACTCGCCGGTCTCCCCGGCCGTACGCGGGTCGGCCAGCAGCGTGAGCACCGCGCGGGCCGCCGTCTCCAGCGCGTCGGTACGGTCGGGCGGCGCGGCGCGCTCGATCCGCACGACGAGAGGAAGGACGAAGCGCTCCGGTTCGGCCGGCTGCTGTGCGGGGGAGTCTGAAACGGTCACCTGTTGATTCTGCCAGCGGGCGGTACGGCTTCTAGGATCTGCCCCGTGAGGCTGGAGAGGGTGGGACGGCGCTATCGGGCCGGCGGGCCCTGGGTCCTGCGCGGGGTGGATCTCGACGTGCGGGCGGGCACCCTGGTGCGGGTGGAGGGCGGCAACGGGAGCGGCAAGTCCACGCTGCTCCGGCTGGTCGCCGGGATCGACGCGCCCAGCGCGGGGCGGATCCGCGGGCGCCCCCGTACGCGGGGCTACGTCCCCGAACGCTTCCCCGCCGCACTGCCGTTGACCGCTCTGGGCTACCTCACCCACCTGGGCCGGGTGCGGGGACTGGGCAGCCGCGCGGCGGCCCGTGAGGGCGCCTGCTGGCTGGAGCGGTTCGGCGCCCAGCAGTACGCCGCCACCAGCATGCGCGAGCTGTCCAAGGGCAGCGCGCAGAAGGTCGCTGTCGCGCAGGCCCTGGTCGGTGGCCCCGAACTCCTGGTGCTCGACGAGGCATGGACCGGCCTGGACCAGCCGGCGCGCGAGGTCCTGGACAGCGTGGTCAGGGAACGGGTCGCCGAGGGCGGCACCGTCGCGTTCGTGGACCACGACCCGGCACGCCTCGCCGGCGCCCCGGACGTCATCGTGCGGGTCGGGACCGGGGGCCGGGTGGCGGTTGCCGGGGCGGGCGCGGCGGCCCCAGAGGCGAGGGTGGCGGTCGCCGGTGCCGGCGACGGCGCGAGAGGGCCCGCGATGACGCGCATCGAAGCGCTGGGGGCGCCCGGCGCCGGGGTCCCTGAGGGCCTGCCGGCGAGCGCGCGGTGCACGCTCGCGCCCGACGGCGAGTTGCTGCTCACCCTGCCCGCTGCCGCCTCCGACACGGCGCTGCGGGTGCTGCTCACGGCACGGCCGGGCTGGCACATCCGCTCCGTACGGCCGCTGGAGCCGTTCGGGGAGCGGGAAAGGGACCGCGTATGAGGGCGACGTTCGCACTGACCCGTTACCAACTCGCCCTGCTGGTGCGCTCCCAGCGCTGGCTGGCGCCGCTGCTGCTGTACGCCGGGCTGCTGGCCGTCGGCGTGCGGGCGGGGCAGCCGGTGCTGGACTCGCTCGGGATCGTCGCCGCCGCGCTGCTGCCGACCGCGGCGTGGCTGGTGCGCAGCTGTGTGACGGCCGAGCCGCAGGCGGCCCGGCACTGCGCTGCCGCTGCCGCCGGCGCCTGGCGGGCGCACCTCGCGGGTGTCGCCGCCGGGGGAGTGGCGGCACTGCTGTTCGGGTGCGCGGCGCTGGGTGTGACGGCGGGGGTGAGTGCCCCGCGGAGTACCGACGGGTCCGCCGCTGTGCCGCTGCTGCCCGCGCTGGGGGCAGGGCTGTGCGGGGTGCTGGCGTGCGCTCTGATGGGAGCTGCCGTCGGAGCCCTGGGCAACCGGCCGTTGATCAGGTCCCGTGGGTACGCGGTGGCCGCCACCCTGCTGGGCAGCGTGGCGGCTCTCGCACTCGGAGCCTCCCCGGCCAACGCGGCGGTCACCGGGCTGGTCAGCGGCTCGGCCCGGGGAGAGGTGCAGCTGCCGTGGGCGGCCTTGCTGGGCGCGGTGGCGGTGGCGGCTCTCGCCGCCACCGCCGCCTGCGCCGTGGCCGCCCGGCGGGAGTGAGAGGGGTACGCCGGGTTGCGGCTCAGTGCTTCCAGGGCCCCGTGACCGCGAACGTCGTACCCGGCGTATAGCAGTTGACGTACATGGTGCGGCCGTCGGGGGCGAAGGTCACCCCCGCGAACTCACCCCACGCGGGCTCCTCCGGGGTGCCGATGTTCTGGGCGCCCCGGGCCATCGGGTAGACCTTGCCCTGCCGGGTGAGGCCGAAGACGTGCTGTGCGCCCTCGCCGTCCTCGCAGACCATCAGCCCGCCACTGGGGGCGAGGCAGATGTTGTCCGGCTCCTCGCCCGGGAGCTGCACATCGGTGTCCGGGCCGAAGATGATGACGAGGGTGAGGCGGCGGCGCCGCGGGTCGTAGCGCCAGACCTGGCCGAAGTGGTCCCGCTGCGAGCCCTCCTCGCTGCGCGCGTAGCTGGAGACGAAGTAGACGCAGGAGCCGCCCCAGTAGCACCCCTCCAGCTTCTGCGCGTGGGTGATGCCGCCCTTGCCGAAGTCCTGGAGGCGGACGGGGGTTTCCTTGGCGAGCGGATCGGGAACCTCGACCCATTCGATGCCGTCGAAGGAGGTGCCCGTCTCGGTGACGGCGGACAGATCGGGTACGCCCGGCACCCGCATGGCCTCCAGCGTGCCGCCCGCGTGCAGCGACCCGTAACCGCCCTTGGGCTTCTTCGGCAGGAAGCGGTAGAAGAGGCCGAAGGGTTTGTCGAAGGCGTCCTCCGTCTCGTACACCACGCCCGTGCCGGGGTCGAAGGCGACCGCCTCGTGCTGGAAGCGGCCCATCGCCGTCAGCGGCTCGACGGAGGTGGGGCGGCGGGGGTCGAAGCCGACCTCGAAGATGAAGCCGTGGTCCTTGGTGTAGCCCTCCTCACCGGCCTTGAACTCGGTCTCCTCACAGGTCAGCCAGGTCCCCCAGAGGCTCGGTCCGCCCGCGCAGTTGGTGGAGGTGCCCGCGATGCCGACGCGTTCGGTCAGCACCTTGTAGTCGCCGTAGTCGCCGTAGTCGCCGTAGTCGCCGTAGTCGCCGCTGTCGTTGTCCACTTCGAGGACGGTGCAGCCGCCCTTGGCCGCGGGGTCGTAGGTCAGCCCCTCCACGGTGGGGACGGGGACCCGGCCGTCCATCCGGTTCTCGTGGTTGCGCACCAGCCAGGTGTGGCCCCGGCGCCCGGCGAAGGCGGCCATCCCGTCGCAGTTGCTGGGCACCTTGCCCTCGCCGGAACGCAGCGGGTCGCCCTCGCGGGAGAGCACCGTGTAGCGGAAGCCCTTGGGCAGATCGAGCAGCCCGTCGGGGTCGGGGACCAGCGGGCCGTAGCCCCCGCTGCCGCCGGTGGCCTGGGCCGCGGCGGTCCCCGTGAACAGTTCCGAGAGCGCGCCGCTGAAGGCGACTGCCGCCCCAGCGGCTCCGGTTCTTGCCAGCACTTCGCGTCGGGTCGTGGGCATGGGCACTCTCCCCTGGTGGCGGACAGGTGACCAAGCGTGTGTATCACGCGCACCAGTGCCCGCACACCGCTCAGGACACAACAGACACGAACCGGATCAGGAGATCGTCAGTTCGCCTCAGGGCGCCGTCAGTTCGCCGCCGTCCCGGGCGAGCGCGGTGAGCCGGGAGATGGCCCGGAAGTACTTCTTGCGGTAACCGCCCTTGAGCATGTCCTCGCTGAACAGCTTGTCGAAGGCCACGCCCGAGGCCAGCACGGGCACCTCGCCGTCGTAGAGCCGGTCGGCGAGCACCACCAGGCGCAGCGCCGTCGACTGGTCGGGAACCGGCGTCAGCCCCGTGAGACAGACCGCCCGTACGTCCCTGACCAGGGCTCCGTAGCGGCTCGGGTGGACGCGCGAGAGGTGGGCCAGCAGCGCGGGGAAGTCGTCCAGCGAGGCGCCGGGTATTTGGTGCGCGGCGCGGGTGACCTCGTCGTCGGCGTACGGCTCGGGCGCCTCGGGCAGTCCGCGGTGCCGGTAGTCCTCGCCGTCGATGCGCAGGGTGCGGAAGTGCGCGGACAGACCCTGGATCTCCCGCAGGAAGTCCGCCGCGGCGAACCGCCCCTCGCCCAGTTTGCCCGGCAGCGTGTTCGACGTCGCCGCCAGCGCGACCCCGTTCTCCACCAGCTTCGCCAGCAGGCTGGAGACCAGCACCGTGTCGCCGGGGTCGTCCAGCTCGAACTCGTCGATGCACAGCAGCTGGTGGTCGCTGAGGGTACGCACGGTCTGCTGGAAGCCCAGCGCGCCCACCAGGTTGGTCAGCTCGACGAAGGTGCCGAACGCCTTGCGCTGCGGGGCGGCGGGCGCCGCGTGCCACAGGGAGGCGAGCAGGTGCGTCTTGCCGACGCCGTAGCCGCCGTCCAGATACACCCCGCGGGGTCCGGCCGGAGCGCTCCGCCGCGACTGCTTCGGCACCCGGCGGAACCAGCCCTTCGGCCCGCTGCCGCTGCCGCCGGGCCGCTGTCCGCCGCCAAGACCCTCCGCGAAGGCGCCGAGCACGCGTACCGCCTCGGTCTGGCTCGGCTGCGCGGGGTCGGGTATGTAGCTGGCGAAGCGCACACCGTCGAAGCGCGGAGGCGGCACCATCTCGGCCACCAGCTGGTCGGCCGGAACGTGCGGCTCGCGTGCGGTGAGGGCGACGGGCGCGGGCGCGAGGGGCGCGCCGGAGACGCCGGACGCGTCGCCGGGCCCGCCGGTCGCGTCGGGGCCGGTGCCGGTCTCGGATATCTGCGCTTCGGTCGTTGACACGATTGTCATGCTAGTCGGCAGGCGCCCGCGGGCGTGCGGCCCGCCGGGCGTGCGCCGTGCCACACTGCGCGCATGCGACGCCTGTTCCCATCGAGCACAGC